>JACOXV010000029.1 GCA_016182225.1 Candidatus Levyibacteriota bacterium
TGTCAACGAGGAATTGGGCTGAATTATTCACCACTAAATAAATTTATTCCAAATAAATTTATTCCAAACTGTATGATATATCGATATATCATACATTAATATATGATGTAACGAAGAGCTTCTGAAACTAACTTTCAGTTAGGCGGATTTTTTGGCAGCGGGATTTGACACGAAATCCCAGACTATTCCTCCTACCAATAGTACTACGCCCAATATTAAAGCATAGACAGCCAGTGCCGGAACAAAATATATAACCAAAAGTGCTATCCCTGCACCGCTAACTGAATGCGCCAACGCATGCGGTTTCGTGCATTCTTTCATCAATGCGTTAAAGTTCATCTAAATCACCTCCTTTGCCTCGCCGACTTCGTCTGGCCGTAGGCTGACTCCGTCGAGCCGAAGGCCGAAGTTCTGCAATGCAGAAAGAAGGCGGGTCTATTCCAGTCTTTCAAACAGGTAAGCAAAAGTCAAACGCTCAATTTTTTCCGCCACCTCTTGGCAATCGAAGCTGCCCAAACAAACCACTTTTTTCACAGATCAATTATTCTTTTGTTTTTACCAATTGGAAATAGTTTCCGTCTAGATCTGCAAAAGTAGCAACATAACCGTATTCTTCTATGTGATAAGTTTTCGCGACTACTTTTACACCCGCTTTTTTTAGTTTTGCAAATTCTTTCTCAATATTATCAACCTCAAGGTTGAACATTAGCCTCGCCGGATCTTTGCTTTTTCCTTTAACATCTGAATGATCCATGATTACTAAATCCATTTTCCCAATAGTAAAACCATAAACATTTGAATTTTCGCCCATAACGGCGTCCCAACTTTGTTTCAATCCGACTTTTTCCTTATAAAATTTAGCCAGTTTTGTAGCGTTTTGAGAACCAATAAGTAGGCTTTCAAGATTTTTTACCATTTCTATCACCTCCTCTCGGGCAATCTTTATAATGCAGTTTTACTCTCCTTACAAACAGAAGTCAAACCGACTGAATTATTCCCAATAGTCTTACTATTTTATCTATGAAGCCAGCGTTCTGCCTCAAGTGCGGCGGCACATCCAAATCCTGCAGCGGCTTGCCGCGCCACCATCGACACCGTGACGCAAGGATGTAAACCTTGGGAACGGCGAGATTGGTGCAGCCGGAAAATTAAGAAGAATAGTTTCTGTCAGCTAACCACCATTGTGCCTCCAAAGCTGCAGCACAACCGAAGCCGGCGGCGGTTACTGCTTGTTTATACTGCGCATCGTGTACGTCACCAGCTACAAAAACACCTTCGATATTTGTTTTATAATGATCGTTGACTTTTATAAAACCCCTCTCATCGGTATCAATTCCGCCAAATTTGTTTGAATTTGGGATGTGACCTATTGCCACAAAAATTCCGTCAATTGACATTTCAGACTCCTCATTTGTTTGATTGTTAAACAAACGCACTTTATCCACCCTTTGATCACCCAAAATTTCTCTAACCTCGGTGTTTAGTATCGCTTTTATTTTGGGGTTTTCTTTTACTCGTTTTTGCATAATCTCACTTGCCCTAAAGCTTTCACTTCTATGCACTAAAATTATACTTTGGGCAAAATTAGTAAGAACTAGTGCTTCTTCCATTGCGCTGTCTCCTCCGCCCACTACGATTACGGTTTTGCCCCTAAAAAAGGGCGCATCGCATGGCGCACATGAAGAAACACCGCGGCCAATTTTTTCTTTTTCTCCTGGAACTCCAAGCCACTTTGTATCTGCGCCAGTTGCTATAATTACACTTTTGCCCTCATATTCGTTTTCGCCTGCGCGAACTTTAAATGGTCCACCTTGCCCTGAGCTTGCCGAACGGGTAAAGTCGCCAGAAACAAAATCTTTTTCAATAATTTCTGCTCCGAAACGCTCCGCTTGTTTTCGCATTGCAGTCATTAGATCAGGGCCTTGAATGCCTTCAGGAAATCCGGGATAATTCTCAACATCCGTTGTAAGTTGAAGTTGCCCTCCCCACTTGCTACCTGCAATAATCAAAGTTTTAAGACATCGTACATAAATTAAAGGGTATCACAAGTATCAAAAGTATCACAAGTATCAAATGGAGCAGTGCGGGGAGCTGGTGAAATTTTCGCAGAACGGCAGTATTGCAGCGAAGCGAGTTCAAGAAAATTTTACTAGCGACCTCAGCGCTTAGCTCGCGAGGGCCTCTTCTATTGCTCTTTTGAAATTTTCTTTACTTTGCGCACCTATTATTGATTTAACAGGCTGACCATTTTTGAAAATCATAATCGTTGGAATACTCATTATGCCGTATTTGGAAGAGACTTGATTTTCATCGACGTTCACTTTGCCTACTTTTATTTTATCTTTATATTCTTCTGTAAGCTCTTCTATAACCGGCTCTACTATTTTACAAGGAGCACACCACTCCGCCCAAAAATCAACAAGTACTACTTTTTCTGATTTTAAAACTTCCTGTTCAAATGAAGAATCTGTTAAAACTACACTCATTGTTTATAGAGAATAACAGACGGGAAATATTTTTGTCAATTAATTCCCAGTAAAGAAGTGGGGCTTGACAAAAAAATGCTAATACTTTTTAATAGAATCTATGCCAAAAAAAACAGTTACCCTTCCTATACCAAACCTCTCAAACTTATCTAAGCTATCAGGAAAAAATTATGCGCCGGTTCTAGTAGTCCTACTTATAATTGCCTCTTTCCTTCTTGGAATTTTGTTTACAAAAGTTCAATATCTTGAAAATGGTCAAGGCACTGTTAATACAGCAGGGACAGTTGCCAATGACACCACTGCTCAAGTCCCAACAGGACCTGTAGATGTTAAAGAGGGGCATCTCCCTGTTCTTGGACAAGAAGATGCTAAAGTTACTATCATAGAATTTTCTGATTTTCAATGTCCATTCTGTGAACAATTATGGAAAGAGACTCTTCCTCAAATTAAAAAAGAGTATGTAGAGACTGGGAAAGTTAAATTTGCATACAGACACTATCCCCTGGAT
This sequence comes from Candidatus Levyibacteriota bacterium, assembly GCA_016182225.1. Classification (GTDB taxonomy): domain Bacteria; phylum Patescibacteriota; class Microgenomatia; order Levybacterales; family UBA12049; genus JACOXV01. The sequence continues at coordinate 2,995 of JACOXV010000029.1, forward strand.
TTTCATGCAAATGCGGAGAAGGCTGCCGAAGCATCAGAATGCGCCAATGAACAGGGTAAATTCTGGGAAATGCACGATAAGTTATTTGAAAATCAAGCAAAATGGGAGCCTCAAGCAGCAGCAGATGCATTAACTACTTTTGCAAGTCTTGCAGATGAAGTTGGAATAAGCGGAGCAAACCTTAAATCCTGCGTAGAGTCTGGAAAATTCGAAAAGACGGTAAAAGACGATTTAGCAGAAGGAACTACTGTAGGAGTCCAAGGAACACCGGCTACATATATAAACGGGCTACTGGTATCCGGAGCACAGCCATATAGTGCATTTAAAACGATCATTGACCAGGAATTGGCAAAGTAGAAGCTTGATGTCCCCCTCTATTTTAAAAACTTTTCGCGAGGAATTATTATCTCTTAGATCAATTATCCTTATACTTTCTTTCTTTTTTGCTTATCTTTTTCTTTATACTTTTATTTCTAATAATATCCTTTTCTCCTATTCAGTCACAAACGGCTATTCAATTTTTTACAAACTTAAACTTTTTTCCGAATTCTTGATTGGACTAGCTACTGCTTTGTCTACCAATGACTTCATTCTTCTTCTCATTACTTCATTTTTAGTAGGAGTAAATTTTGTTTTATTGATAAAAACTCTCGGAAGACTTAAAAATCAAAAAGTAAGACTATCTGTGGGAGGAGGGACAATTCTTGGATTAGTTGCTGCAGGATGTAGTACATGCGGTCTTTCTGTTCTTTCTATCTTAGGAATTACATCAGCAAGTTTACAAATCCTGCCGTTTATGGGAATTGAGTTTAATATTTTGGCTATAGCGCTACTTTTATTCTCCGCAATCTACACTCTTTGGAAACTGTCAATTGTTGCTTGTGAAATCAGAAGAAGATAATTTAGTGGCCTCCAATGCCTTCAAGAAGTGTTATGAATACCCAAATCGTAGTAACTCCGGCAAACAATAGTGCCGTTTCAATAACAGCAAATCCTTTCCTATTCTCATGATGAATTTCTGGAATCAGATCAGATGCAGCAATATATATAAAAAAACCGGCCGTTATTGCCAAAAGAATTGGAATGGATACTTCAATTTTTCCCCCTAATGCAAAAGAAATTAGGCCTCCTACTATTGCAGTCAAGGCACTAAAGAAGTTTACAAACAAAACTTTTTTTCTTCGCAGACCTTTATGCAGAAGTATTCCAAAATCTCCAATCTCTTGCGGAATCTCATGCGCTGCAACAGCAAGCGTAGTAACAATTCCCAAGGGAATACTGACTAAAAAAGTGGCGCCAATTGCAACTCCATCTATAAAGTTATGAACGCTGTCTCCTAATATTATTAAAGGAACTGTAGGTTTTACTCCTTCCTCAAGTTTGTGCTGATGATGGTGAAACCAGTGAACAAATCGCTCGAGCAGAAAAAACCCTAAAATCCCAATAAGCGTCCAGAAAAATATATTAACCTCGCCCGACAAACCGTCTTCTACTACGTGCTCTCCTTCTTCAATTGCTTCGGGAAAAAGATCAAAAAATACTGTCCCCAGTAGCGTTCCTGCGGCAAAAGCTGCTAGAAAATGAGAATATTTAAGAGTTTTCTTCTCTTTAATCAACAGTAAAACTCCCCCGATTAAGGAAAAAACACTTCCTATCAGTATGAAAATCAATATGTATAAAAGCAATGAAAAATCGTTCATAAAAGCAATAATATCATAAATCTAAAAATGTTTGTTATAATACTTTTTGTGGTAAAAAAGATAATTCCCCTACTGATTATTTTTCTATTTTTGTTTCTTGTTCAAACAACACACGCGCAGGAATTCAAGCCTCCAACTGAAAGATATTTTAAAGCAGAGGTTATAAAAATAATCGACCAAGGCACAAAAGACGTCGTAGGACATCAGAACTTTTACCAAATTTTAGAAGTTAAAGAGCTTGAAGGAAAAAACAAAGGCAAAACTGTAAGAATAGAAAACGCAGGATCACCTAATGTTCGAGAACAAAAAAGCCTTAAAGTAGGAGAAAAAATAGTTGCACTAGAACTCACAGATTATCTTGGAAAAAAATCTTATTCTATATGGGATAGGTATAGGCTTTCCTTCGTTGTCTTTGCAATAATTGGATTTTTTCTTCTTGTCGTAATTGTTGCTGGTTTTAAAGGGGTAGGCTCAATTATGGGAATGTTCGTAAGCCTTGCTATCCTAATGCTTTTCATAGTTCCTCAAATCCTGAAAGGAGAGGATCCACTATTAATAAGCATCCTGGGATCACTAATCATAATGGTAATCACAATCTATCTTGCTCACGGGCTTTCCAAAAAAACAACAGTGGCTGTTGTTTCTACTTTTCTTTCGTTGATAATTGTAGGAGTTTTAGGCACATTTTTTGTTAAATTTTTAAATCTATCGGGCCTTGGAAACGAAGAAAATTTCATGCTTCAACTTGGTCCCTCAAGTATAAAGGCACAAGGTCTTCTTCTCGGAGGAATTATAATCGGTGCACTTGGAGTCCTGGACGATATTACAACTACTCAATCAGCATCTCTTTTTATCTTATTTGAATTAAATCCCGCTAATTCTCCTTATTGGGTGATACTTAACAGTGAAACAATAATTGAAGAAGTAATAAGAACCCTCGCCGGAAGCATTGGTCTAATCCTGGCAGTTCCAATAACTACAGTAATTGCTGCATATATAGCAAAACGAGGCTAGATTTTTCAGAATACTCGGATGATTACTCGGATTGCCGGAAGAATCAGACGATCAGAGAGTCAGCAATCTGGAAAATCTGAAACACTGATTTTCTGAACAGCTCAATACGTTATCTCAAAACCTTCAAACTCTTCATCCCCTATTTCTTTTATTTGAATGTCTACTACATCTGCCAGAAAAGAGCCTTTTCTGCAAAATTCAATCATTTTTTCGACATCCTTGGTCCTACCTTGCAAAACTGCCTCGACTCTTCTATCAGGTAAGTTTCTTACCCAACCCTTAACATTTAGCTCTCGGGCTTTATTCCTTACAAATCGCCTAAAACCCAAACCCTGTACTTGTCCGGAGATTATTACATGAACCACGTTAGATATATTAAATAGTAAATAGTAAAAAGTAAATACACATAGAAAATATTAAAAATTATGAGCGCGGGGAACTCGCGAAATTTTCGCAGGACGGCTTTATGCAGGCAAGCGAGTCCAAGAAAATTTTGTAAGCGACCTCAGCGCAAGACCTAGATTGCGGAGCCAAGATATGCAAGGAATAAGTTTCGGAGGAATCTTCCTATTAAAACGTATATAAAGAACTTTTTCGGAGAATAAGAAAAAAGCCCTGCTAAAATGCCTATAGCATCAAATACAGGGTTTGGTATGAAAGAAAAAACAATGATAAAAAGTGGACCGAACTTATGAAACGTCTCTTTGAAAATTTTGTACCAAAATGAATCTTTTTTAAGAAAAATGTGCTTACTGGAATGTCCTAAGACAAAACCTACCATATCTCCTATTGCGGAGCCTAATCCTGCGATTATTGCGACAGTTATTGGGCTATAGACAATCCCCCCCGCAAAAACGGCTGCAATGCTTGGGGCTGGTAAAAAAAGCGTAGCTGAACCAACTACGTTAATTATAAATATCCCAAGTAAACCCCAAGACCCAAGACTTGCAAGCTCATCCCGAAAGTAAAAAGAAAGAAATATGAGAATGATAGAGATTAAAAAGACAAGTAGGTACTGACGCTTGAAATGTTTATTGTTGGGCACTAGGCTAAGTGTACAATTTCAAAAATCCAATATCAAACGAGAGGCGCGGGGAGCTCGCGAAATTTTCGCAGGATGGCAATTGTTGCAGCGAAGCGAGTCCAAGAAAATTTTGTAAGCGACCTGAGCGCCTGTGACTTCAACCTTTGTTTTGTGATTTGAGTTGCTTCAAACGCCACATAAAAAGAGCGCCTTTATTCTTAGCATTTGAATCAACACAAAAAGTAAATGCTTTTTCCAAAAGTGCGCGGGGGTGAGTTTTGGCAAGTCGGATATAAAGACCTCTGTGTTTGTAATCATCTAGTTCTTCAGCTAAATGAATCCCATAAGCCTGAAACTCCCGCGAAATATATTTATCTTCCTGGGGATTATAGTTTTTTAGAATCTTTCCTATTGATTTCACAATTCCGATTATAGCAAAACGGCCTCACTGCAAATATATTGGTATATCTGTACTAATATATGTGGAGCGAACTCAAACAGAAGGGGCTGGCTGAGTGGGAGGAGTTGGTGGAGTGTTTGGCGCCGGCGGCGTCTGCCCTCCTGGCTGCGCAGGCTCGACAAGTCTTAATTCATCGGCATGCTGCAGAAAATAATCGAGCCCTTCTCTCGCCGCATCCAGCGGATCTCGATCGGGTGGCTCATCCACCCATTCTTTAGCCCAGTCATAGTCTCCTCCTTTTACGACAAGAGCGTTGTCTTTAAATCCTAATCTTACGCCAGTAAGAGTAATCATGACACTTCTTTCAGGATCTGCAGGATCGGCAAATCTCAGTCTGTCCAGCTCACTTGCTTCTTGATCAAATAGGTTTATTCTCATTTCTATTTCTCTCCCTTCAGAAGTAGTTAAAACTCCTTTTCTAGCTGGAAAATCTGTATCTCTCGTTCTAGGCGCTATAGGTAAACGTCCTTCAACTAGCTCAGCTAATTTTTTGGCCTTATCTGTCGTTTCAAGATAGGTTCTAAATGTGGCTTCTCGTGCTCTATCAACTTCTTTTTGAGCTTCTATTAATTTTAACAATGGACTTGTTTCAGTAGTTGTTACAACTTCTTGAGGCTCTGAAACTTCTGGTCTTGGTAAATCTGGTGGTTGTGGATCCATTAATTAAAGTGTAGTAGTAGTAGTAGTAAAAGTCAAGATTTTTTTGTCAAGCTTTGAAAAGATTGTAGAGTCAATCCAATTTTGCCTTAAGAAAACAATTGGTGTATAATAGATTTGCAATTAATTCCTTAGTCGTGGGGTTCCGGATGGTTCCTCTTAAAAGCGGCTAAGGTTTTGCGTTTTAAGGGAAAAGAGGATTCTCTTCAACAATTACTTTCTTAATAAGCAGATAATAAGAACTATCTCCATGTTCGTATTTCCTAAAAATAGACCAACTTGCAAAATCCACGGCCTGTAATGCTTTTTCTTCGCTTGGAGATTTTATTTCTACTTTAATTACAGCCCTATGCTTATTTTTCAATTGACTTTCTAGATAACCTTTAAAAACCCGCATTTAAGAATTTATTAGTTTCTCTTCTTGCCGCAATTAGAATAACTTCTCTATCTTTATCTAAATGCCTTTTCATAATTCTATCGAGAAGTATATTAGCAACATAGTTATAAAGAACATGTTTTTCATCCTGTAAATGCGTGTAAACTTTAGACTTATTCAAATATATAGTCATAATAGAGACATCTTTGTCTGCTAATAATTTTAGAAGCCTTTTTCTTGTAATTGGCTTTTCTTTTACGCTGTGTAAAACTCCGCCGCTTAATTTTTTACTTTCTTTCTTAGATTCTTGTGAATCTTTTTAACTATAAGTTCAAGAGGCTTCTTATCCGAAGTAAAAAGTATTGTTATTACGAAATATTTTGAGTTTTTCTTTTTTGGATTAAAGCCTAAATCTCCTGATTCGTCGAGGAAAAGATATTTCATTTTCTAATTATAGCAAGCTGCGACAATTTAGGGCTACTTGGTGTTAAATTGGTTCATTGCTTTTCGCAGATCTTCTTCTAGGCCTGTTTCAAGTGCCCTGACCGCTTTCTTTATCAAAACTTTCATTTTTGAGCGCTCAGCTCCTGAAAAATTTCCCAAAACAAAATCCGTGGTACTGCCTATCTTGGTTTTTACTATCTTCTCTTTTCCTTTCGAATGTCCTATTCCAAGCCTGAATCTCCAAAACTTATCAGTTTCCAGGCTTTTAATTATCGAATCTATGCCGTGATGCCCAGCCGCTGACCCCCCAAGGCGTATTTTCATCGCTCCGACCGGCAAATCAATTTCATCATGAATTATCCAGATATCTTCTGGTTTAATTTTGTAAAAAGAGGCAAGAAGAGAAACAGCCATTCCGGAATTATTCATGTAGGTTTGGGGTTTAGCAAGAATTACTTTTTCAAGAGTTTTTCTTTTCCTTGAATTCCATCCTATTTCGGCTATATTACTTTTAAATTTTTTCTTATCATCCCAAACAGTATTTTTTACCTCTGAAAAATTTTTAAGAAACTGCTCTAGCACAAGGAAGCCTAAGTTGTGGCGGGTTTTTTCGTATTTTTCTCCGGGATTACCTAATCCAACAATCAATTTCATAAGACGAGCACAGAAATTATATCACGAGAAATCTACAAGATAATTCTTCAACTTTATTAAGAGCTTTAAGCTATTTTTTATAGTATGGTTTTATCTGGAAAAGGAAATAAAAAACAATTGCCGCGACTATAAGATCTACTATAAATGCTGCTGGATTAAAGCTAAATATTGAGTCAACTATTGATATCAGCTCCACCAGAAATATTAAATTCCATCCTTTAAGAAGTTTTTTTCTGAGAGATGGAAATGCGACAACCATTAAGACTCCCTCTACGAGTCCGAATACGGCAATAAGCATAAGCATAACTGGAGACGTTCCTCCAAGTGCTAGAAGCGGTGAGGAAATGGCGCTTATTCCAAATGCCGACAAAGATGCCAATACTGTTAGAACTCCAAAAATTAAAGAAAGCCATGGCGTAACGCTTACTATAAATTCTCGCGCGCCGACAGGAAGGGCAGGAGCTTTTGCATATAAATTCTCTAAGGGTTTTACGATTTGATCCAATTTATTCACCTCCTTCTTGCCTCGCCGAAACAGTTGTTAAACTGTGAAGGCGGGCCCTATCATTTTCAGCCTAGCATTTAGCAGATTTAAAAGTCAAGGCCAAGTTGGTTTTGGGAAGAACTTAAACTTTTTGGTTCCTTGTCCTCCATAGTCCCTTCGGAGGCGTCGGAGGAAATTTTGACAATACCGTATTCTCCGTCATATCCAGGTTGTATGTAAATATCCCCCTTTCTAACTTTCTGGATTGCACTTGCTATTTCTTCTCCAGCCTTAACTTTCAATTCATTTATGTCTTTTTTAAGTAATATCTCCATCTCTGAATCAAACTCAGATACCAAATCCTCAAAAATCCTCTTAACCTTTGGGCTTGTTACAGGGGATTTTATGGCCTCGGCAATAATTTCATTAAGAGGAACGAGCTTTACAAAAGGAGGATGATTCCTGGATGGATCGACTGCCCAGACCAATCCGCCGGCGTTTGGTTTATCCTCAAATTTTTCCTCTCTTCCTGAGAGCTCCTCTACCCTATACATTACCCCAACGGTAAGCGGTCTTTTGCATACGGGACAAATATTTCCATTCTCTTTGGTTTCTTTGGGACTTTGGACTACTTTGCAATTTCGGTGTCCATCATAATGATATTTTCCCTCTTCCGGATAGAATTCAATCGTATAAGAAATCTTAGATTTCCCCGATCTTTTAAGTGCATTCTTAATTTCCTTATAAGAAAGCTTAACTAAATCAAATGCTGTGGCCTCTCTCCCCATCTTCATCGGGCTATGCGCATCAGAAAAAGAAACAATAGAGCGATCATCCAACTCCTTGATTCTCCAGTTCATTGAGGGGTCCGAAGACAGACCTGTTTCAATTGCAAAGATTTCCTTGGAGTATTCGCCGAAACATTCATCTATACTGTCAAAGCCAGACATTGAGCCGTACAAAGAAAACCAAGGTGTCCAGACGTGGCAGGGAATTATGAATGCTTCTTTATCCACCGATAGAACAAGTTCTAGGAGATTTTTGGTAGGTATTCCAACAATCGGGCGGCCATCAGATGTAAGATTCGCTCCTCGTCTTAAAAGCTCATTATTGATTTTCTCGCACGTCTCAAAGGATGGAGAAAAAATCAAACAATGAATTCTTCTTACTTTCCCTCCCTGAGAATAAATACTTGAAACTTCAACAGATAACATGAAGTGGGTTTTTTCTTCCCCGTCGCTTAAAGTAAATATTCCTTCATTTTCTTCTTTTAGAACATTCCTTATTTCTCGAAGCCAAAGCGGATGGGTCCAGTCTCC
>JACOXV010000030.1 GCA_016182225.1 Candidatus Levyibacteriota bacterium
AAAGACTTAGCAAATCAACTGCCGGGAGTATCTTGAGGTTCTATAACTTTTAACATTTCCCTAAGTCTTTCGATAATATGAGGCTCAAGTCTTCTAACTGCGTGGCGTGATATTCCCAAAGCTCTCCCAATCTCTCCGCATGAATCATCCAGTCCAAAACGAAGCACTGCTACCTGAGCCGATAAAACATCCATTGATCGTAGAGCGGAAACCAATGTCACTCTATTCACTATATTATCTTCTGTTGGTGTAGATGGATCAGGAATGGTATCCGCTAACGTTAACACTTGGTTCCTAGTTCTCCGTAGTTCGGTTGTCAAAGAGACAGGAGGTTTATCTTTTGGAAAATATTTTACGATATCTTCTGCCTCATATACCGAATATCCCCTTCTAATTAATTCCTCAAATAGTTCATCCTCTGTTGGAGTTACTCCATTTAAGCCGTTTATAAAAGCGGATACCGAAGCAATTCCTTCTGATATTCTCCTAGAAATACGGATTAACCTTTGTTTTCGATGTTTGTAATCCATAATTTCTCGTCTAATCCAAGGCGTGGCATAAGTAGAAAACTTATTTCCTCTATCAGGATCAAATCGTTCGATTGCTTTTAAAAGACCTATTACTCCTTCTTGTACCAAGTCCATATATTCTCCTCTATATCCCCTAGAAATACTAACAACTAAAGGAAGATTGCAAATAACTATGAAGTCATCAACAGTTCTGCTATCAGCAAAAGCATTTCCAAATTTTTCTGCCTTTTCACTTCCTTCTGGGAATTCAAATAATGAAGAGTCCATTACAGCTTCCAAAGACAATCCTTGTTGTCTAGCGGTGAAAACGAATCTTTCTTGATCTGGGGTAAAAATAGTATATCTGTGAAGCCTTGCCTGAAATTGTTCCCAAGAATCTCCAACTACCGACTCTTCTCCAGCAGGTCTTTTTTCAAGAGATATAACTTCTCCGCCTGAATCCTGATCAGGTATGTCTATATCAGGAGCAATTTGATCATATTGTTGTTCCGGACCAACCACAACTTGGGATTCTATCACAAGAGGGAATGAAAGTTAAATATTAATAGTCCATTCCGCCGGGAGGCATTTGGGGCATAGCGGGTTTTTCTTCAGGAAATTGTTGCAACAGATACGGCATTCTCAACGGCTGATCTTGTTACTTTCGCTGGGTCAATAATTCCTTCTTTGATCATGTCTACATAATTGCCTGTCAAAACGTTAAAGCCAAAGCCTGCTTCCTGTTTATTTATATTATCAATAACAACATCGCCGTTTATTCCTGCATTCTCCGCCAGTTTTCTTACAGGCGATTCTAAGGCCTTTCTTAATAAGCTCACTCCTGTGGCTTGATCACTATCTCCCGGAACATTCTTTAGAAGCTTTGGATCAAGAACTTTGATTGCCTCAAGCAAAACAACTCCTCCACCGGCAACCACACCTTCCTCAAGTGCCGCTTTTGTTGCTGCAACTGCATCGATAACTCGTTCTTTCTTTTCTTTCATTTCGATTTCTGTTGCGGCTCCGACATTTATTACTGCAACTCCGCCGGAAAGTTTTGCTAATCTTTCTTGAAGTTTTTCCCGATCGAATTCGGATGTTGTTGTATCAACTGCTCTTCTAATTTGTGATACTCTTATTTTAAGCGCTGTAGAACTCCCTTTTCCTCCAATAATTCGGGCCGTTTCTTTATCTGCCCAAACCTTATCTGCCCTTCCGCAGTCTTCAACCGTTACTGAGTCAAACTTTCTTCCTGTGTCTTCTGAAATAACAGTTCCACCGGTGAGGATTGCTATATCTTCAAGCATTTCTTTTCTTCTATCCCCAAAGCCCGGAGCTTTTATCGCGAGAGTGTTAAATGTTCCTCGAAGCTTATTTACAACTAAAGTGGCTAATGCTTCTCCTTCAATTTCATCAGCAATAATTACTAAATCTTTTGAAACTTTTACTAAATTTTCGAGGAACGGAAGAAGTTCTTGCAGATTTGAAATTTTCTTATCTGTTATGAGAATATAAGGATTTTCTATTTCAGCTTCCATTTTATCAGGATTTGTTACAAAGTAAGCTGAGGCATATCCTTTATCAAACTCCATTCCTTCCTTATACTCAATCTCTGTAGATAAACCTCTTCCTTCTTCAACGGAAACTACGCCGTCTTTGCCTACTTTCTGAAGCGCCTCGGCAACAAGTTTTCCGATTTCATCATCACTGGCCGAAATAGTAGCAATTTGTGAAATTTCCGGAGCGTTTTTTATGCTTACGGTCTTTGCTTTAGCTCTAATAAATTCGACAACTGCTTTACTTGCCTCCTCCAATCCTTTTTTTAAAAGCATAGGATTTGCACCGGCAGTTATATTTTTAATTCCTTCATCCACTATTGCTTGGGCAAGAATTGTTGCTGTAGTTGTTCCGTCCCCTGCAACGTCCGCTGTTTTACTAGCTGCTTCTTTAACAAGCTGTGCTCCCATGTTCTCAAACTCATCCTTTAGCTCTATTTCTTTTGCAACCGTTACCCCATCATGGACAACACTTGGTGCTCCCCATTTTTTATCCAAGGCAACATTTCTTCCTTTTGGCCCAAGAGTAGTAGCGACGGCTTTTGCCAGCTGGTCAACTCCGCTTTGTAATTTTTGTCGTGCTTCTTCAGCGTAAATTAGTTTCTTTGCCATATTTCCTAGCGTTTAGATACTAGCGTCTAGGGTCTAGTCAAAAACTAAACGCTAAACGCTAATTGCTAGACGCTATTCTACGACGGCTAGTATATCTCCTTGCTTAACTATCATCCACTCCTGAGAATCCACTTTAACTTCATCTCCACCCCATTTTTTATACATAACTTTCTGTCCGACTTTAACTGTCATCTCAATTTTTTCACCTTTTGGGGTAATTTGTCCTGGTCCAACTGCCATAACAAGTCCCACTTGAGGTTTTTCTTTCACACTGTCTGGAAGCAGAATTCCACTTTCTGTTCTCTGTTCTGCCTCAAGAGGCTTTACCAAAACATTATCGAAAAGTGGTTTTATATTTATGTTTTTCTTATTAACTGCCATAAAATTTATCTAAAAACCTGCCTTGCCCGCTTCGACGCGAGGCGAGCCGGCAGGCGGGTATCAGTCAGACATTTTGTCTGCTAATTTATACTACAAAATAATTTCCCTGTCAATACTTTCCTTGACATAGTAAGTAAATTTTCTATACGATAAGCTTTAGAGTGCGAAGTTTTTCATTTCCTAGCTTTTCTAGAAGAAACCTTATAATTTTAGGGTTTATTTCCGTTCTTATTATCGCGATTCCTCTTACCGTTTTCTTAGTACAACAACAACAAGAAGTTCGTACCAGAGCAGAGGCATCCACTACCATATCTCTTACTCCAAGTGAAGATACAGTAGCCGTAGGAGAAAAAGCCAGCTTTGACGTATTGGTAAATCCCGGAGTTAATCAAATTAATTTCATTAAAATTGTGATTAATTTTGACTCCACAAAACTTAAGGCAGTACCAGAGAGTTTTGTAAAAGATCCTAGCCTAAAATTAAGTGTTTTGGATGGACCTACTGTTGAGGGAGACACCTTCTCCGTAGTCTTCTCTGCAGAAGGAGACGATACTAAAGTAATTTCCCAAACCACAAAAGTGGGTACCCTTACTTTTGATACTATTTCTCCTACTACAACTGCTCCTACGCAGATAGTTTTTGATGAAAATTTATCAATTGTGAGATCTATCGGCCCTGTAGATGTTTCACAAGAAGATGTTTTACAAGATACATTGCCTGCCAATCTTACAATATCTGAAGGAGGGACAGTTACCCCATCTCCTTCACCATCACCAAGCGTTAGCCCATCGCCTAGCCCCAGTCCGTCCCCATCTCCTTCACCATCACCAAGCGTTAGCCCATCGCCTAGCCCAACAGGAGCGGATGAGGAAGATACCGGCGATACAGGTGCAGAAACAACAAATGAAACAACTAATAAAGCGCCTGAATGCACAAACCTAAGCGTAACAGATGAAACAGAGGGCGAGGCTCCTTTCCCTGTTGAATTTACTGTTGAAGGAAGCGATGCTGATGGAACTATTTCCAAAATCACGCTTAACTTCGGAGATGGAGAACTTGAAGATATCACTGAGTCAGGCGGAACCGGTTCTGAAACAGTAAATTCTATCACTTCCCATACTTATAATGAGCCAGGCGAATATACAGCTTCTGCTATTCTTACCGATGATCTTGATTCTACAAGCTCCGATACTTCATGCAAACAAACAATTACTGTGACTGGAGACCAAATAGAAACTTCTCCAACTCCTACTCCAATTCCACCTACTGGTCCAAATTTGGCTGTTATGGGAGTTGGATTCTTGGGGGCAATACTGGTAAGTCTTGGAGCAATTCTCTTCTTCATACTTTAACTTTTAATAAGCGAGTATAAAACCTCTTGAGGTAGGCTTACTTTTCCGGTTTGATTAAGTTTTGCTTTTCCTTTTTTCTGCGCTTCCAATAATTTGTCTTTTCTTGTTCTGTCTCCTCCTGACATTTTTGCTAAAACGTCTTTTCTGTATGGGGAAATTTCTTCTCGAGCCAAAATATTTCCACCCACAACAGCTTGAATAATTTGCCGAAATTGCTGGCGAGGTAAGGTTTCCTTTAATTTCTGCGTTTTTTGACGAGCCTTATACAAAGCTTCGTCCCTATAGACTCTTTCTGACAAAATATCTATTGACAGCCCATTTATTAAAATCTCTATATTAACAAGATCGGCGTCTTTAAAACCTAAGTGTTCGTAATCGATCGTGGCAAATCCCGATGAAAGACTTTTTATATCCGATGCTATTCCTCTAACAAGCATTGTGTAGGGCATTTCATATTTAATAACAGCATTATTCTGAAAGTATGAAAGATCAGACAATTTTCCTTTTTTATTTTCACAAAGACTAATAATAGATCCTACATATTCTTTAGGAGTATAAATTGTGAGAGCAATATAAGGCTCTCTTATATGACCATCGCTGTCTTCTTCATACAAAACATGTGGCATAGTAAGAAGGATATCCAATCTTTCTTCATTTTCCATCCTCTCCTTTATAATCTCGGCATGCAGAAGCCCGAGAAAACCCACTCTATAACCGCTCCCTAAAAAAGAGGAGTATTCTTCTGTAAATGTGATCGAAGTGTCATTTAGAGAAATTTTATTCAGAGCATCTCTAAGCTTTCCTAAGCTGCTCGATTCTTTTGGATACATTCCGAAAAAAACCATAGGTTTTGGCTTCGAATATCCGGTAAGAGGATCTATGTCTTCTCCCTTTCTGTAAATGGTGTCTCCTACTCTTGCAAGTCTTATATCTTTAACTCCAGTAACAATATATCCGATTTCTCCCACCGAAATAGATTCTCTCTCAGAAAGATTTGGGATAAAATAGCCTACTTCGGAAGCGATCGAAGAGGTATTGCTTTGAAAAAAATTAATTCTGTCTCCTTTCTTAATAATCCCATCAACTATTCGCACATAAACTATTACACCTCTATGCTCATCATAAAAAGCATCAAAAATTAAAGCTTTGAGGGATTCACTTGACCCTTTTGGAGGCGGTATTTTTTCTATTATTTTCTCAAGAAGTTTATCTACATTTTCTCCTGATTTTGCAGAAATGTTTATTATCTCGTCTTTTTTGAAACCAAACATTTCCTCAAGCTGGCGCGCTGTTTCTTCTATTTTTGCTGTTGGAAGATCTATTTTGTTAATTACAGGAATAATTGTGAGATTTTCTTTTTTTGCTGAATAAAAATGTGCTACTGTCTGGGCCTGTACTCCTTGTGTTGCGTCTACTAACAAAATAGCTCCCTCACATGCAGCTAGAGTGCGGGACACTTCATAGGAAAAATCAACATGTCCGGGAGTATCAATCAGATTCAGAATATATTCTGAATCTGCGAACCCTAAATCCGAATTTCTAAATTCTAAGCTATTTCGAACATTTGTATTTTGAATTTTGGAATTGTTTGGGATTTGAAATTTAGGATTTGGAATTTTATAAACCATTCTTACGGGTGCAAGTTTTATGGTAATTCCCCGTTCCCTACTTATTGGATTTTGATCCAAAAACTGTTCCTTCATCTTATCCTTTGAAATAGTTTTCGTCTTCTCCAAAAGCCTATCTGCCAACGTTGATTTGCCATGATCGACATGTGCAATAATTGCGAAATTTCTAATATTACTTGGGTTCATTTTGGACAATTAAGGCTTTGTTTCAATAATTCTTTCGCTTTTGCCCAAAAGCTCCTTCCAATTACCTAGTCGCCTAAATAAAAGCAGGAATGTACTTGCTTCTGAAACATTAAAAAACCATGTCAGAAAAAGATAAAGACTAAATCCTGCAAGACTTGAAATTCCAGTTAAAAGAATAAGATTGATTGTTCTTGTCGTATCAAAAACCAATTGATCTAAAAGTTTTATGGGAATATACAATGCAAAACCCATTGCTACCGATGAAACAAAAATTTTTATTTGTGGTAGAAAAAACTTTTCTTTATTAAAAATTCCCTTTATCCTTCTGTTGAGAAAGAATAAAAGTAAAAATAGATTAAGAATAGAGGCAATCGAATAAGCGAACGCTATCGTTTCTACTCCCGTCGGTATAAGACGCAGAATATAAGTATAATTATCGGAAAGTCTTTCAAAAAAAGGATTCCAGATGATGATAAAAAGAGCACTC
>JACOXV010000031.1 GCA_016182225.1 Candidatus Levyibacteriota bacterium
TTCATCGTGGAATAGAAAAACCCTATTGAAACAAATTTTGAATGTTTGCTGGCAATTGATTTTTCTTGACTATGTTTTTTAATACCGCTTGACACTCCTTTTGCATGAATTATTTTCACTTCCGGAACATACATTACCTTATAACTCTTTTCTTTTATTCTGTAGCAAAGGTCAATGTCTTCTCCATAAAGAAAGTAGTCTTCATCAAACAGTCCGGTCTCATCGAGTGTTTTTTTTCTTAAAAACATAAAGGCACCAACTACAGAATCCACTTCATGAGGAGCGGACATGTTTCTATCAGTTAAATGATACAACCTATCGTTTTTTAGAAAGAAGTAGAGAAAAGATGCCCAAGGCGTCGGAAAACCCCTGTGAGATGCCTTATCCAAACTTCCGTCTTCTTTTTCGACTCTACAAGAACAGACTCCGACATCCTTATTGGATTCCATGAATTCATATAGATATGGGATTACACCTTTGCCCATTCTACAATCAGGATTAAGCACTAATATATACGGTGTTTTTGCATTTTTGATTGCGAGATTATGGGCTTTTCCGAAGCCTAAATTTTTTTTATTGATAATATATTTAAATTCCGGAAATTTCTTTTTGGCCACATTTATACTTGAGTCAATTGAGGCATTATCCACTACCACTATATCCATACTAAGTTCGTTTTTTAATGACCTTAGACTCTCTAGGCATTTAATAAGATATTCTCCGGCGTTGTAATTGACAATGGAAACAGTAAGCTTATTCATTTTCTTTTTTTATTAAGTCCTTATACACTCCTTCAAGTTTTTTTGCAATTTTTTTCCAGTCATATTTCTCTTCTATAAATGTCCTTGCGTTCCTTGAAAGTTCCTCATATTTTTTAGAGTCGGATAAAATCTCGACAGTTTTTAAAGCAAACTCGTACGGAGTATTGGCGATAATAATATTTGTTCCGTCTTTCCCCCGTATGCCCTCGTTGCCAATGCTTGTGGTAATTACCGGCGTACCTACAGCCATTGCTTCTATAATCTTTAAACTGGTTCCGCCCCCCACCCTGATAGGAGCAAGCATAAGCTCAGCGTTTGAAAAAATCGATTCTGTGTTTGATGGGGCATTTTCATCAAAAACAATATTTGTCCTCTTCAAATTTTTAATCCTCTTTGGAATTCTTTTTCCCACAATTCGAAGCTCAATTGGGAGATTCTTCGAAACTTTTTTTAATTCCGGCCAAAAATCTTTTAACAACCATTCCGCTGCGTCTTGATTTTGAATATATACAAAGTCTCCTATAAAAAGAAGACGTTTTGGCTCTCTTTCTGTATCTATTTTCTTCGGTCTGAATTTTTCTGTATCAGCTCCGTTGGGGATTACGATAACATCTCTTCTTCCCATCTCATCCTTATCTTTTTCTGAAACAGCGATGAGACGATCAACCTTCTTCCAAACAGATAACTCCTCTATCTTAAGCTTTATTACATCCGGATATAGGAAATTCCTAAGGATTGGGTTTACTTTGCCTAAATATCTTTTATAAATAAGGTATTCAACATTATGCTCTGCCAATACAACGGGAATATTAACTCTGGGAAGGTTTTGATAAATATATGATGTTTCTACATGTATAAGATCATATATTTCTCTTTCAAGCTCTTCTTTTATTACTTTTTTTAAATTTTTATTCATATGCCCTACTATTAAAAACGGGTGGACTGAAAAAAGAGCTTTTATGATATTTGCTATACTCCACTGTTTTTTTCTATCAACCGTTATAACCTTATCGCAGACTTGTTCTACTTGCTTTATGTCAGATAGGGTTTGGTAAGATCTTTTCTCACAAATCAGGGTAATTTGATTATTTTTATTTAAATATTTCATTAGGTTATAAAGCCTAACATTCCCTCCGGAGAAAAGAGGATAAGGAAGAAAAGATGATACTATTAATATCTTCATCCCGTTAAATAAATCCTTTCTTAAAATAGATAGAATTTTTATTTGCTAATATAATACTAGAATTATTATTTAATGGGATCATTTTTTACTATTTAAATCAAACAGGGCATATTCCGAAGTAGCCTTAACTATCTTATATCCCTTCGCAAATTCAAAATCCGCAGGAGTCGGATTAACCATCAAGAGATAGCCTGCCCCCATGTCCCTCATTTGCCAAAGCTCTCCCTGAAGACTGGCCCAGCCTTTTCTTTTTGTTTGATATAAAAGAGTAGTGTCTCCACCGTAATTTGCAATTATTTTTGCATCCTTGGGGATAATTCTATCGACTTCCAATCCCGCATTAATGATTGCGCCGTTATTAATATTGAAGTAATCCCGTACAAAATACCACCCAAACATAAGACAAAAAACAGTAGATATGCTAAAAATTATAATTCCGCCAAACTTGCTTCCGATATTTCTAAGTTTTGAAAGCAAAAACTCTCCGCCAAGCCCCATAAAAATTACGATCGTGGGAAGTATCATGATTTGATAATAATCGTGTTGTACGTTTCCTCTGGCTATAACTGTAAAATATGCAAGCGAGGAAATAACAAAAGAGTAAAAGAAAAGAGGTTTTTTTGTTTTGAGCAAAAATCCTGCAGCGAAAATAACAATACCCCAGTAACCTAAGATTAATCGTCCGATTCGGTCTGCGAAAAGCCAATAGAAAAAGGCTCCTTTAAATCTGATATCTCCAAGATTTAAAAGCCAGCTTGCCCACGGTATTCCTTCCGGATATTGAAGCATCCAGAGTCTCCATCCAATAACTGGAAGAATTGCTAAAACCAAAAAGAAATAAAGCTGCCATTTAATTAAAGCTTTAAATCCAAACCTATCAAATGCCAGATAAAACATAGGAAGAGTAAAAAATCCTGCAAATGGTTTAAGAAGAAATGCAAGTGCGGTAAAAGAAGTAGCTAAAATCAAAAGCGGAAAAGTTTTCTTAAAAGATTTTCTTTCTTTTTCCGCACTACTCCATAAATCAAAAAAATAAATTCCGCCTAAGACTCCTGCAGCAGTCATAGTATCGGGAAGAACTACTCTTCCGTAATAAATACTAAACGGCAAAAAACCAAAGAAAAAGGCAGCTATTAGCCCCGAGATTCTACCTTGATGTTTTGATAAAATTAGATAAATAAATAACAAAGAAGATAAGGAAGAAAAAATTGTAATTAGCCTTCCCCATTCTTCCAAACTTAGAAGACCAACAAGTTTAAATAATCCGCCTTGCAATAGATTGTAAATGGGAAATTCTACAAATCTATATCCTTCCGGATTATTTTTACCCGATGGAACATTGGATAAATCATGGTATTTGGGATGCAGAAGATCAAATCCTTCTTCTACAAAAACTCTGGATACGGAGGATGTATCTACTTGACGCCAAGAGTGCCATTCGGCAATCGGGTTATCGAATCTATACAACCTAAAAATAAAACCAAAAAAAATAATTCCTGCAAGTATAATAATATGAATATTTTTCATTGTGGATTAGTTAGAGCTTGGTGCGGGAGTTGGTTTTTTAAAACGCACTACTTCCTCAAGTCCTCCATCCTCCCCAAACTTGAGTACAGGTTTTGAAAGAGACGTTCCCGAAAGCTTAAGGGCATCATCGAGATCGTTATGTATAAAAATTTTAAGGTCTGGATTATTAAATGCAAACCATACGGCATCATTTAAGCCCACAGGAAATACCCAAGCCTCTCCGACCTTTAGAGGAACATCAACAAAATGGAGCTCAACATTTTTTTCCGACCAAAAATTTGAATAAAGGTTATCTATTGAGATAAAAAAATTTCTTGATTTTTCTCCCGCACCATGCCAGTCGCGGTAAACTTGCTGAACTTGAATAACATGAAAAAGTGCAAATGCGATAATCGATAACACAGTTACTCCTATTGCAATTTCTCTCCCCTGGTCCTTTAGATATGGGTATAGCTTTTTAATCAGAATGGTAAAAATTAAAACAATTCCCAGTGATCCTAAATAGCTATATCTGGAAGTAATATTTCCTAACCCTAAGAATGGAAGAAGAGTTATAACAAAAGCTAGTGCACCAAATATAACCACTTTCTTTTCTTCATTAGTGAAATATTTTATGAATTTCTTGGATGAAATTATAACTGCTATTAACCCAATAATGCTTGCCGCCAATGCGACTGGCAAATTTTCTCTTGCCAAATTTCTAAGCATTTCATAAAAAGGCAGGGAAATAGAGCCAATAACTGTCAAAGAAAAGTAACCAATGAGATTTCCTACGACATTGAAAGGAAGTTTTAAAATATCGTAGCTATAGTCTCCATTGAACCAATGGCTTTGGGCTGTAAAACGGATAAAAGCATAAGGTATTAAAGGCAGAAATAATAAATAATATTCTGCTTTTCTAGTTAGCTTAAAGAATGAGCCCAATCCCTCCTGGGAAATCTTGTAGCCAATAATAAGTATTGGAGCAACTACACCTAGTTCGTGGAATAACAAGGAGATAATAATACTTACAATCGACAAAATATAAAAATATATTTTTTTCTTTTCCTCCCAATAAATAAAAAATAATAAACTAAGCAATATAAATATAGAATTAAAAAGATGTCCGGTTGATGAAATCCAAAACACTACCTCTGAATATCCGCTCATCACAAGAAAAAGGAAGCTTGCTAAAACTGAGAGGTAATTATTTTTCAATATTTTTCTCGCAAGCAGATAGAAAAGAGCTATCACCGCAAAATGGGAAAATAACGAAACTAAATGGTAAACCACTTGATTGAGCCAAAACATCTTATACATCAGAAAGAAATAAATTTTTGTTCCGGGTCTATAGAAAAAGCCATTTGCATCTGTAAAATAGTTATAAATGGTAGAAACAAAAGAGCAATTTGAACAATCGGCTGCCCACCTAAACCAAGTAAAATCATCTCCTACAAAAAAATTGTTAATCATTGGAGAAAAAATAATAAATGTTCCTATAAAAAGGTAGATTACAACTGCCAAAGGAGATAATATCGCATTTCTAATTTCATTTCGGAGTTTGAAATATTGTGTTTGATATAGACTCAAAATTCCTAAAATTACTCCAGCAAGAATCCAAAAAATAAAAGCGATTTTTGATGCCTCAAAAACATCAATAAGAATTGCATTTAATGAAAGCCCAAATGCACCTGCTATAAAACCTATAATAAGACTTTTTGCCACACTGGAGTCAACATCAGGCAATATTTTTTTAATGTAAATTCCAAAAACTAAAAATATGGCAAAAAAAGATATTACGCCTGCTGCTCCTATTTCCCCTAACATTCTTAAATAATTATTATCAACTGCGAGACTCACCGATCCGTATCCACTCCCAAATAAAATGTTTCTCCTGAAAGCTTCAAGTGCTCGCGGCCATTCGCCCTGAAATCTCGTTGTAAAAGACAAGTCGTAAGCTGCTGCCCTCTTTATCAAAAAGTTTCCATGAAGTATTAGGACTTCTGCTGAAGTAGTTGCAGTTGTATCAGGTGAAAATTCATATAAAAAATTTCCCACTCTTTTTGTCACTGGAGAAAGAGAAAGATTTATATATCCTGATCCCTGAGGAAGACTTTCTCCTGTTGAGATATTGTTTGCCTTAACTAGAGGAACTTCGGG
>JACOXV010000019.1 GCA_016182225.1 Candidatus Levyibacteriota bacterium
CTGTGATATTGCAGTGCAACAAATAGAAAAGCAATCACAATCATCCAATAGGGTAAGGAAGGTAGAATTCGTCCAACTGCATCTCCGGAATATTTTGCTGCTGCAGCTTGTGTGCTTAGTGAAATAAAGGAGAACCCCGTTGCTGCGCTTATGATGAAAAAAATAATTGCCCCAATAATGCCATGTTCTTTAAAAATAGTATATGGTTGATGTATTGCTTTTACAGCTTCTTCTTCACTGCCGTACAGCCCATGGTAAAGATAAGCAATGCCAATTACCCCTACCAGTCCAACTGCTCCAGCTAGCTGGTCGTCAAAGTTAAATGCCAAGAAGTAGGAAATTAGCAAAAAGACTACAATTGCACCGAGCAGGTAAATTTTGTTAGCTGCTCTATTGACTTTCACGAAGTCCATTGATTTATTTGTTCAACAGTTGTTTTAACGTTTGTGTCACGTGTGGGTTTTTCAGCCATAACCCAACCTCGTCGTCTGGGTGGGTTGCCTCGTCTGTTAAAAAAAGTAGAGCTTGGAAGTGAAGTATCAACTGCCTCAATATACTTGGTCGAATCCGTGTCAATGATTAAAAACGTTTCTTCCGGAAAGAGTGGTGATCCTGCAGGAGATTTCAGGGAAGCTTCAAATCTATTACAAAATTCTATCTCTGCTTTGAGAAGAGCAGAGGCAGATGGCAATATTCCTGGAGATTTGAAAAATGAATTAAATGATGTAAACACGCTTGTTGATTTAATCTCAGGGAGCGCTTACCACTTTCCAAAGATATTCGGGTTTGAAGGAGAGAAGAAGTATCTTATTCTATTTCAGAATAACATGGAGCTTCGGCCCGGCGGAGGATTTATAGGATCATACGGAACAGTAAAGTTAAATAAAGGAAAAATAGAAGATTTTAAAATATACGATGTTTACAGTGCCGATGGTCAATTAAGAGGACATGTAGAACCTGAATATCCATTAAGAAGATATCTCCCAACCGCACACCTTTATTTGCGAGACAGTAATTTTGGATTAAGTTTTTCTCAAAATGCCTCAAGCGCGGCAAGACTCCTAAACCTTTCATTGAATGAAAAAGTAGACGGAGTGATAGGAGTAGATCTTTCTCTGGTGCAAAACATATTAAGAGAGATAGGGCCGGTAAAAGTAGCAGATTATAAAGAAACCGTTACAGAAGAGAATCTTTTCTTACTTACCGAAGAAAAAGCTGAAAAAGGATTTTTCCCAGGCTCTACACAGAAAAAAGATTTTTTGAAATCATTGTATAATTCAATTTTATTCGTACTAACAAGCAAAAGAAGTATTCCTTATTTTGCTCTCGCAAAAAGCGTGTCTTCCTCTGTAGATGAAAAACATTTAATGTTTTCTTTTGATGATTCCGTAATTCAAAATACATTTTCGGTTAATGGATGGGGAGGTGTTATGCGAGATGAAAGAGCGGAAGCGAGTAATAAAATAAACGATTTCTTAGGAATCAATGAAGCTAATCTCGGAGTTAATAAAGTAAATTACTTTATATCTAGAAGTATTTCTAAGCAGTTAACTATTAATGAGAATGGTAAAGTAGTATCAAGCGTTACCATTGTTTTTAAGAATAACAGTAAAAGCGGACAATGGCCCGGCGGAGGATATAAAAATTATCTGAGAATAATTACACCTACAAACACTTCACTAGAGGGAATAATTATTGATGGTAAAAAACAGGAAATAACGGATGCAATCGTTAATCCATTGGTTTATGAAAGACAAAATTTTACCCCTCCAAGCGGTCTTGAGGTGGAAGAATTTGAAGACCAGGAAAAAAAGGTAGTTGGTTTTTTGATTAATATCCCCCCTAATTCATTAAAAACCGTGAAGCTTAATTATAAGTTTGAAAAAAGAATCAATCTAAAAAATAAAACATTTGATTACAGCCTTTTGTACTACAAGCAGCCCGGCGTAGAAAGAATACCTGTCGATTTATCTATTACTTATCCTAATAAAATATTTTTGACCTCAAAGCCTGAAGAATTTAAAAATTCAGAAAATAAAACCTTTGGATCATTGTCTTTGGTAAAGGATGAGAGGATAGATTTTTCTTTCTCTCAAAGATAGTCTCCCAAAAGGAACGATTTTTTGATAAAATTTGCACCTGTATGATTTTAGTTCTATTTACAATTCTTGGACTTTGCCTTTTTGAAGTTATAACGTCCATAGACAATGCAGTTATAAACGCCGAAGTTCTTTCTGGGATGAGTAAAAAAGCCAGACATTGGTTTCTGACCTATGGATTTTTCTTTGCCGTTTTTGTTGTTAGGGGATTATTGCCATTTTTAATAATCTGGTTAGCAAATCCATCGGTTGGGCCAATTCAATTATTCGGCTTTGCATTTTCAGGAAGCGAAGTTGCTAGAGAATCTATTGAAAAAACAGCCCCTATCCTTCTGATGGGAGGTGGAGTTTTTCTTATCTTCCTTTTCTTTAACTGGTTATTTTTAGAGACAAAAAACTTTGGTTTAAGACCGGAAAGATTTTTTCAAAGACAAGGTGCATGGTTTTTTGCAGTAGTTTCAGTGCTTCTTACTGCAATTGTATGGTTTGCGCTTCAAATAGATAGCATGATGGCGTTTGGCGCAGTGGTTGGGTCGACAAGCTTTTTTATCATTCATGGATTTAGACAATATGCACAAGCCCAAGAGACAAGACTTCTTGATAAGTCCAGTAATATTTCAGATTTCTCAAAAATTGCATATCTTGAAGTATTGGATACAACATTTTCCATTGATGGAATAATTGGGGCATTTGCATTTACCTTTGCTGTCCCTCTTATCTTAATAGGTAATGGATTGGGCGCATTGGTTCTTAGAAAATTAACAATTAGTAATATTGAGAGAATAAAAAGATACATGTATCTTAAAAATGGGGCAATGTATTCTATAAAAAGGAAGCGAATTAAGCTATAATGAAGAAATAAAATATGGACCCCGTTAGATAAAAAACGGAAATTGACATGAATTACATTTATATTCTAAAAAATCTAATACATTATAAATACCAAGAAGGAAGGAGTATCTAGCGGGGTGGACAAGGCCTACGATCACAAAAAAGTAGAACAGAGAATATATGAGAGATGGGAAAAATCAGGTGCATTTGTTCCTGAAGTAAATCCTGGCGGAGAACCTTTTAGCATTATTCTTCCTCCTCCAAACGCTAATGCGCCTCTTCACTTTGGTCATGCTATGTATGTGGTGGAGGATATACTTATTCGTTACCATCGCATGAAAGGAGATAAGACTCTTTGGCTTCCTGGAGCAGACCATGCCGGATTTGAGACGCAATTTGTTTACGAAAAACAACTTCAAAAAGAGGGTAAGTCACGCTTTGATTTCAAAAGGGAGGACCTTTATAAGAATATTTGGGATTTTGTTCAGGCAAATAGGCCAATCATGGAAAGCCAGCTTAGAAAATTAGGTTTTTCTCTTGACTGGACTAGAAAAAAGTTTACTCTTGATGAAGACATAGTAAAAATTGTTTATGCTACTTTCAAGAAGCTTTATGATGATGGTTTGGTCTATAGAGCAGAGAGACTTGTCAATTACTGTACTTTTGATGGAACCAGCTTTTCTGACCTTGAGGTTGTTTACGAAGAACAAAAAAATCCCCTTTTTTATATTAAATATGGACCTCTTGTTTTAGCTACGACAAGACCGGAAACCAAATTTGGAGATACGGCTGTAGCAGTTCACCCGGATGATAAAAGATACCAAAAATATATTGGAAAAGAAATTGAAATTGAAACAGTATTGGGAAAAGCAAAAATAAAAGTAGTAGGAGATGGCTTTGTAGATCCCAATTTTGGAACTGGTGTTGTAAAAATTACTCCAGCGCATGACTTTGATGATTTTGAAGTTGCAAAAAGACACAACCTTCCCCTAAAACAGGTTATTGGATTTGACGGGAAGATGAATGAGAAAGCGGGAAAATTTCAAGGACTTTATATTAAACAAGCACGATCTGCTGTAGTTGAGGAGATGAGAAAGAAAGGGTTGCTTGAGAAAATAGATGAGAACTATATACATAGAATAGCCTTGTGTTATAAATGCAAAAATCCTATCGAACCACTTCCTCTTGAGCAATGGTTTGTAAAAATGAAGCCCCTCGCAGCACCAGCTATAAACGCTATCAAGGCTAAGAAAATAAAAATGTATCCAACTAGACATACACAGACAACTCTCCAATTTTTAGAAAATATAAAAGATTGGAATATTTCCCGTCAAATTGTATGGGGAATTAGAATTCCAGCATGGGAATGCTCAGATTGTGATGAGTGGACAGTAACAGCAGGGGAGAATCCAAAGTCATGCAGTAAGTGTAAATCTTTGATCATAAACCAGGATGATGACGTTTTTGACACATGGTTTTCCTCAAGCCAATGGCCTTTTGCTACACTAATGACCACTGGGAATGATAACGACTTTAAAACTTTTTATCCAACTTCTGTTATGGAAACCATGTATGACATTTTACTTTTTTGGGTAGCGAGGATGATAATGATGGGCATTTATAAAACTTCAGAGATTCCATTTAAAGACGTTGTATTGCATGGTATGGTAAAAGATCCGCTTGGAAAGAAAATGAGCAAAAGCCGAGGAAATGTTATTGATCCTCTTGAGTTGGTAGAGCAGTATGGTGCAGATTCGGTCAGATTTGCGCTTGTATACGGAACAGCATTCGGAAACGACCAGGCACTTTCTTACCCAAAGCTCCAGGCAACTAGATATTTTGCAAATAAAATCTGGAATATAGGAAGATTTATTATTGAGTTTAAGCCGGAAAGGTACAGTAAAAAGATTTCGGGAAAAGATCGGGAAATACTCGGGAAAACTGAAGATCTCGCGAGATGTGTTTCGGAAAGCATTGAAAAGTATAGGTTTCATGATGCGGCTGAGGCGCTCTACGAATTTATCTGGCATGAGTTTGCTGATAAATATGTGGAAGAAGCAAAGACAAGAAGGGAAGTGTCGCAGATAGTTCTTGAAGAGGTGTTTTCTACTCTCCTAAAACTTCTTCATCCTTTTATGCCTTTTATAACTGAGGAAATATATCAAAAGCTATCTCCGGGGAAACCCCTCATAATAGAGAAGTGGCCCCACTTCGCTAAAGCTACGAGGGGCAAGCAATCCTTTGCCCGGTCTTCAAAGGATGAATCTGCCAATGAAAAAAAATAAAGTAAATAAATTCCCGAGTATTTACCTAAACTTTACCGAATATATCCTTAAAAATAAACTAATATTAGTTGCATTAGTTATTGTAGTTTTTTGTCTTTTTATTGTTTCTTTGGATTTTTTAAGAAATATATTTTTGCTGGATGATAGGATTGAGAAGAAAGAGAAGTTAATAGAGGAGAGGATATTTTGGGAAAATGTGGTAAAAAAATATCCAGACTACAGGGATGGATATTTTAATCTGGCTATTCTAGAGTACAGATTGCAGGATTTTAATAAAACCGAAGAATATTTAAATAAAGCTTTAAGATTGGATCCTAATTTTGATGAAGCAAGGAGGTTAAAAGAAGAAATTAGAAATTAGCTTTCTTTTGGTTGTTCTTCAGGAGTTTTTTCAGTTGATTCCTCGCCTTGTGTTTGTTCTGGTTCTCCTTCTGCCTCTGGTGCTTCTTCGCCGGCTTCTGCACTTGCCTCAGCGGAGGCAGCCTCTGCAGCAGCAGCCTCTTCTGCAGCAAGCTCCTGAGCCTCTTTAGTTATAAGTTCTCCAATTTTAGCTACAACCTGTGCGGGGTCAGTAAGCAGTGTAACTCCTTCGCTTGTCTTGAGATCTGCAACAGTGATTTGTTCATCGATCGCAGCGAGTGGCTCTACGTTTACCTCCACATTCTCAGGTAGTTCTTCAGGTAGTGCTTCTACCTCTACTTCGTTTAGAATATGCATGAGAATGCCGATTTTTTCAGTAACAGCTTTTGGTTCACCAATAAATTCAATTGGTATCATGGCTTTTACTTTTTCTTTAAGATTTACTTTATAAAAATCAGTATGAAGAATATTTTGATCGAAAGTTACCTGAGTATTGTGGATAAGAACTGGTGTACTTTTTCCGTCTAGCTCTATATCAATAAGGCCTGTTTCACCGACTTCCTTATAAGTTTTTTTAAAATCTTCAACAGGAAGAAGTACAGCTTGTGATTTAATGTCTTTTCCGTAAATATTTGCAGGAAGAAGACCTTCTCTTCGAAGTTTTTTAAGTTTCTTTCCAAAGATTTCTCTTTTTTCTACTTTTAGCTTTTGACGAGTGGCCATTAAGGCACTATTTTACAGTAAAACCCAAGCTAATACAACATGTTATAATTGCATTTACTTTATGCTTATACTTGGAGTTGATCCCGGAATTGGAAGAATGGGGATTTGTGTAGTTGAGGAAAAAAACGGGAAAGTAAAACCTCTCTTTTATGATTGTATTCAAACGGAGCCAAACGGAAAAATAGAAGAAAGACTTCTTAAAATAAATTCGGAGACTGAAGAATTGATCAAACGCTTTAGGCCGGATGTTTTATCAATTGAAGAGGTCTTTTTTAGCAGTAATGCAAAAACAGCTTTCGCAGTAGGTCAAGCTAGGGGCGTGGTGCTTCTTTGTGCCGCAAGAAATAAAATTAAAGTTGCCATTTATACACCACTTCAAGTAAAAATGTCGTTAACTGGTTATGGCAGAGCGGATAAAAATCAGATTGCTCAGATGGTAAAAGTAATTCTAAAACTTGATAAAATTCCAAAAATAGACGATACTTCTGATGCTTTGGCAGTTGCGCTCACTCATGCATTCACATATAAAATGTCTAAACTAAACGCTAGACACTAATTACTAAACGCTAGACCTATGATAGGATCATTATCCGGAAAAATAGATTATTTAGATGGTAGCCTCGTGTTGATAGAGGTGGGAGATGTCGGATATAGAATACAATTACCGGAAAGAATTATTAAAAAAATAAAAGTGGGGGATAAAGCTCGATTTTATACCTATACATATGTAAAGGAAGATGCGCTTGAGCTTTTTGGTTTTGAGAACATCCACGATTTAAAGCTTTTTGAAAATCTTTTAAGAGTATCCGGAGTTGGACCAAAAACCGCTTTAGGTGTTTTTTCTGCTGGAACTAGGGAAGAGATTATTAATGCTACGGTGACAGGAGATGTTTCATTTTTTGAAAAAGTGCCGCGCCTTGGTCGTAAAAATGCACAAAAAATTATAATTGAGCTTAAAAACAAATTCGGAAATTTGGATGATCTAGACCTTTCTGATAAAGATATAAAAGAAAATAACGACATTGTCTTGGCTCTTCGAAGTTTCGGATTTAGTCCTTCTGAAGCAAAAGAGGCAATTAAAAGCTTAGATGGAAGTCAAAAGACCTTGGATGAAAAAATAAAAGAATCGCTAAAGTATTTAGGTAGATAAAAAATGGCAAAAGACATAAAAAAAGAAGAAAAAATAGAAGAAGAATTGTTGTTTAATAATCTGAGAGCTTCGGAATGGGATGAATTTTTTGGACAGGAAGGAGTAAAAGATTCACTTCATATTGCAATTTCTGCTGCAAAAAAAAGAAAAGAACCCATAGAGCATATTTTGTTATATGGTCCGCCCGGGTTAGGAAAGACTACGATTTCTCATCTTATAGCGCGTGAGATGGGAGTGAATATTAAGATTACTTCTGGTCCGGCGATTGAGAGGGCAGGGGATTTGGCATCTATTCTGACAAATTTGGAAAAAGGAGACGTACTTTTTATAGACGAGATACATAGACTCAATAAGGTAGTTGAGGAAACTCTTTACCCGGCGATGGAAGATTATGCCTTAGATATAGTGATTGGGAAAGGCCCGTCTGCAAGAACGCTTAGACTTGACCTTCCAAAATTTACAATCGTTGGGGCAACTACAAGAATAGGATTGTTATCTGGGCCTCTTCGGGATAGATTTGGTGTAATCCAAAGGCTTTCTTTTTATGATCCGGTAGAGCTTGCGAAAATAGTCAAAAAAGCAGCGGTAAAACTGCAAGTTGAGATAGATAATGACTCAATTCATGAAATCTCAAAAAGGGCGAGGGGGACCCCACGAATTGCCCTAAAGCTTTTAAAAAGAGTTCGGGATCATGCTCAAGTTAAAGGGAATGGAAAGATAAATAATTATATGGTTGATGAGTGCTTAGAGATATTGGAAGTTGATAAGGTAGGACTTGATAAGGGAGATCGCAGGTACCTTCTTTCAATAATTGATAAATATGTGCATTAACTAAAACCCC
>JACOXV010000020.1 GCA_016182225.1 Candidatus Levyibacteriota bacterium
GCCGATTTAAGAAAAAAATATACCAAACCAGACACAAGTGCCTCGCCAGAAGTTGTCCCACCAATCAGTGGAATTTCTAATTCTGGAACCATAGTCGATAGTTCAGAAATTGCTAGAATATCTAGTCAGGTAGCAGTCCAAACTCCAACGCAAATGCCCAGAAGTCCCAGAAGTAGCGAAGATAATGCCTCCTTTTTAGACCACATATTAACTTCTTCTCCGCCGAGAGTGCCTTTTGCTCCACCTCCTACCCCACGACCAATAGTGCGAACCCTTCCCCGCCCGGCTACGGTACGCATTGATACCTCTGCTTCAGTAAGAAGAACTGAGCCAAAGAAGCCAAACACCCAAAGGATTCCATCTCCGAAAATAGGAGGTAATAAAGATAATAATGTGAATAGAGTCGAACAAGATGGTTCGTTTTCATCCTACTTTTTTACGCTTGAGGAAACTTTAGTTATGGCTGACGTACTAATTCGTTTAAATGTCCAGTCTCCAATTGACGCTAAAAGAGTTGGAGTTGAAATAGATATGGAACAGTTGAAAAACTTAAGATTAAATGTTGCCCTACTTTGGAAACGATTTCCCCGAAAGTTAAGCGATTTTTTACAGGCCCGGGGACCCTTATGGAGAAAGCTTGGGGAAATTGCTTCTCAGCCTGAAAGAGAAAGAATAAAAGGAAAACCAAGTGATACTGAAACATATTTATTAATGAGACTTTCAGGCTTATCTAGAACTCAGATAGAGCTACTAAAGAAGGCTGTCTTGGATTGGGGCTCTAGAAAATGATAATATAGCCCTTACTTATGAAGAGGTTTATAATTTCGATCGCTTTTCTTTTTATCTTCATTTGGGCAGGATTTTTTATTTGGAACAATATTAAAAGCTCTCCTGTTCTTGAAAAAACAAATGCCTTACAGACTCCATCGGAGGATGAATTTCAAAAAGCGCCAAAAATATCTGTATTTGCAAAAAACCTCGAAGTTCCCTGGGCAATGGCTTTTCTTCCCGACGGAGAATTACTAGTAACCGAAAGAAAAGGTTCCATAAGATTTATTGATAAAGAAGGCAATATAGCACCCTCCCCTGTTGCAGAAATACAAGTGGCCCAAAATAACGAATCAGGACTTCACGGAATTGTGATACATCCGGATTTTGATAACAACCAATTCGTCTATATTTATTACGCTTATTCTTCAACAGGAGGCAACAATCTCAATCGTGTCGTAAGATTCAAATTTGACGGTAGAAGTTTTTCTGATGAAAAAATAATTTTGGACAAAATTCCGGCCGCAAACATTCACGACGGAGGAAGAATAAAATTCGGACCAGATGGATATCTATATGTAACCACAGGAGACGCAGCAGAGCCCTCTCTTTCTCAAAACAAGAATTCTCTGGCCGGAAAAATACTTCGTGTCACTGATAATGGCAATTCTGCGCCTGGCAATCCTTTCGGAACAACAGTTTTTTCATATGGACACCGAAATCCGCAAGGTCTAGCCTGGGATGATAATGGCAACCTTTGGGAAACAGAACACGGCTCTTCAGCCCACGATGAATTTAATAAAATCCAGGCTGGCGGAAATTATGGCTGGCCAGATTTTATAGGAGGCCAAACTGCAGATGGAATTATAAGCCCAATTCTTCAGAGCGGAACAGAAACTTGGGCACCCGCCGGAATGGCATATCTCAACGGATCACTTTTCTTTGCCGGTCTTCGCGGGGAAAGTCTTTTCCAAGCAGTTCTAAATGGAGACAATGCAGAGCTTGCTAGACATTTTCAAGGAGAATACGGAAGAATAAGAGATGTTGTAGTAGGACCTGATGGATTTTTATATATCACAACAAGCAATCGCGATGGCCGAGGTTTTCCAAGGGAGAATGATGATAAGATTCTTAGAATAAATCCCCAGAAGTTATAAACCTTTTCCCTTTACCCATAATTTATTATTAAAAAGCTCATAGAACAAATCGTCTTCAAACTTAACATAATTTTCTGATAATTCTTTTTGTGAAGGATTTCCTTTTTTAAATTTTACAAAACCAATATCTGATATTATGGCAATTGGAGTCTGCTCCGATCCCTCACCCATCACTGCCACGGATGCTCCTGCTAAATTTTCCAAAACATTCGATTTCTGTACTTTGAATTTTCGTCCAAAAACATCTTTCTTTCCTATATAGTTTTTAACAGCTGAAAAACCGCTATGAGCTATAGCGGTTCCCACAGCGCCTCTTCGAAGCGGAATTGATTTGCTGTCTGTAATCATTACTCCTAAATTCTTCACTTTATATTTTTTAGAAAGCATTTCTCTTATGGAATTTGCTGATTTTTGAGGATTTTTGGGCCAGAGCACAAAATATCCTCCACCGTTTGATTCATCTACTCCAGCTGAGGAGACTAGACTTTTGTTTTTTATGCTAAGTACTATGTGATATTTATTCCTTGAGGATGGAATATAAAGATATGCCTCTTTTTTAATCAATTCTTCTTTCTTTTCTTCATCTATGCTAACAATCCTTCCCTCACAGATTCCGACGACTTTGGAGGTAATTACTACAATAGATTTTTCCGGGAGCTTTTTTATTGACTTAAATAAAATATCAAATAAGTTATCACCCGGTTTTATTTTCTTAGTCTTTATAGCCTCCACTTTCATATCGCAAAGTATACCACTGGTGTCTTTTTCTTTAAACAGCCACTCTTGCTTGACATATTTTGCTTTTGGGCTCTATATTGTATTAGTAGAGTAAAAAATCTGTAAAAGTACTTGGCGCATGAGCATAATAGACGAAGACTTAAATAAATTCTCTTTGAAGCTGGATTTCTATTCCCTAATTGTTTCCCCTCAAAAAAAAGAAACTTTTATAACAATGTCTCTTAACACGGCCCATTTTCATACGAATGCATTTCCTAGAACTTATTCAATTCTAGAAAAAACAATTCCCGGAATTTTTAGATCAAAATGTTTCAACGATGAAGACTTGCCTTTCAGTCAGGAAGTTCTTAATACCGAAATAGGACATCTTTTTGAACATATAATTCTTGAGTATCTTTGCCAGATAAAACTTCAAAAAGGAGCAAAAAAAGCTCTCTATAAAGGATTCACAAATTGGAACTGGAAAAAAGATAAAAAAGGAACCTTCCATATAATTTTATATATGAATCAGGCTGAACAGGAAATATTTGCTGAGGCACTTGATAAGAGCATAAAGGTTTTGGATTATATTTTAAGATTTGGGGATAAAATATCATCTGATAAGCTCAATTAAGACAGCCTACTTCTTTCAACCTACTTCTTTCAAATAGACTGTCTTATCCCTTTTAACTCTCTTCATCAAGGATGCTTTCATCAGTTGTGCCTGTATTTTCATCCTTAGTTGAAGTCGTATCTCCAGTCGTCTCTTCCTCCATGACATCCTCTTCTCTCATCCCGCCTTTTCCCTCTTCATCGCTTGGGTTAGGACTGTCTTTTTGGGGAGTATCTACGCCTTGTCCTTTATTTCGATCGTCGGTCATTTTCTTTTTCACCTCCTTCCTTGCCTCGCCGAAACAGTTATCAAACTGTGAAGGCGGGTCCTTTTTTTCCTTTCGGTTCAAACATATTACAGTTCCTAGTTATGAATAAAAGCAAAAAAAAGTAAGAGTTATGTAGGGAAGAAAAATTCTTGTTAAATAAAAAATCAGGCTGGAATTCCGGCCTGATTTTCATGCTTTAAAAAGATAAAAGGAGGTTACATATTAGTTTGTTGTTCCCCTCTTCTTCTATTACTTTGGTTTCTGGATCTGGCTTCTCCCCCCTTTTTTCCTGCCCTTGCATGCCCCTGGGGATCACCAAACCAGCCTTTTCCTCTATTGTTATTTTCCGCCATGCTTTTCACCCCCCTTCTTTAACTCAGTAATTTTTAGTAATCGGAAGATAATTCTAGCTAGCAAAATTGTGAGGCAAAAAAGAATAAAGTAAGAGTTATGTAAATAGATAAATTTGACTAGTAATCAGAGGCTAGAAATTGGCTTGTTCGTCAAAAGCGGCCAATTCTTTTTCAATTAATTCGTTTTGTTCCTCAAGCTGTTCAAGAGCTGTATCAATATCATTCGTATCCGAAACAGCTGCCACATCTTGTGTTATTGGCTCTTCCTCGACGATCGCCTGCTCTTCCTGGACCACTACTTCATCAGCAACTTTATTTTGCGACTGATAGTAAGCATAAAAAAGACCAATTCCTGCAACTACCAATAAAACTGCGAGAAGTATTCCCAGAAGAATTGCATATTTTTTGCCTCCTCTTCCTTCTTCCTGAGGCGCAGCGGGAACAGGACTTTGTGACGTTGTAGGAATTACCGGCTGATTTGGAACTGGTGAAACTTGATTGTTTAAATTTTGATTATTTGGATCCATAAATTTATTCTGTCTCCGCTGACTCTGAAGCGGCATCCGATTTTGCTTGTTTTGCCAAATTTCTGACTGCTTCGATAAAAGCCTTAACTGATTTTCTATATGCGACAACTGCGTCATGAAGAGCTTTTGCATCTTCACGGAAAGAATCCAATTGTCCCTTTGGATCATCGGATTCGCAATCAAATTCTCCTCCGGTCTCTTTTGCCTGATCCAAAAGTGCCGCAACCTCTGCCGTGTTTTCTTCAATATCTGTTTTTAATACATCATAGTCTGGAAGAACAAGACTCTCGGGAACGAGCTTTTCATTATAAAAATTGTCTACCATTTCAAGAATTTTCTCGTGTCTTTGGTGGATAAGCCCTGCTCTTTCGTGGAGACTTTTTATTCTGGCTTGTATATTCTTTGCTCTGGCCTTGCAGACTCTAATTCTTGCTTCAGACAGCTTTTCTTTTCTTTCCGCAGCTCTGCTCGCTCTTGCATCTTTTCTTTCAGCTGCTTTAGTAACTGCAGCACTTTTAAGTTCCGCTGCTTTTGTAATCCTTGCCTCTTCCCTTTCTCGTATGTTTTGGGTCCTTTGTGCGCGAGGGTTCGTACTACTTACGGAATCTTCTGAAGAAGTAGTACCTGTGTTTTCCTGTGCAAAAGCCGGAGCAAAAAATAAAAACGCAATAAAAATTGCAATTAAAAAAGAAAAAACCTTGATAGATTTCCTCATTACCTAATAAGCCTAATAAACTTTTGCTATCTTTGTCAAGCGCCCAAGGTAACTCCGATGCCAAGCATCGGAGCTTGATTATCTATATTGCGCGCGACACTGAGCAACAAGCCCTTCGGACTTGCAACTCTGATTCCCCAATGCTA
>JACOXV010000032.1 GCA_016182225.1 Candidatus Levyibacteriota bacterium
TATTAATTCTTTTATTTCTTCATTTGGAAATTCACCAATTTCATAAGACTGCGGACTAGATGACGATCCCATCAA
The DNA here is from genome assembly GCA_016182225.1 of Candidatus Levyibacteriota bacterium. GTDB lineage: Bacteria > Patescibacteriota > Microgenomatia > Levybacterales > UBA12049 > JACOXV01. The sequence goes on from JACOXV010000032.1 coordinate 76, forward strand.
TTCTCCCTGTGAATTTACCTGTACTCCTACTTCTACACTTCCAAAGAAGTTATCTTCATTTGAAAATCTAATCGTTAAGTAAAGATCAGGACTAAAATATCCTTCTGTAAATCTATAACGAGGATCAGTCATCCCGTCTTTAAAATAGTAACAGTCCATTTCGGCTATCTGAGAGTCGCTTACGGTTTCGAAGTCAAAGAAAAAATAGTTTCCGGGATTTTCGTAGAGTTTGTCGTGAAGATCTTGAAAATAAGATTCGTCTGATTCAGTATTTAAAAAAAATTCTATTGCATTATAAATATCATATTGCATTTTTTCTTCATCTGGGACAACTCCTGTTTCCTCAGTTAAAGTATGAGAAAAAATTAGGTCGGAACCAGATGTTTGTGGTTCAATGATGGGAAGAACCGGCTCTAACGCTTGCTGTGGATTGGGCGTTGTAGCTACGGCTAAGGATAATAGAAATTCTTTCAGCATTCCGCAATTATAACAATAGAGGCTGATATGTCAATCAAAAATAACATCAGTGATAAAATATATGCATGGCTACTGATAGAAAATGGTCGGGAGAGGTTACCAAACATAGTATTGTTTTGGATTTGGAAGAAGGGGTTTTTACGTGGAGTGATCCTAAAAAAATCGCCAAAAGTTTGAAAAAATCCGCGGATGAAAGCAGCCGGCGAAAAGCAAAACCTTTTCAATCAGCTATGTCTATGCTTAATTTCTACATCAACCGCGCCGGGAAGAACTTGAAACCAGAAAGAAAAAAGATTCTTGAACAGGCAAAAATAGAACTTCGAAAGCTTTTTGGAAAATAACCATTTTCTTTCTACATTGCAGTCTTTTTGTGTTTGAAGAATTCTATTTGACGCAAGCGCTTTTTAGCTTCCTCTTTGGTTTTATACGTTCCCATATTCCTCCCTTTTTCAGAAAGAACTCTGAAGCCCTCTTTAACTTTCCTTATCATAAAAGCAGACTATAAAACCATGTTTGGATTTTGATTAAAAACAAGTATCAATAACGTATGAATAGTAGCAGGTTTGATCGTGTTACTTCAATACTTTAAAGTATTGAAGTCCTTCACTTCCTATTTTAGTAGAAGCATTTGATTGAGATTTAAATAGTCTTATAGTATAATATAGAGATGCTAAGTACGGAAATCTTTCAACGTTGGAAGCCAAGAACCGATCCTGAGATTATTAATGCAACTCCTTTTGTAATCAGGGGACATCACCTTGCAAATCTTATACCGATAGCTGTTAATTGGTCGTCTCCCAGTGAGGCTGCGCAAAAATTAGTTTCCAATATTGGAAGATATCGTTGTTTCTATGCAGTTGATGTATTAGGAAATACCGAGGAAGAAAGAGATGCATTTCAAGAAAACTTAACAAGGTATTTTGAGAGATTTAGAAGTCTACCGCCGGATTTTCCCGTGAGAATCACTGCTGGTCAGGAAGACGGAATATGTGCAGGATGTGCAGTAGGAAATCATTGTGCGAAAAAAGAAAATAGCGATGAAGATGCTGAATATGTTTCTGAATTTATCCAGAGAGCAGCGGAACTTTCCACAGAAGGAAGACCGACTGGACAATTGGAACGAGACAATGGGGAGCCTATGGCACAAGTTGGATTGATGCACGCTGGAAGCGAAGATGAAAAGTCGGCTGAAGATCAATTTTCTGTCATAACAACCGCTCAAGTTGTGAGAGAGGTTCTAAGAAACTGGTAAAAAAATAAATAGTTTCTTTTATGCTCGCCCTCGACGACTAAAATCCGCATTGCTCCGCCTAGATTATATCACTTATCTGAATTTTTGCTGAAAATAAACATTACTTGCGGATAAAAAGGAGTGCGTTGGGGATTGCACGGCCGGGTCCTACTTTATATCCTCCAGACCAAAGTGCGGTTGAGCCCCCACTGTCAAGGTTTAGAGCGTTTTGAATCCCCATGGCGTGCAACACTCTGGCCATCTGGGCCGCGTTGACGCCATGAACTACACCGATATAAACAGTTGATCCGCTAGATCCAACAAAACTCCTGCTTCCTGCTCCCGCCCTTTTTACTTCATCGTCTCCTCCAAAAACCACATTTCCACCCGAGACTAATAATGGTTGATTAGCCAAGACAGCATCTACTTCCGTATCCCTCCCCCATTGGAGAGATTGAGAGACGTACCGAGCGCTTCCTCCTGAGAAAATTACAGCCGGAACAGTGCTGTAGACATTATTGTCCGAATTAAAGTATTTTTTATTTTTGTTCATAAGAAGAGTATCGAAAGAATTGGCTTTTCCTGCACAGCTAGGGTAAGAGGCTGGACAGAAATATGATCCGTTGATTCCAGCAAAAGCTCCATTTCTTCCAACATAATCACCAAGAGGCAAAACAGGACAATTATCCCTGCAGTCGCTGTCCGATGCTGTATCTACAATTACTCTTGTAGAGTTGAGATCTGCAGTTACGATGTCAACCAGAAAAGTGCCGAAATCTGTTTTTACGTTTTGCCTTGAATATCCTGATCCGGGCGGAGTATTATTAACCGCCACATTTGCCGCGCTTGCAATATTTGAAGTGCCGGTTTTGGGCGCTTCTTTGCCGATTTTTAAGTCTAGACTAGCTAAATCTGCTGATGCTGACGAATAGTTTCTTTTCGCAAGCAGGCTCAAAATAGAGGCAAAGGATTTCTCATATTCGGAAACATTTCTTTTCTGATCTTTGGCGTCAACGATTTTTTCATAAACACTCACGGTTTGTACATATGTTTTTTCGATATTTGCTATTTTTACTTCAAGATCTTTATTAATTTTATATTGGTCCTGTGATTTTAAATTATTCAATTCTTTTTGAATTTGTTGGTTGGAATTTATTAATTGTTTGTTGAGATTTGTGGTTTTAGAAAGGTTCGTATATACAACTGAAAGAATGAAAAGAAAGACTATAAATAATCCTGATGGCAATAAAAGAATCCTCACGTTCTTTATGGGAAAACTTTTGGGACGAGGTATATAAGATTTTATTTTCGAAGATACCATTTATTCTTTAGTTTCTTTAATATCTCTATGAAGTTCTTTCTTTAGATCATCTGCGGTTTTTTTAACTTTTTCTTCGATATTATCTATCTTGCCATTCAAAAAATCCCAAATTTTTTCATTATCGTCTTCTGCCAGGTGGTTTAAGAAAGCTTTTTTGTCTTCTTCAGAAAGTTCGGAAAGAATTGCATCGAGTATTGCGTGGTGAAGGGTAGATTCCATAATTGATATCAGGTGAAGTCTCTCTTCCCTGGAAATTTCCATATCCCCAAGCTCTAGACTTAACGTGGATGTATCAATAAGATGTGTGTAAAAGTGATTTTTCATAAAACTATATTACATTATTTACAGGGCCCAATGGAATCTTATCCTCCGGATCGTCTATAAAAAAATATAGTACTGGTCCCTTTGCCCTTCCGTCTACTCTTTCAAGATACTTCATCACCTCAGGTGATCCCCCAAGGTGTTTCCCGGTCCAAACGGCAGGACCGGAGTCTCCGATTACTGTTACAATAGCTCGTCCGTTGTGAGGATTAACTAAAAGCATTTTCCTGAACTTAAAGAAATCTCTGTATTCTGCCAATTTGAGATTATAGTAAGGAGCTAAGAAAGTCTGTACGGCAATATAATATTTTTCCATTTGCTTGCCTTTTTCACTAAACTCTCCGTTTTCGTTTGTAAAATATCGCCATGCCCCAAGCCCCGGAGCCATACCCGATGAGTAATAAAGATTTGCTTCATCCTGAGTCTCGAAATGAGTAGCCATTGTATCGCCCGGGTATCTGGCTAAGTGCTGTTCTGCCCCGATATAACCATAGGATCTGTTTAGCCTTTTTCCGTCAATTTCGGCTTTTGCAGTTATTCCTAAGTCTCTTTTTAATATTTCTTCAATATTTTTTTCTTCCTCCGGACTTAGCTCTCTTACTTCATCTTTTGGTAGAATCTGGGAAAGGTCTGATATAAGAAAAACGTTTTTTCCAATTTCATGTGGTTGTTCTGCAGTAGCCTCCGGAGGGGGAAGTAGCGGTTCTCCCGGCGTGGATAGCAATATAAGACTTCCTAGGGAACCTAGCGCTAATTGTTTGCTATTTTTTGATAGCCAATCAAGCGACTCTTTGTGTTTTTGCCAAAGGTCTTCTTGTAGTTTTTGGTGTCTTTGGCTCCACTTTTTTCTGAGTTTATGATACTGAGAACTATTTCCCACTAATTAAAATATAACACAATAGCGAATAATGGTATAATTTTTGATAATGAATTTAAGAAGTAGATTTGTAGAAATATTTATCATAGTAATAGGAACCTTAGGTCTTCTTATTCTTTTTGCACTTTTGTACGGAATCCCTAAATTTCTTCTAGAAGAGGGACTGGAGCTTTTTAACATTAGATAAAAATAAAGTCTCGCCGGAAGGACATGCCATAACGGCGAGACTGTAAGTATAATTTCAGTGGGAATCTTATTTTTTAGACATTCCCATCCACCAATCATAGAGAACCCAAACACCAGCTAATCCTACTAATATGTATACAACTCTTTCTACTATTGGCCAAGCTCCGAGAAGCATATTCACAAGATTGAGGTTAGCAAGTCCTACGAGTCCCCAGTTAACAGCTCCGACTACAACCAAAAGTGTACCTACGAGTCGGACCCATCTCATTGTTTCAGCGTTCATATAGACTTTTCACCCCCTTCCTCTACATATCCAGTGTATTCATATTTCTTTTTGCTTGTCAAGGGTTAAGAGATTGGATTTTGGAATAATATAGTTGGATATAGAAGTTCTACTTTTATTCTATTGTATTTCTTATATTTTTCTCGTATATTAATTTCATATGCTGTCCTTCGACTCACTTTGCTGCCTCAGGATAAACCCCTTCTCTTTCGTTGAGAAAGTTCTTAGAATGTACATCTATTGGATATTACTATGAATATGAAACGTGTCATTCTCCATATTGATTTTGATTCATATTT
>JACOXV010000033.1 GCA_016182225.1 Candidatus Levyibacteriota bacterium
GAAATTCCTACTTGACAATATATGTTCTATTTTGTTATTTTGTAGATAATTAGATGATATATTGAATATTATCAATATACTCTCGAGCCTATGCCTGAACAAAGTATATCAATAAACAATCTTCCAGATCTTCTTACAGTACGAGAGGCCGCACAAGTTTTAAGAGTTTCTCCCCTAACATTAAAAAGATGGGGCAAAAGAGGAAAATTACCTGCAATAAGAATTAATTCCCGAGGAGACAGAAGATATAGAAAAGAAGCTATACTTTACCTTTTAGGAATTCAGCTCAAACCAGACGAATAGGCTAAAAGCTAACTTACAGCTAGTAACTTCTAACTACTGACTGCGGGGAACTATCAAAATTTGCGAAGGACGGCAGCCCACGAAGGAAGTCCGAGCAAGTTTTCCGATAGCGACCTCAGCAGCAAAATAAATTAGAGAAATTAGAAATTTTCTAGACTCCCACTTCATAATCCCACTTCTCTTCGCGAGCGCTTTCACTATCAAGTTCATCAAAATGTCTTTTTATGAATTCAAGCGTTTCCTTGGGATCTTGCGTATTTACTGGAATTTTCGTGCCTATTTCAAAGCCTCCGAGAACCTTCATTCTGGGAATAAACCTCAAATACCAGTCTGAATCGGGATAGATATAAAAATTGAAAGGAAATTCATGGTGATATCGAAGGGTAAATATCTGAAGAATTTTATAAACAGTTTTTGAAAAATCAGAAAGCTCACCCTCCTCCATGTCGGGGAAAAAGGCTCCTTCTCTTTTCGGCTTTATCCATACCTCATCTGGCCACTCGGATGCCATAGGACAAAATATCTGAAACTGTGAAGTTTCTTTGATTTCTCCCCGCTCAGAAAGATCCGGAAGAGGTGGAATTTCCGCATCTACGTCAAAAGGAATTACCGCAAGCTGTGTATGGGGATGCGTGATGCTCTCCCCTCCTGCCTCTCCATGATTATGAAAAATAAAAACTCTTCCCGAATCTTTATGTAGAGAAAATCTATTCATGAGAGTCCTGAAAATTTCTATATTTTGATTTAGCGGGAGCTCGTCGAAATTCTTATGATGGTCAGGAGAATGAATTATTACTTCGTGAATGTCTGCAAAAGGGAAACTGTTTTTTATTACTCTTACCGACCATTTTTCTTTATTTCCAACTCGAAAGACCTCTTCAGATTTTTTCTCCATCCCCGGACAGAAAGGACAAAATGAGTTATGTTCTTCGTTGTTTGGTCTTTTTGCTCTTTTGGGAGCAGAGATAATCCACCTTCCGCGGCTATCTTTTAAGAAATTAAAATCGGGCATTAATTTTAGTTTAGGATATTTTTCAAAAAAATCAAAATTTTGCCTTTTAATAATGACTATTTACTATTTTGATCCAGGGTGATATATTTGTCGAAATAAATTTTAAGAAATATTGGGAAATTTGTATTAGTTACCGCTTACTTATATAATTTTGAGGGATATGAAAAAAACAAAAAAACAAATCAGAAGGGTTGCTATGCTCAATCCGCAAGGCTATGTACAGGATCCTGCTCCCTTGGGAAAAACAGACACAGGAGGCCAAACCCTTTATGTTCTACAGCTTTCTAAGGCTCTTGCCAAAAAGAATATTAAAGTAGATATAATCACGCGCCAGTTTGATAACCAGCCGGAAGAAGAGAAAATCGCCGAAAATGTCAAGATCATTAGAATCAAGGCCGGCGGAAACTCATTTATACAAAAAGAGAAGCTCTATGAGGTCATGCCCGATTTTGTAGATAATCTGATGATATCTATGCAGAAAAGGAGAAAGGAATATGACATTATTCACTCGCACTACTGGGACGGAGGCTACGCGGGGAATTTACTCTCTAAAATGCTTGATGTTCCCCATGTTCATACCCCCCACTCTCTGGGCAAGCTTAAAAAGGTTGAGATGATGGCCGTAGAAGAACTTCCTCTTCAAAGACTTAAACCAATGTATAGGTATCACGTAAGAATTGCGATCGAACAGCAGATTATAAACAAAGCCGATGCGGTAGTAGTTATCTGCGAGACGTCAAGGATTCAGATTCTTCAGCATTATCTGATTGAGTTTGAGAAGTTACAAGTTATTTATCCGGGTATCGAAACAGATGTATTTAAGCCTCAGAAAAACGGTGAGGATAAAAGAATTAAGCTCGAGCCAAATTCAATACTCACAGTCTCAAGGCTGGTGCCTGCAAAAGGAATCGACAGGCTTATTGACGCTTTGGCTCTTTTGAAAAATAAAACGCCATTTCACCTTTATATTGGCGGAGATACGCTTGAATACGGAAAGTCGGATGAAGAAGTTCAGGCGGGAAAACAAATCCAGGCACAAATCAAGAAATATAAATTGGAAAAGCTCGTAACTTTCCTGGGCATGCTCCCCCACGACACTGTCCTTCCTGCTTATTACCGCGCAGCCGATGTATTTGTCCTTCCTGCTAGATATGAGCCTTTTGGTTTGACTACTCTTGAAGCAATGGCATCTGGCACTGCTTCGATAGTCTCAAATGTTGCCGGAAGCCGCGAAGTAATAATTGACGGATTAAACGGCTTCCTGGTCGATACGCATGATAGGAAAAAATTGGCAGAGTATGTATCAAATTTACTAAAAGATGCTAAACTAAATAAGAAGGTGTCCCAAAACGCAGCATTTACTGTTCAAGAGCACTATTCTTGGGATAAGATCGTTGAACAGTTCATAAAGCTTTATAAGGGCTTATTATGAAATTAGCCGTCATCGGAAACTTTGATAAGGAAATTAGTCCAAATTCCAAGGGAGGTACCGAGCTTTTTACTTATAGCCTTGTCCGCGGACTGATCTCCAAACCCTCAATTGAATCGATTATTGTATTTGGTGTTGGCAGAAATCATTTTGAAGATAAGAAAGTTACATTTATCCCGCTCCTTCAGGAAGAAAGGGTTGAGTTTACCAATCATAATGAATTCTTGAGAAAGCTCTCAGTCGGGCGTGAGGATTTTGATGCGGAGCTAAGATTTGGGATCGCGAGTAAGATTACAAAGCTGATGCAAAAGGTGGAGGTTGATCTGATTCACGACAATTCAACTTCTCTTGTATTTACCTCTTTAACAGAGCTCCTACCCGCACCGATAATTACAACGCTTCACACAAATGTAATGAGTCCCAGTATTATGATTCCATACTATCTTGGATTATTGCATCAGCCCTCCTCAAAACAGTTTTTCGTCTCAATCGCCAACCACCAGAAGAAATTCGCCCAGGAAAATAACATTCATCTTAATATTTTCCAAACTGTTTATAACGGGCTTGATATATCTGGTATAAACCTTAAGACCGATACTTCCAACCAGGCCCACGGTCTTTGGCTAGGCAGAGTAAAGAGAAAGCATAACAAAGGACTAAAAGAGACTGTCTTAGTAGCCAAGGAGTTCAAGAAAGATATAAATATAGTTGCCCAGGTTGATGATAAGGAATACTATGCCGAAGAGATAGAGCCTAATCTTAGCAGTAATACCCATTTGATCCCCGAGCCGAAAACAGTTACGGAAAAAAACAACCTCTATGCAAAATCCGGCTATTTTATCTATCCTGTTCAGTGGGAGGAACCGTTTGGCCTGGTTTTCCTGGAAGCCATGGCAGCAGGAACTCCGGTAATTGCTTTTGCTAAAGGTGCTGTTTGCGAGGTCATTGCAGATGGAAAAACCGGTTTTATTGTTAACTCCTCCGTTGACGACATCAGGGGCGATTGGATTACCAAAAAAACCGGCCTTGAAGGTCTAAACGAAGCAATTGAGCGTATTCAGTCGATGTCCAGCGAGGAATATGTGGCTATGAGGCAAGCTTGTAGAAAACATGTTGAAGATAACTTTACGATAGACAAAATGGTGGACGGTTACGAAGAAGTTTACAAAAAGATTCTAAATCAAGTTTGAAATAATTATCGGTCAAACAACCTCTCTTTAATAACTAATATCACAAAAGATATCAGAGATAGCTGCCTCTTCCATCTCCAGGGTTGGATCATGAGACGGAATAACCATTCAAGCCCGATTTTTCGAATCCAAACCGGTGCGCGGCGGACTTCGCCTGAAATAAAATCAAATGCTCCTCCTACTCCTATAGCAACTTTAACATCAATCTTGGCCAGATTTTCCGCTATCCAAATCTCCTGTTTGGGCGATCCCAGTGCGACAAATAAGATATCACAAGACAATGATTGATGACCTGCCTGCCGGCAAGGCAGGTTGATGATTTTCGGGCGCGGGGAGCTGGCAAAATTTTCGCTGGACGGCAAGCGCAGCCGCGAAGGGACATGAGGACCTAGCCGAGCGAGCGGAGCGTGTCCAAGAAAATTTTCGTCAGCGACCTCAGCGCCCGATTCTAATGGCCATTCTTCCACTGCGAATGCCACCTTCAATCCGGGGTATTTTTGAGTCAAGCGCTCGGCCGATCGAAGTGCTACGTTTTGCCTTCCACCAAAAAAGCCCACCGTTATAGGCTTTCCCGCTACCTCCTTGCATAGATTTTCTAGTAATTCAACACCCGGTACCCTCTCTCTTAGCGGAACTCCTAGCATTTTTCCCGCCCACGTGATCCCAACGCTGTCCGGCAAGGCTAATTTTGCTTCATTTATTATCTTTTTGTAGGCTGGGTTCTTCTTGGCAAGCATGAATATTTCGGTGTTAGGAGTTATCACATAGTACTTTTTGGTGTTGTTTTGTAGACTTGTATAAATAAACTTAAGGACTTTTTCTAAGCTTACGTCCGATAGTTTAATTCCAAGTAGTTTTTTTTTGTTTATTTCTTCCATAATTACTACAAGATTAAAATTACAAGAACAATCAACTATTTTTTAAATTGTTTTGAGCAAAAATCGTATCCGCCATACTTAAAGCAAAACCTTCCTTCGCTACTCCAAAATAGGTTGATCTATCGACTTTTTTAATGACCAATACTATAAATCTATTTGTTTGTGAAAGAAGTGTGTTTATTTGATTTTTCACGGAATTGGTTATTGAAAATTAATCTATAATATGG
>JACOXV010000011.1 GCA_016182225.1 Candidatus Levyibacteriota bacterium
ATCATCTTCTTTTAAAACCTCCACCAATTCATCCGACCACCAATATGGAACTTCCTGATCCGATAGTCCTTGGTTGATTAAAATTGGCGTCTTAATCCATTTGAAATATTTTTCCGGAGAAAAAAGCTTCGTATCATAAAGCTCTTCAAAATCCGCAAGAGATTTTCTCATAGCTTTTCCCTGATCATCTGATTCATCAGTATAATATAAAATAGAGTAGGGAAAAGACTTGCTAACAGGCGCCCATAAAACAGTAGGATAAGATTTTCCGCTAATTGCCAGAGCTGAAAGTGCAATATGCCCGCCATTACTATGCCCCCAAATTCCGATTTTTTGGAGATCCGCAGAAATGGTTCCTACGTAATTTGGATCCAGCCCGCTGTTTAACGTGGGTAATGAAGATAAAAGGGTGAGTGCCGTAGTATATGTTTGGAATCTACTTTCAAACGAATTGCCTGAGGGACTTGCTGACTGCCCAAATCCTAAAAAATCAGGAGCAAGTGTAATAAAACCGTTTTTTGCAAGTTCTTTTGCGGAGGGTTGAGTTCCAATCCCCGATTCAAATATGTCCTCCGGAATAAAACCGCGAAACATCACAATAACAGGATGTTCGCCTTCTTTCTTAGGTATGTTAGCAAACCCGCTCACTTTATCCATTTTCTGGCTTTTGGGAGTTTTAGGAACGGAAAAATAAAATATTTGCGCAAAAGAATCATCAGTTTCGCTAACAACATCGCCAAAAGTTATTTGGTTTTTCGGAAATTTAGTATTTCTCAAATTTTCAAAAGTATAGGAAAGTAAAGGTTTAGGAATGAATTTTGCTTTAATAATGTCTTTTTTAAGAAACTCAGTTTGATAAATATAGATAGACTCAATTAAAGCTATAACAAAGGAAACTATAAATAGTAGGGCTAATATTTTTTTCATCCCGTTAGATCCAAACCCCGTTAATACCTAACGGAATTCACTGAGGAAATTATAGCAAAGAAGAATCTAAAGAAAATGTGATAAAGTGGGCCTTATGATTTTACTTCCAGAAAATTATTGGGAAATAAGAAATACAAAGAATAAAGGACGAGGCTTGTTTGCGATAAAGGATATTCCAAAAGGAATTGTGATCGGAGACTATATTGGTAAAATCATCCATCCCCTAGAGGCAATAATTGACGAAGAAAATTTTTATTTGATGTATTACCATGACCATGCTGTTATCTCCCCTGACTTAGAAAAACCTGGAGTCTACCTTCTTAATCACTCCTGTATTCCAAACGCCTTTCTCTACATTTACAAAGGTCACACCCTAGCTTTTGCTCTGCGACAAATTTCCAAAGGAGAAGAACTGACTATTCCATATTTACTCTCACCCAAAGATAAATTTTGTGATCCCTGTCCCCATATATGTAGATGTGAAAATTTGAAATGTAGCGGAACAATGCATTTGTCAAAAGAAAAATATGATAAATGGAGAAAGTTTGGCGACACAAGAGCAAGAGAAACAAAGAGGGAAAGAATAAGATATGGGAAAGAATTGCCTTTACTTACTTCATATCCCAAAAAAATTTCAGAAGACTATATAGGAGAAATTAAGAGAATATTTAATTTTAATTCTATGGATCAAAAGTTGTAGCTGGACCGGGAAGCGGTCTGCAGGTGCCCGAATACACAAAAATTCTCCAGTTGGGATCACTTGATGCATCCCCACCACTGAAACTGGTTCCGCTTGTAGTTGTCCGCGTAGACCAACTGCCATTTTTATTTTGCCTCTGAATTCTATAAGTAGATGCACCCGATACGCCGTTCCAAGAAAAAGAAACAGTTCCGCCTCTGTTAATATTAGTATCAGAATGACTTATTATTGTTGGGGGTGCGCAAGTGATAGTAGGTGTCGGTGTGGGAGTAGGGGTGGGTGTTGGAGTTGGGTTTGCTCCATTACTCGATACACTGTTATAAACATCAATCCTTCCAAAGTTTGATCCGGCCAAGAAAGAAGCATTTGCTGTCTGAAAAATACGATTTACTATAGAAGTATTCCCGCTATTATTGCCAGTTGTCCAAATAAGAGCTGCTTGTCCGGCGACATGGGGCGATGCCATTGATGTACCATTAAATGATGAATATCCTCCCACATAATTCGTAGATAAAATGCCAACTCCTGGTGCTGCCACATCAACTCCCGAACCGTAATTTGAAAAGCTTGCTTTATTATCATTTGAATCAGAGGCAGAAACGCCAATAACATTATTACAGTTTGCCGGCGTAATGGCTTCGCTTGCCTCGCTATTTCCGGCAGCGGCAACAATAACTAATCCCTGCGACCATGCTTTATCAATTGCTGATTGCACTAATGGATCACAAGGTGCAATGGCTCCAAGACTCATATTGATAATTTCGGCGCGTCTTGGTCCGCAAGGGTCGCTGTCACATCCGGCTGCCCAGAGAATACCGTTAATAACCCAGCTAAAAGAACCCGATCCGTTATCACCCAGAACTTTAACATTGACGAGTGCGGTATTGTATCCCACACCAGCAACGCCGATATTATTATTAGTGCTTGCTGCAACGATTCCTGCAACATGGGTCCCGTGATTACAAAAATCGTCAGCATCTGGTGCGGTCGTAAAGTTGATCCGGGAAATTACCTTGTCACGAATATCGGGATGTCCCGGATTTCCATCGGGACTTATATATGATGACGTGCTGTCATAAATTCCACAATCAAGAACCGCAACGCGAGTCCCGGGCGTGCCTGTCGTAACATCCCAGGCACCGGGAGTATTAATCTTTGCCATTCCCCATTGTTCCCCAAATCTCGGGTCATTAGGTGTAAAAACTGTGCGAACAATAAGATCCGCAGCAGCATACTCTACTGCGGGATTTTCGCGATATGCCTCAAGTGTTTTTGCCAAATCTTTTTCTTTAATCTTTACCCGGCGCGTTCTCCCTAAATACAGCCTCTCAACTTTTAACGCACCTATATTCCTATGGACTCGATCTTGCTCAGCCTCGCTGGTGCCCGAACGGAATTTAACTATGAGACTACCAGCTCTTGCTCGCCGTCCCCCTTGAGGATCAAAGATCTCCTTAAGTATCTTCGTTGTAAATTCTCGTCCATCGCGCCTGATTTTAACAGTCTGTGTGCCATCGTCATTGTTGTTTTGGGCGAGTACTCCATGTCCGTGAAAAAATATATAAGTAAAGCCGAGAATAAAAAGCGGGAGAATCAAAAAAACTAAACGAGACCACCAATATGTCTGAGGATTTGCACTTCGTTTTGCAGACATTAATATTATCTTACAAAAGTATCCACTTGATGTCAAAATGGAGTTTTTGTATTGTAGCTAAGATAATTTACTTTTTATTTATTTGCTTCCAGAGCCAAACACCCAAAAGCATAAGATCAATTAAAATAATTACCCAAAAAATAGAAGTAAAAAGTCCTCCATATCCCCACATCATATTTTGGCCATACCAATTCATCATTTTCCCTCACCTCCTGTCCTATTTTACAAAGCAGGGGCTCCTTCTTGGATTGGGTGAGTTTCTGTTTTGGTTGATCCTCCTGATTCAGTTTCAATATTGGGAGCCTCTGAAGGTACCGGAATCCCCTTTTTAACTGGATTTTTCGGTAGTTCGTCATGTTTAACAATTACTCGACACGCTTTTTCCATGGTTGCTTCTTTTCCATCGGCTCCGAATCGCACCTTAAGACTGACAAAATGAGGAACGTTTCTCTTTGGAGGATTGACGTCTTTGTTGGTAGATTCAAATAGAAACGTATTATTGTTCCCAATAGTAACCTGACGTTTCTCATTTTTGGGTTGATAATTTTGGCCAAATTGGACATCAAAAATTGGTTCAGAGCCCCAATCCGCCACAATTTGGACGCCGCCAGAGGAACCGTGACTAATGATGAGCGGATCAGGCTGACAGAAAAAGTTGTAGTATTTTTCGTCGGGTAAAAGCGGTTTGTACGGTCCGAAGTCTTCAATTTCGCCGCTTTTAAACTCTCCTGTTGCAGACTCATTCATTTTCTCACCAAGAGTTACTGCCCCTCGATACCAAATCTTGTCGGTGTTTTTGCCAGCGGTAAAAGTAACTTCGTAAACTGCAATTTCTTCTGTTTGTTTTGACAGATCAACAGGAAAATTTTGTACCGCCCGCTCCGGCGCGCACTCATCACTGCCACTCCATTTACCATCCTTATTCCAATCTGCGTACAAATTTAGGTAGGCAGTGCCGGTCATTTGCCCCGGATTTTTGATACGAATGAAGAAATACGTTGTACTTTGTTTGCAGGAGGTCGCAGTACCTCTGATTCCATCATCGGCCTCATCAACGTTCACCTCTCTTGCGTCAATTTCCGAAGTCACCTCTTGCCCGAGCCACACATCATCGGTTTTTTTGGTACGGGCACCATCGGAACTTAAGAGGGAGGGAAATTGTCCAATCTGAGCAAAACTCTCTTCGTAAGAAGTTTGCTTTCCATCCGGGGCATCACCAAAATCCCAGCTACCTCCAGTTATCTTAGTGAGAGGCAAGTTGGTTTTAGGTTTATTGATTACGTTTGCAAAGATAAAATATCCAACCAAACCTAAA
>JACOXV010000002.1 GCA_016182225.1 Candidatus Levyibacteriota bacterium
ATCAGATCCCGATTCAATCGGGATGACCTGTCGCCTAAGGCGACCGCTCTAACTTCACCCCGTTAGACTCGGCAATACAAGACTCGAACCAGTGACCTCGTCGACCTGCCCGCCGCTGTGACCGTTGAGGGATTTGAACCCCCGACTTCTTCGATGTGAACGAAGCGCTCTACCACTGAGCTAAACGGTCGAGCTTTGGCAGGCGGGTGTGAACGACACGCTCTAACCAGCCAAGCTACGAATCCGGACTGCATAATTTTAACAAAAATAGATAGCATTGACAAAGAAGCTGAAATTTCAGAAAATCAAATGATGGAAATAATTAGAAAAATATACTTCTTTCTTTTAGATACTCTCCAAACAATTCTACTCGTAGCAGCTTTTTTTCTCATCATTTATCTTCTGATCATGAGACCATATGAGGTAAAAGGCAACTCTATGCATCCTTATCTTAAAAATAAGGAGTTTGTCTTGACAAATTTAATAATAAAGCGAATTTCTGATTTTAAAAGAGGGGATGTGGTAGTTTTTAATGCACCGACGGATCCAGATAAGGATTTCATTAAAAGAATAATTGGAGTACCTGGAGATAGCGTAATGGTACAAAACGGAAAAGTTTATGTAAATGGAAAAATCATAGATGAGAAAGAATATCTTGCTCCTTCTGTTCAAACATCTACGGGAGCATTTCTTCATGAAAGCGAAGCAGTTACTGTCCAGCAGGGAAATTATTTTGTGATGGGAGATAACAGACCGGAAAGCTCTGACTCTAGGGAATGGGGCTTTGTCCCTCGGGAAAAAATTATAGGAAAATCATTTTTTGTATATTGGCCGGTTTCAGAAGCAATGCTTATCAGAAACCCTTATTGAGAGGCAACGGGAGAAAGAAGGTTGTATATTTGTTTTATCTTTGGCCCCGTAACATCAACATCTCCTTTCAGAGTTATAACAATTCTCCCCTGCGTTCTTGATTGGTGAATTGCAACTTTATTAAGTGATAGAGATTCCTCAAGCTTCTTTGCCATATCATCAAGTTCCGGAACATAAAGTTTGTCAGACTTTGTTCTTGGTTCCCGCTGTTGGATTTCACCTTTCATTTTTCTTGCCAAATCTTCGGTTTCCCTTACAGTACTATTCTCTTTAAGAATTTTTTTGAAAAGTTCAAGCATTAGCTTTGTATCGCCTAGAGAAATTAGCGGTCTAACGTGCCCTTCTGTAATTACTCCTGCTACCAACGCGTCCTTAATAGCATCGGGAAGAGATAAGAGCCTTATTGTGTTTGAAACTGTTGGAGCACTTTTACTGACTTTTTTTGCAACTTCATTAGTTCCCAATCCAAATTCATCTATGAGTCTTTTATATGCTTGCGCTCTCTCAATGGGGTTAAGATCTTCTCTCTGAACGTTCTCAACTATGGACATTTCTAACATTTTCTGGGGAGAAGTTTGCTTTATTACTACAGGCACTTTAGTAAGACCTGCTAATTTTGATGCTCGCCAACGCCTCTCTCCCGCTATGATTTGATATCCGGCCGGGGTACTGGCCACCACCAAAGGCTCGAGGACTCCTTGTTCTTTAATAGATTCTACTAATTCGTTTAATGACTCCTGGGAAATAATTCCCCGTGGCTGAAGAGGGTTAGCCTGAAGCATGTTAACATCAAGCTCTGTTATTTTCTCCTCGTTTTGGTTATCCATTTATAATCTCAACAAATTTCCTACCCTTAAGATTTTTAAATTTTACAACTCCGTCAATAAGAGCAAAAAGAGTAAAGTCTCTTCCCATCGAAACTCCTAGGCCGGGATGAAATTTTGTTCCTTTTTGACGAACGAGAATATTTCCCTTTATTGCTTTCTGTCCACCATAAATCTTAACGCCTAAGCGCTTTGCTATGGAATCTCTATTTCCCTTGACTCCGCCTTGTGCTTTTGTATGTGCCATAGTTGTGAAAAGTTATAGTATTTTAGCTTGAATTTTCACAAACGTCAATAATTCAAACTAGATCAGTTTATTTTTTGGTCTTTCTGGGAAGCTTTGCTTTTTCTTTTGGAGCAGGTTTTGCTTTTTTAAATCCTTCTATGTCCTCTATTTTAATTGTGGTAAGCATTGCTCTAAATCCATTTACTTTTCTATACCTTACTTTCGCTTTATATTTAGCTACTCTTATCTTTTCTCCTCTTTTCTCACCTAACACTTTTGCAGATATTTTTGCGCCGCTTAGATATGGCTTCCCTATTTTTATATCAGAGTCGGCTACTTGGAGAAGAACAGAATCTATAATAATTTTGTCTTTTGCATCAGGAATTCTATCCACATCCAGAACGTCGCCAACTGTTGCCCTGTATTGTTTTCCGCCTGTTTTAAAAACTACGTATTCCATGACTCCAAATTATACCAGAATATTATCCTATTTCCAACACTTCTCTTCTTCTTTTTTTAGTTATTGCGAAAAGAAGTCCAAGCAGGATGAAATTTGACAACAGTGAAGATCCCCCATAGGAAACAAAGGGAAGAGTAATTCCAACGATCGGGATAATTCCTAAATTCATTCCGGTATTTATAAAAAAATGAATAAAAATAATAGAAAATGCAGTAAGACTGAAATATTTTGAAAATCCATCGTCTGATTCCTTAAAAAGAATAAATATTCTGTAAAGAAGAAATGCAAAAGCAAGGATTACAATAAATGACCCCAAAAATCCTAATTGCTCCGACAAAGTAGCGAAAATAAAATCCGTATGATTTTCCGGAAGAAACCGAAGATGAGATTGAGTACCACTGCCCAATCCTTTCCCAATCATCATTCCTGATCCAACAGCAATTACTGCCTGTATGGCATTATAAGAAGTTCCAAGAGGATCATGGGAAGGATTTATAAACGTAAGGATTCTATTTTTTTGGTAATCATGGAGAAAGAGCCAAAAAAGAGGAAATGAAGCCAAAAACAATAAAAAACTGGATGCAAAAAATTTATAAGGAAAACCGCTTATCAAAAGAACAAATAACATAACCCCAAGATATACTAGTGCATTTCCTAAATCAGGCTGCATAAAAATCAAGAGTGAAAGAGGGAAAACGAGAGCAAGAGTTAAAATGAAATTTTTAAATGAATATAATCTGATATTTGAAAGATAAGACGCCAGAGATATCGCTAAAAAAGGTTTCAAAAGTTCTGAAAACTGAATACCAAACCCAAAAAAAGTGATCCATCTAACAGATCCCCTCGACTCTACTCCAATAATGAGAAGAAAAATTAAGAGAATTAGTGAAGATACATATATTGGCACAGAGTAACGTTTCAAAATTGAAGGATTTATTTGAGAAAAGAAGACAAAAACAGATAAGGAAATAATAAAATAAACTAATTGATTTTTGAAATATTCCTGGTCTATTGAAAAAAGAGTAACTAAAGAAATAATTATCAAAACAAAAACAGGAATCATTAAAAGCCAATCTATGGAAAAATTAGGAAGCTTGGGAAATCTCATTTAAGTTCTACTTACAAAAAACTCTCCCTTTGAAAGGGTTTCAACTAATGCTTTCTTTTTTATTTCTTCTTCAAACTCAATAGGCCATGAAGGCAAAGAAACATTCACTTTTTCCGACAAACTTGTCCCAATCTTTTTTCTTTCTTCCTGAATTTTTCGAATAATATCTCTAGCATTACCTTGATCTATCAGTCTTTGGGTTTGAGTAAAATCAATACTTTTAACTTCTGAGGCTGTTGCATTTTCGTCCAACATGTTCTCTACTTTTAAAATATTTGTTTCCTGACTTATGACCGAAACTATGTCTGGCGAAAACTGAACGGGTGAGATAGATACCAAAGAATTCAGAGGCTGTCGAACTCTATAACCTTTATCTTTTCTAACCGCATGCGCCTGCTCTACTATTTGACGTGCATAGATCATTTCTTTTTCAATACTCTCATTTATTAGAGTTTTATCCGCTTCCGGCCAGTCTGCAAGATGAACTGACTCTTCGTCTGTTAAATTTTTGTAAATCTCCTCAACTGTGAATGGTGCTAATGGAGCAATTATTTTTGATAAAGCTGTAAATACTTCAAAACTCGTGGTATAAAATCCCTTTTTATCTTCCCCGTCTTCTGTCGCCGGCCCTACTCTATCCCTGCTTCTTCTTATATACCATGTGGAAAATTCGTCAATAAACTTTCCGATTTTTGTTATTGCAGACGCTGTATCAAATTCATCCAAATCCTCAGTTACCTCTAATATCAAACGATTGAGCAGGGATAAAATCCATTTGTCTAATACGTTCTTTGAGTTTTTCAGTTTTTTGCTACTATCCCAGCGGTCAACATTGGCGTAACTAACAAAGAAATTATATGTGTTCCAGAGAATTAAAAGCATTCCCTTGACCTGCTGTCTATATTGCTCTTCTGAAATGATGATATCTTCTCCGTGCATGACCGGGCTGCCTAGCAGATACAGCCTAAGAGCGTCTCCTCCATATTTTCCGATCAGCTCTTTTGGATCAGGATAATTGTGGTAATTTTTGCTCATTTTTCTTCCGTCTGTTCCCAAAATTACTCCTTCAACCAAAACGTTTTCTGATAAATAATTTTTTCCGTCTTCTCTAAGGTCTAATGCATTTGCTATCACATGGAGGACATAAAACCAAGCTCTTATTTGTCCTGTATATTCTGCAATAAAGTCAGGGGGATAAAAACTCTCCAGCTTTTCATTACCGTTAAATGGATAATGTCTCTCCCCAAAGGAAGCCGATCCAGCTTCAATCCAGCTATCCAAAACTTCAGAAACTCTTCTGACATCTTTTCCACATTTCTCACATTTAACGACTACATCATCTATATCAGGCTTATGAAGATTTGTTATTTTTTTCGCTGCTCGTTTCTCCAATTCTTCTATAGATCCTGGCACAAATCTCTCTCCACATGTACATTCCCAAACCGGAACAGGACTCCCCCAATACCTGTTGCGAGAAATATTCCAGTCAGGGGCATTTTCAAGACTCTTAAGAAATCTTCCATTTTTAAAATGCCTTGGAAACCAATTGACTTCTTTGTTCGTCTTGGCCATTTTATCTTTTAGAATTTGGATGTTCACATACCAAGCGTCAATTGGCGCATAGTAAAGTCTTGTGTGACACCTCCAGCAAAGCGGAACATTGTGTTCTAATTCTTCAGCTTTATAGATTAGGCCTCTTTTTTCTAGATCTTCTTCAACCGCTTTATTCGCCTTAAGATAATACATCCCGCCAAAAAGAGGAACGTCTTCTTTTACATTTCCTTCTTCATCCAAGTGCATTTCTATATGAATGTTCTCCTCGTTCATTGCCTTCAAATCTTCTTCGCCATATGCGGCAATTGTTACAACACCCGTTCCCTCCTCTGCTGTGACAAAATCTCCTCCAATAATCTCAAAGGCCTTCTCGCCTTCTTTAATTCTTTCTTTATAATAGTCGTAATGTGGAACAAATTTTTTACCCACCAACTCTGAACCTTTTATTTCCTCAATTATTTGATAATCTTTTGGATTACCAAGAAGTTTAATTGTAGATTTTGCCAATATATACTGCTCAGTGTTTTGGGTTACTTTAACGTAGGCTAAATTAGGACTTACTGCCAGGGCTGGAGTTACAATTTTGTTCCATGGAGTTGTAGACCAAGCAAGAACAAATGTTTTTTTTTCTCCCAAAAGCGGATATTTATAAACAGTGGCTGGATCTTTTAGTACTTTGTAATTATCTGCATCCATTGCTACTTCAAAATTAGAAATTGGAGTAGCACAATGAGGACAATAAAGAGAAACCCTAAGACCTTTGTATATATAGTCTTTGTCATACATCTGTTTGAAAACCCACATGACTGACTCCATATATGGCAAATCCCATGTTTTATAGGCGTTTTTGAAATCAACCCATCTGCCAATATGATCTACGTACCACTCCCACTCATCAGAAACTTGATTGACGTAGTGAAGACATCTTTCAATAAATTTTTTTACTCCAATTTTTTCCTCAATATCTTTTTTTCGTGTTATTTGAAGCTCGCCTTCTACTTTATTTTCAATAGGAAGACCGTGGCCGTCCCATCCCCATACGCGACGCACATGGTAACCTTTCATTGTGTAATATCTGCCAAAAACGTCTTTGGGTAGAGAAGAGAGCAGGCTTCCGTAATGAGGCATTCCTGTCACAAATGGAGGACCGTCAAGAAAAGTCCAATCACCTCTTGGAGCCCTTTTCTTCAAAGACTTTTCAAAAATCTTATTTTCTTTCCAAAAAGATAAAATTTCTTCTTCAATTAATGGAAAATTTACTTGAGAAGAAATTGACTTAAACATAGCTTCAATTGTAACTTAAACGAGGATATCCTTCAAGATCTAGGAGTTTGGATCAGGCCACGGTTCTATAGAAAATGGGACTACTCTTACAGCCTGCTCACCTGATCCAAATCTTTCTGACAGTTCCGCTTGGACATCGTCATCATGCTGATGATAAAAAACAGGAACAGGATTATCTTTTCTTGGGAAATCAAGCGCTTCAAACACTAAACCTATTGCCCTATCATGATCAGTTGCATAAGCCGCATATGTAAGACTACCTACTGTTATTCCATACCATCTAGGCATTTCAACCAATAGGTCTTCTGGGTCACGGACTGTTCCGGTTTCTAGCTCTAAATCAACCACTGAGTTGCAATATACTCTCGTATTAATTTCCTGTCAATTACTTTTTTCCAAAAACAAAAACTGCAAAGTATCCGACAACCCCTCCGCACCCATAATTCCATTGCGGATTTTTGCTCCTGAACATATTTATCAAACCCGGCATGTCCATCCAATTCTCCGTTAGAGTTTTGTTCTTCCGCGCGAACATGGGCAATCCGGCAAATAGTATCGTTTTTCTGAACCTGCTGCACCCCTTGGGCTTTTCTATATGAATTCATTGCGTCAAATAATTCATCTTCGGTCGACATATGGTCATCAGGAGGCAATTTTATTTTTGTCAAATGCTCGTCTACTTTTTCGACAGTCCACTCAAAACTTTCAGCACTGGGTTTGGTTACATTTTCTTTATCTATAATTTCGTTCTTTGCATCATCTCTGTTTAGCAAGCTTCTTTCTCCTGTTTGCTTTTCATAAATAGGGGTCTTATTTCCCAGAAATACAAGAAGGAAGAAAAAAAATAAAACAATGGAATTTTTAGGAAGAATGATCGATTTTTTAATTTTACCCACAAAAACAGTATAACATTTAAAAAACTATAACCCGTGTTCCAATAGGAGCCCAATCATAAAGCCATTTAGAAAATTCGACGGGTTCATTTACACACCCATGTGTTACTTTGCTGCCAAACATATTGTGCCAATAGGCTCCGTGAATTGCATAAGCCTTATAAAAATACATCACATTCGGTACATGTTTTAAGTAATATGGTTCATACGGTGGATAATTTCCTTTCATATCCTGTAAGTCATATTTACGATATATTCTAAAATCTCCTTTTACTGTTGGTGTGTAATACATACCAGTTGAGATTTTACTCGAATTTATAAGCCTTCCCCCCTCCCAGGCATTTAATGTTTGGGAAAGAATATCAACAGTAATAAGTTTTTCAGTTGTATAAATCTGGGCGTTAACTGTATGGGGTATAAATAAAAAAACAGAAAATAAAATAAAAAAAGTAAATAATTTCCTCACAAATTCAGTTTAACAAAGTGGTATCTGCTGTCAAGCAATTTATGAATTGAGAAGTTCTATGACTTTTTCATCAGAAACCTGTTCGAAGTTTTTATAATAAAATCCTATTGCCTTTAGGTCTTTCGGACAAAGTAAACAGTAAAAATGATCCACTTTCTTCTTTATTATTTCTGCAGCTTCGAAGGTCGCAACTGGCACTACAAAAATAATCTCCCTTGGTTCTGCCTTTTTAATTGCCATTATAGCTGCATTTGCGCTCACTCCTGTTGCTAATCCATCGTCTACTAAAATCGCAGTTTTGTTCTTTAGCGGAGGCAATTTTTTTCCTTCTCGATATAGAAGAATTCTCCTAATCAGCTCTTTTTCTTCTATATTTTTAATTTTTGAGATATCTTTTTCGTCAATATCCAAACGCTTTATTGTTGCTTGATCCAAATAAACCACATTATTTTCTGATATCGCACCAATACCAAACTCCGGCTGAGAAGGAAATCCAAGCTTTCTTACCACAATGATTCCGAGTGGAATTTTTAGTCTTTTGGCAATTTCATTTCCGATTAACACTCCACCCCTTGGAATTGCTAGAACAATACTCTCTTTATTGTTGATTTTTTTTAGTAACTTCGCTAATTTTTTTCCTGCATCCTCTCTGTTTTTAAACACACTCGTATTATAGCCCACATAATCAAATAGAAGTGTACCTATTCAGAAAAATTATTTGAATATATAATACAAGCAAATGCTTATTAAAATTAATAAATCACGAGTTCTCCCTCTTTTTATACAGGTAGCTTCACTTATCTTTCTCTATTTTATTCTTTACAAGCTTTTTATGCCCCGAATTTTGGCTTTTGGATGTTTCGATGATTGTTTTGCAATTAGCTCGGGAAATTTTTTAAATGAGGGAAAGGGACTTTACTCAGATATATTTTATAACCACCAATTATTATTGCCGTACTTAAGTTCCTGGATACAAAACTTCTTTAATCCAATCAATGTTTTTGAATTAATCTTAAGGCATAGACAAGTGATGCTTCTACTAAGTTTTGTGTTTAATTTAATCTTAATTCTAAGATTTAGAGCTATTGCTTTATTGTTTGCAATTTTCTACGAAACCTCCAAGTTTTATTTTTTTGGCGATAGATTTTTAGCAGAAACTCTAATTATTTACCCAATTATCTACATGGCCTTGCTCTGCATTCAAAAAATCAGGAATATTCCGGTTAAAAACTTTGATTATCTTATTGTAGGAGTATTTGTTTGGTTTACTTTTTTTATGAGAGAACCATATGTTCCGCTTATTCTATTTCTTTATTTAATTCTTTTTATCGGAAAAAGGGAAACAAAATTTAAAATAGCCTCCGTACTTATCACTTCATTACTAACGCGAGTTACACTTACTTTAGTGAATATTAACGATATGTATTATGCACTTTACACCTTTAATCAACAAACCATAATCAACCAGGAATATGTATCAAGTAATCTCCAGGGGCTCGGAATACTTAGAGTTTTTCTATATCCGCTTATTGTATTTATACAGGGAGAGACAAATTTTATGAGATATTATCTTATTGGAGCTGTCGGAATTCTTTTGGCATCGGTTTTCTATTATTTTCAAAAATTCAAAGACTTAAAACTTCCTGTGTTTATATTTATGTCCTTAGGTCTTGCCGCCATTAGATTCGTAAATCCCGGACAAATTTTCTATGAGGCATATAGGCAGCTCATTTGGAATGGCTTACTTATCATATCAATTTTATCATTAGCTTTTTTATTTAAAGAAAAAAATAGAAAATTAAGTTTTCTCATTCTATCTTTTTTTTCTATCTTCTGGTTGTATTTATTGATAAACAAGGATTCTTATATTTTTAGCAGAGCAGATCCTCAGTTTGATGTTGTCACGTATTATGGAAGATATATGGAAATAGGAAGTGTTGTAAAAGACATATCAGACAAAGACGACACTTTTTTCGCAGATGGCGCTGAAGAGCTTTTGTATTGGTCTACCGGATTAAAATCATCCTATAAGTATTCTATGTACACTGCCCAAATGCCAAGTTTGGAAAAATTCAGAAAAGAAAGGGATGCTATGTTCTTGAAGTCTCCTCCGGATTTTTACTATGACTTTTGTAAAACAGACAAGTCCCCAGCATATCATTTAGAGAAAAAATACAGAAAAGAATATACCCAATTGCTTTCTACAGAGGGTAAGCCTTCTTGTCTTTTTGTTCATAAAAATAAATTGCAAGCTATAAGTCAGGAAAAACGATCAAAAATTGAAGAATGGGGCTACAAGTTTCCGTCAAACATTTAAGACTATCCATTTCCTCTCGCTCTTCTAAATACTTGGGAACCGAAATTTATATATGCCGTAGTTATTTGCGTAGCATCAGCTCCTGCTCGAAGATAATCAAAAACATCCTGACTGTTTGATATTCCGCCTACTCCAATTATTGCTATAGCCGATGGAAGAACGGAGCGAAGCTGTCTTACTTGACCAATTCCTATTGGTTTAAGTGCTTTTCCTGCAAGCCCCGATAATCCTCCTCCAGGATCAATTGCAGGAGAGTCTTCCTCGTTAAAAGAAAAAGCGTTTGGAAAAGTGTTTGTACTTGTTACTGCAGTTACGAGTCTTGATTGAGATAAGATGTTTGCAATAGATTGTAGTGCAATTGGATCTGAAAAAGGCGAAAGCTTCA
This sequence comes from Candidatus Levyibacteriota bacterium, assembly GCA_016182225.1. Lineage (GTDB taxonomy): Bacteria > Patescibacteriota > Microgenomatia > Levybacterales > UBA12049 > JACOXV01. The sequence goes on from JACOXV010000002.1 coordinate 10,388, forward strand.
CCGCAGTCCAAGCATCAGGTCCAACTGCTTGTTCTACTTGTCTAAGAGTTTCGCCTGTTAAATCTTCATCAAAACTAGCTATACGTTTTTGCTTACCGTCTTTTCCCCAAACATTTGGACAGCCTAAATTTAGCTCTTGTCCATCTACTCCGCTATTAATAACTACATCTGATAACCTTGCATATTCTTCAGGTGAAAAACCCGCAATACTTACAATAAGAGGTTTGCCGTGGTCATGCGCGATACTAACCAGTTCAGGTAATTTATCCCGATAATAAAACAAACCGCCATTAGGTAATCCTTTAGAATTTAAAGAATAAATGTCATCTTTTCCTCTTGCGTAAACAACTCCTGCATTCCCAAATCTCTCCTCAATAGTAATCGAGCCTAAAACTATTGCTCCTGCATCGGATCTGGCTATTTCGAGTACGTGTTCGGGAAGCTTTACGGGCCCGGCTCCGTTCATTATGGGAGTCTCAAGATGTATGCTCCCGATATCTACCGGACTAAATATTTCTGCCATATTTAATAAATATTGCTATTAGGAGGATTATGTGTTATCTTTTTTTGAATGTAAATTTGACGACGATTTTCGTCGTTAAATGTTAAAAATGGTAAGTACAAAAGACATCGCAAAAGGACTTGAAAAGTTCGGACTTACGAAAGATCAAGCGCTAATATATTTGACGCTTGTTCAATATGGAGAACTTCGAATTCAGGACATTTCCAACTCAACAAATATTCCGCGAAGCTCTGTATATGAAAGTCTTAAAAATCTTTATGGACTAGGTCTAGTAGAAAAAATAATAGATCATAAATTTATAAGAATTAAGGCATATCCGATAGGATCCCTAAGACATAACCTGAATGAAAAATCACTTAGGCTTCAAACTCTCATGAACGAATTGAATGATCTTGAGAAGTCAATTTCAAATCTTCCCGATACAACATCTCTTCCCTCAACAACAGTTCGCTATTACAAAGGTCTTTCTGCGGGCAGACAGCTTTTTTGGAATACTTTAAATGCAAAAAGTACAGTCTATGTTTACAGCTCATATGGGCGGTCAAAATTCGTAGGAAAAAAGTTTTATAAAGATTTTGTGTCTGAATCAATAGATCGGGAAATAAAAGAAATGGTTTTAATAAATCCGACGGATAAGGCAATAAGACTCATAAAAAGAGATACTGGCTCTCCCTTGGCAAGAACTAAAATCAAAGACTTACGCTATCTTTCGGAAGAAAACCTTTTAATTAAAGGCGAAACATTTATTTACAACAATATATTTGCCCAGATAAACCTAAGTGTTGGGGAAATAAACGGTTTTGAGGTAGAAAGTAACGGATTTTCTGAAATGCAACGATCAATTTTCAAAACCTTATGGCAAAACGCCAAACCAATTTCACTCCTTCTGTCTTAGCTTCAAAACTTATTTATCCTGAGCATGTCGAAGGACCAAAAACACCTAAGAGTTCTTCTTGGAATGTCTCTCGAGCCACTTGGAAATTTCCTCAATTGAAAGGTGTTTATTTTCAACTCGCAGCGGAAATACAACAAGTTCTTTTTGACTTACGTCTAAATCATATCCATTCATTGATAAAAAGCGTGCTGTTGAAACAATTGTTGTCCTTTTGTTTCCGTCAACAAAAGCATGGTTAAACATAAGCGGGTAAAAGAGAGCAGCTGCCTTATCAAAAATATCTTTATATAAATCTTCCCCACCGAAAGACGATTGGGGCCTGGCGATTGCGGATTGAATTAAACCTAAATCCCTGATGCCATGACTTCCTCCATATTTCTCGATCATATCATCATGAATTGCAAGAACTACGTCGAGGGTAATATAGGAGATGTTTTTCACTTTTTGGCAAGCTCTGTGAGTGCGGTTTTGTATTTATTGTTGAACTTTTCAAGCCAGTCTAAAAACTCCGGCGTAATACCGCTGCTTTTCTTGATAGGTGATCCCAACGAGGCAACAACAAGTGCGTCTACTTCCAAGTCTTGTCTGACAATTACTTTCTGACCGGCTTTGAGATTTTTATCCTTAACAAAACCTGCAGGAAGTGTGATTGCTAGCGAATTCCCAACTTTTATAACTGTCTGTTCCATGTTATAACAATGTTATAACAGATTCAGGAGATTGTCAAGTATATTAATTCTTCTGTCTTAAAAATGCGGGGATGTCCCAAACTTCCTCTTCGGCTTCTTCTACGTTTTGCTGTTGGGACGACCCGGGAAATTGCCGAGTAGGACTTGGCTCATTTGACTGCTCTTGATTATTTTGGCTCTGAACATTTGATACATTGTTCATATTTCCAAACTGCGGAGGCATAAATTCTTTAAGGGTCTGGCGGGATGTATCAAATCCAGTAGCAATTACTGTTATCTTTATCTGGTCCCGCATAGACTCATCAATAGTTGCGCCAAAAATTATATTCGCATCGGATGCCGCTGCTGAGGCAATAATTTTGGCTGCATCGTCAACCTCAGTCATAGTAAGATCCGGTCCGCCGATTATATTAAAGAGCACTCCATTCGCGCCTTCCATAGTTATCTCAAGAAGAGGAGAGGCTATAGCAGATCTTGCGGCAGTCTGGGCTCTATTCTCCCCGACTCCTGTTCCAATACCCATAAGAGAGGATCCGGCGTTACTCATAATAGTCCTCACGTCTGCAAAGTCCACATTAACAAGTCCGGGCATAGTAATAAGATCTGAAATCCCCTGTACTCCCTGGGTAAGCACCGAATCTGCTACTTTGAATGCCTCAAGAAGAGATAATTTTTTATCAACTACATCAAGAATTCTCTGGTTTGGGATTACAATTAAAGTATCTACTTTATCTTTCAAGTCTTCTATCCCATCCTCTGCATTTACCATTCTTCGGGTCCCCTCAAAAGCAAAAGGCTTCGTGACTACTGCCACGGTGAGTGCTCCGACTTCTTTCGCTGCGCGAGCAATGACCGGACCTGCTCCTGTGCCTGTTCCTCCTCCCATTCCCGCTGTAAGAAAAACCATATCTGATCCTTCAAGAATATCTTTTATTTTTTCGTAAGACTCCTCAGCGGCCTGCATCCCTACCTCAGGATCTCCGCCTGATCCCAAACCTTTTGTGAGATTTTCACCTATTTGGATTTTTGTAACTGCTTGACACATTAGAAGAGCCTGTGCATCTGTATTTACGGAGATAAAGTCAACTCCTTGGATATTTGCCTGGGAAATCATGGAATTGAGAGCGTTATTTCCTCCACCGCCCACACCCATTACTCGGATTTTCGCGAAATTCGTAGTCTGAGGTTTGATTAACATTTCTTTAGATCCTAACAGATAGTAGCGAATTTTTCAAGTCGCCCTACATATAGTAATTCTAAGGTATAAATGACTTAATTAAATCTATAAATTTCTTCGGAAGCTTGCCAAATTTTATTCCTGAAAACTGAGGAATAGAAATTCCTTGAAGAAGCCCGCTTTGTCCGCCATCCATGCCTGAACCATATACCGCAAGACCTACTACGGTGGCATATGATGTATCCTGGATTTCATCAATTATCCCTTTTATGTTCTCAGGGATTCCAATCCGCACAGGCATAGCAAGCATTCTCTTGGCTGCCTCGACTGCGCCGACTGTTCTTGCTCCTCCCCCTGTAATAACGAGTCCTGCGGGAGTCTGTCCTCCAAATCCTGATTTCTTAATTTCAAGTCCTACCATGGTAAATATTTCATTAAGTCTTGGTCTTATAATTCCCTCAATCAGAGTCTTTTGAGAAACTCTATTTAACTGCTCCGGAAGACCTAAATGAGACAAATCTATTTCATCCGACCGGTCTTTTTTTACTTCTTCCGCCGTAGTGCCTTCCGGTCTTATTATGGTTTGTTTTTTCTGAGGGTTTGAGAGGAAAAGTTTTACTTTTTCTGCCGATTCAAGTGAAATGCGAAGACCGATAGCTAAATCATTCGTGATATGTCTTGCTCCTATGGGAAGTACGGATGAATAAGCAACAGATCCGTCAATATAGATTGAGATATCTGTTGTTCCCGCTCCGACATCCACCAACACTACTCCAAGCTCTTTCTCAGTATCCGAAAGTGTCGCCAGTCCGCTGGCATAGCCTGAAAAAACTATTCCATCAACGTCTACCCCTACTTCCGAGAATGCTTTTTCCAAATTTCTTATCGCCGGACTTCCTGCAGTAACTATATGAGTCTCTACTTCAAGCCGAATACCGGTCATTCCTGCGGGATCTTTTATTCCTTCCTGACCGTCTACTATATAGGTCCTTGGGAGAACGTGAAGAATCTCTCTGGTGGACGGAAGAGAGACTGCTTTTGCAGCGTCAATTACTCGGGCGACGTCATTTCCGGTTATTTCTCCTTCCGGCTGTGCCACTGCTACAACACCTCTTGAATTTTGGGATTCTATGTTACTTCCTGAGATTGAAGAAACGATTCGGGAAACCGATACTCCGGCCATTCTTTCAGCTGCCTCTATGGAGTTATTTATTGAAATTACAGCCTCTTCAATATTTACGATTTGGCCCTTTTTTATTCCGCCTGCTTTTACCTCGGAGACACCTAAAACATTTACAGCTTCGTCAACTTTTGTAATTACAGTAACGATTTTTGAAGTACCAATATCTACGCCAACAACTATTTTTCCTTCATTCATATTTAAAAGGCTATCACTACTCTTTCGTAACGAAAATCAAGACGCCGAAACGTCTTTCCCTCTATTTTAAGCCGTTTTAGGATTAATTGTAAAGAGGAGATTTGCTTTAAAATATCCTTTTTTGAAGAAAAAATTATCTCTCCTCCTTCAGATGCTTTTATCAAGTAAGAGTGGTCTTTCCGGGCACTAATGGATACATAATTTATCTTTTCTCTTTTCAAAGCCTCTTCAATCCTTGTTCTTTCTGTTCTTTGATCGGAAGCTATGGGACTTACAAAAAGCGGTTTTTCTACAAAAAATGACAGATAAACAGCAACAATCCCAATACAAATAACCAAAATGACAATAATAATTGCTACTATCTTAATCTTCAGGAGTTTTTTACTTTTTTTCCGAGTTAGTTTTTTTTGACGCTGCATCCTCTAAAACAGAAATAATTTTCCCTACCGAGTCTATCGGTATTTCCAGTTCTTCCTTTCGTTTATATTTGTTGATATTTTTAATCATATCATTAATCCTATCAAGGAAAGAAGATGCATCAAGATTTTTTTGGTCCAAAACCTCAGCCAAACCCGATTCTTTAAGAAATTTGGCATTTTTTATTTGCTCTTTGCTGTCTCCAAATGGAAGAGGAATTACAAGGGACGGCTTTCCTAAAATATAAAGCTCGGTTATGGTATTGGCTCCACCGCGGGAAACTACCAGATCTGCGTTTTTCATTATAAATCCAACTTCCGACGGATCAAGAAATTTAAAAACCAAATACTTCTCACCCAATTTTCCAAGTTCTTCCTTTTTCTTGGAAAGTTTTTCAAAGTCATTAAATTTTTTGGCATCTCCGCTTTGATGAATAATTCTGTATTTATCAAGAAGAACTTCAAATTGCTCCAAGACTAATTCATTTATAAAATGGGAGCCAAGGGATCCTCCAGTAATATAAATTAGCGGGTCAGAGCCCGAAGGCTGTTTTATTTTCCCTTCAGACTGGAGAATATCCGCTCTTACGGGATTTCCGGTAACAATTGTTTTATTCTTAGGGAAGAATTTTAATGATGACTTATGAGAAACGCAAATAAACTTTGCGAATTTTGAAGAAAGTTTATTTGAGAGCCCTGCCTCAAATGTCTGTTCGTGGATAACAACCGGTATGCGAAGGAGGGATGCACCGATTATGATTGGCAACTGAACATATCCGCCAAATCCCAATACAATGTCCGGCTTAATTCTTTTTATAACATGAAATGCCTCTTTATACCCTCTGGGAAGCCTCATGAGTGAAGGAATTGTATGACGAGTAAAATATCTCTGGAGTCTTCCCGGATTAATTTCTTCAAATTTTATTCCAAGCCCCGGAACTGTTTGATACTCAAGAGAAAGAGCGTTGTCTCCCTCCATTGCGTACTTTCTTCCTACATAGACAACTTCATGTTTTTTCTTAAGCTCTTCAATAACTGCTATTGCCGGTGATAAGTGTCCTCCAGCTATTAAAATTTTCATCCCGTTAGAAAATTCTCCTTTCTTGGTCTTTCATTTAAGTTAATAAATTTCTGTTTTAAACTTTTTTTTCTAACGGGATTCATGTTTTTGATTGTTTGGAAATATTCAAAAGTATACCAACTGCAAATAAAGCCGCTATGAGAGCCGATCCTCCGTAAGAAACAAACGGCAGAGGAACTCCTGTAAGAGGCAGGAGCGCTGTTTGGGATCCAAGATTTACCAAAGACTGGACAGTAATGTAGGTTGTTATTCCCGAAGCCAAAAGCTTCCCAAAAAGATCTTTGGAGTTGGACGCAATTAAAAATCCCTTAACACAAATTACTACAAATAATAAAACAACTATGCTTGCTCCTATAAAGCCTACCTCTTCTGCAATTATGGCAAAAATAGAATCCGTTGTGCTTTCCGGAAGATATGCATATTTTTGAAGAGAATTGCCAAGCCCTACCCCGAGTAGACCGCCTGAGCCCAAAGCTATAAGAACTTGTTTTATATGATATGAGGAATTTTCCAAATCAACTTGAGGATTTAAAAATGTTGCGAGCCTTGCAGCTCTATATGGCTCAATCTTTATTAAAGCAATTCCGCCAATTATGATCGGCGGAATAAGAGCCAATATATGAAAAATGCTTGCACCTGAAATAAAGTAAATCGCCATTGCCTCCGATAGGATTATAAAAGCAGTACCCATGTCGGGCTGAAGCATTATCAGAAATATCACAAATCCAATTAGCAAAAGAAAGGCCAAAAGCCTCCCTTTTTCTTTTGCCGAAAACCAGGCGGAAAGATATAGGGCAAGAGCAATTTTGGCAAATTCTGCCGGCTGCAGAACAAAAAAACCAAGACTGATCCACCTTTTTGCTCCCAAAAGACTAATACCAATTCCTGGAACAAAAACAAGAAGCAAGAGTACCAAAGATACAATAAGCGCAGGAAGAGTTAAATTATAATATTTTTTATAATCAAAAAAATAAGCAAATGTGAGAGCGGAAAATCCTAGAATCATCCAAACGAATTGCTCTTTTACATAGTGATATTTGTCATTAAAATCCCGCAGGGCAACAAACGAAGAAGCATCGTAAAGCATCAAAAGACTAAAAAGAACCAGGCAAACAACCGGTGTAAGAAGAAAAAAATCTAATCTCTTCATAATTCGACTAGCTCATCATGATCCTGAGCAAAGTCGAAGGATCATTGAATGAGAGCTATAAAAAGACCGAGTATGGCAAAGAAAAATCCAAAAAGCCATACCCTCATCACTACTTTTGGCTCTTCCCAGCCTCTATGCAAAAGCAAAAGATGGAAAGGAGCAACAGGAAAAACTTTCTTTCCTAAGAATTTTTTGGATAAAAGCTGGATGAGAGACGATCCGACTTCGATAATAAATACTCCTCCGATTACAACAAGTGCTATTATTTTTCCTGTAAGGAGTCCTATGACGGCAAGAACTGCTCCAAGCGACATCGACCCTACATCTCCAAGCCATATTCTGGCCTTAAAAATATTGAAATAAAGAAAAGCAGCAACGCTTCCCATCAGTATTGCAATAAATGTTCCAAGTCCCGGATCAAGCTGTGCAACCGAAATTGCCAAAAATGCCCCTAAACAAATAAGAAGAAGGCCTGATGCCAGACCGTCTAGTCCATCTGCAATGTTAAAGGCATTTGCGAAAGAAACAATCGCAAAGGATGCCAAAATAATATAAAGTAGTCCCAAATCAACCAACCCAAAACCTGTAATAAAAATGAATGAATAATTAAGCTTGTAAAAGAGAATCGAAGCAATAACTAGTGCTAAAGCCCACTGTATAGCAAATTTATGTCTTAATCGTAATCCAAAAAAAGGATTTTTAACTCCGAGCCCTAACTTTTTAATATCATCGTAAAGTCCTAGGATTCCAAACCCAACAAAGCTAAATAGCAAAACAAAAACAAGCCAAAAAGATGTTTCAAAATTTAAAAAAGCAAAAGTCCAAAGATAAAGAGCGATTACTACAAAAATGATAAGAATTCCTCCGCCAAAAGGCGTCCCTACTTTCCAAGAATTTGTTTTATCAAAGAAAGGAGTGGGCTTATTGAACGGATCTACTGTTTTTTGTAGTTTTCTTCTTAGCTTTACCTTATACAAAAAATCGATAAATGGAATAATAAGTATTGCCGTTATAAACAAAGACAGAAGGGAAAGTCCCAAAAGTTGTGCCATAGATGTTAATTATAATATGATCGAGGCAACTATTCAAATTTACTTAAGCAGAGGTGGACTCTTTTTTTGACAAACCTAAAAATAGATTTTCTGCTTCTTTTAGTTCCTCGCTCGTGTTAATTCCCCTCCATGGAATAAGACCAGCATTAACAGTGGAGAGATTCTCGTTATTTTTTATAGCAACCTCTACGAGAGTTACGATATAGTATTCACCGGTAATTGGGCTTTTCTTAACTTCCCTGAGGTGTTTTCTTAAAAAGTTAATATTAAAAATATAACATGCGGGATTTATCTCTTTAATTTCGCGCTCTTTTGGCGTGGCATCTTTTTCTTCAACAATTGAGACTACTTTTCTCTGACTGTTTCTTACAATTCTTCCAAGGCCCTTTGGATTGGAAACTTCAAGAGTTAAAAGCGTAACTGAGTTATTTTGCGAAAAATGTTCGTTTAATAAGCTTTCAATAATATCTTTCGTATAAAACGCCGAATCATCTCCATTCAAAACAACTATGTCTTCTACGTCTTCCGGGAGCTTTCTTAATCCGCAGAGAAGAGCATGAGCAGTTCCGAGTCTTTTTGTCTGTTCGGCAAATATTACATCTCCATTAAATAAAGCTTTAACAGAATTCTTAGCAAAACCCACAACAATCACAACAGGATGGATACCAAGGTCCTTAAGTAAATCTACAGAGTGTTTAATCATCGGCTTATCACCCAGGGGAAGGGTTACTTTATTATGTTTTTTTGATTTCATTCTGGTGCCTTTTCCGGCAGCCAAAATGATTGCACCTATTTTTTTCATTCTTCGGCTCTTTTTATACTTGCGCCAAGATTATTCAATCGCTCTTCCAATTTTTCGTATCCTCTGTCTAAATGTTCTATTTCCAAAATTGTTGACTCTCCTTTTGCTAACAATGCAGCCAAAACCACAGCTGCTCCTGCTCTTATGTTATGCATCGTAAGAACCGCGTTATGAAGCGGAGTAGGACCGGTAATTTTTACTGCGTGAAAATATTCAGGATGATCATCTTTTAAATTAAAATTATAAATTTCATCTTTGTCCTTAACTTCGGGATTAAACAGCTTAGCGTTTACTCCCATCTTCTGAAGGTCTTTTATGTATTCCAGTTTATTTTCAAAAACAGTTTCATGGATTATAGATTCTCCCTCGACCTGAGTCATAAGAATTGCCCAAGGAGCCTGCCAATCTGTCATAAAACCAGGGTATGGAGAAGTGGTAACACTTGTCGCTTTTAGAGGCCCTTTTGCGAAAAACCTAATGCCATCATCTTTAATTTCATATCCTGCTCCAGCTTCATCCAATTTTTCGAGGAATTCAACCAAACCCTCCTTTTTAACTTCCTTAATAAAAACGTCCCCTCCGGTAATTATTGCCGCTATCGCAATTGTTACGATTTCATTTCTGTCGGGAAGAATTGTCCAATGCGTCCCGTGAAGCTTGTCAACCCCTTCTATTTCAATTATTCTTTTTCCGCTTCGCCTGATCTTTGCTCCCATGGAATTTAAAAAACCAATCAATTCATCTATTTCCGGCTCTTCTGCCGCATTTTCAAGAACGGTTTTTCCTTTGGCCATAACGGCTGCTAAGATAAGAGTCTCTGTCCCCATGTGGGTATTTTTTTCGAAGCGATAGTCAATTCCTGAGAGCGTTTCTGCTTTGGCATGAAAATACCCATCTTCACTTAAATACTTAATCTTAGCGCCCATTTGAATAAGTCCATCGATTATTCTATCAATTGGCCGTGCTCCCAGCCTGCATCCTCCTGGGTTGGGGATTATAGCCTCTCCTTTTCTAGAAAGTAGGGGAGCAAGAAAAATCGTTGAAGTTCTTATTTCCGCTGCTCTGTCCAGGCCAATTTTTGTTTTTGCGAAATCCCGCATCCTAATTCTGACCTTATGGTCTAGGATTTCTGCTTCTCCTCCCAATTCTTTTATAATGTCACACATCACAAAAAAATCAGAGATCAGAGGAACATTTTCTATAATAACTTCCTCATTGGTAAGACAGGCCGCTACCAATGTCTTTAAAGCTACATTCTTGGCTCCGGAAACTTCGGTTTTTCCGGATAACCTCCTGCCCCCGTTTATAGTAAATTTTTTCACCCCGTTAGATATTCCTTTCTTTTAATAGATTCAACCATGCTCCCCGTTTTATATCTAACGGGGTTTATTAATGTTTTAGAAGCTCCTCTCCTATTTTATAAACATCCCCGGCACCCATGGTAATTAGGACACTATGCTTGTTTCCGGGATTTCGATCAAGATATTCTATCACATCGGAAAGCCTGGGTATAAATATTGATTTACCATTTCTATTATTTACTTCATCGCTTAAAAATCTGGCTGAGAAATTAGGATCAATTTCTTCCCTAAAAGAAGGAAAAATTTCCGTAATTATTACCTGATCACAATCATCAAATGATTTTGCAAATTCGGAAAGAAGAGTTTTTGTTCGAGAATACATATGGGGCTGGAAAATACAGGTTATCCGCTCTTTTGGAAAATTTTTCCTGAAAGCATTGAGGGTTTTTTTAATTTCTTCCGGGTGGTGTGCATAGTCATCATATAATAGAGCACCTGAGGGAAGATTTCCGATAAATTCCGATCTTCTCTTGCTTCCTACAAAATGAGTGAGACCTTTTTTTATTTGATCAATAGAAAGTCCGATCTCAAGTGATCCGGCAATAACAGCAGTAGCATCCAAAGCATTTTGCTCACCAAAAACCTGAATAGAAAACTCTCCCAGTGTTATTCCGTCTCTTTTTACCCAAAAAAACATTCTACTCGATGAGATACTTACCCTTTTTATAACATAATCATTTACTTCCGAAAACCCGTAGGTAACTTTTCTTCTGTCAAATGCCTTAATAAATTTCCTATTTTCCTCACCGTCTCCGCATACAACAAGCAATCCGTCCGGAGAAAGCTTATTGGCAAATTTCAGAAAAACTTCTCTTATGTGATCGATATTTTTAAAAACGTCGGGGTGGTCAAAATCAATATTTGTTACGATAATCATCTTCGGGTTTTGAAATAAAAATTTTGGAGTTTTATCATAGACTGAATCGTTAACATACTCGTCGGCCTCTGCGATAAAATACTTATCCTTACCAAAATGCCCGCATGAACCAAGGGAAGGGATATTGCCGGTGCCTATAGCAAACGACGGATCCATTTTATTAGCTGTTAAAACTGTGGCAAAAATCGCAGAGGTGGTAGTCTTTCCATGAGAACCTGCTACAGAAATGCCATAAAATTGTTTTCCAAAAAAATCTCCACTCTGAAATAATCCAAGAGCTTCTCCGTGCGTTAAAACTTTTAGATTCTTCTCCTTAGCAGACTTTACCTCTATATTGTCAAAACCTCCATGTGCGCCTGTGGCAATAACCATATCCACTGACTCTATGTGTTCCGGCGTAAATCCCACTTGCGGACTGATCCCGGCTTTATTTAGGGGAACATCCGTAATAAATTTTTCCTCAACATCGCATCCCGATACTTCAAATCCTGCTTCTTTTGCAATGATGGCAAGAGGCGCCATACCAACACCTTTTACTCCTACAAAGTGAATTCTTTTTTTCTTCATAGTTTCTTCATAGTTCGATTTTACTCACCATGACCCTAAGCTTATCGAATGGGTCATTTTCTTTTTTTAAGAGCGCTCTCTACAGCATTATATTCGTCCCACGGCTCTTCTCCTTTTCCGTAATTCATCGATTTTTCGTGTGCTTTTCCTGTAATTAAAACCATATCTCCGTCTTTTGCCATTTGTATCGCTGCCTCTACGGCTTTCTGTCTTTCTATTATTTTAAACACTTGGCATTTGTTATTTTTGATTCCCGATACAATTTCCTCCGCAATTTTGTTTGGATCTTCACTTCTTGGATCTTCTGATGTCAAAACTATTATCTCACTGTATTTTGATGAAATCTCTCCCATAAAGGGTCTCTTATGGGCGTCTCTTTCACCGGCACTTCCGAATACATGTATTATTCTTCCTTTTACTATTGGCTTAAGAGATGACAATAAATTGGCAAAAGCATTCGGCGTATGAGCAAAGTCTATCATTACCGAAAATGATCCGGAATATACAATGTCAAATCTTCCAATCGGGGGCTTAAAACCGGCAACTCCTTTTTTAATTTCCTCATCGGTTAATCCAAGAGCTTTAGCGCTGGCTATTCCGGCTAACATATTATATTTGTTGAAATCACCAACCAAATATTTTGATTCGTAATTATAATCATCAATATTTATTTCTGCAGATTTATGAAAACCATAGGTAATCCAGTTCTTAATATTTTTTTTATTTTTCACATCCCCTAAAAACGCATAAGAACTATCATCAATATTTGCAATTACTTTTTGAGATAAATTGAGAAGTTTTATTTTCGTACTCACATATGCGTCGAATGTTTTATGGTAGTCAAGATGTTCCGGGGTTATATTGGTAAGAACTCCAATTTTAAATGGAATCCCCCAAATCCTATGCTGATCAATTGAATGAGAGGTAACTTCTATTACGAAATACTCTGACTTTTGAGAAACTGCTCTGCGAAGGAATTTTTGCAAAATAAAAGATGAGGGCGTTGTAACATGATTTTCAAGATCATATCCCTTGTTGTTAACAATTGCTCCCACACTAGATATTAGCGAAACGTTTTTACCGGCGGTTTTTAAGATATGATAGATAAGATTTGCTGTGGTTGTTTTTCCGTCTGTTCCCGTAACTCCAATCACGTTTATAGATTTTCCGGGAAATAAAAAAATACAGTTGAAGAAAAATGCAACGAGCAGATGATAAATGTTTTTTATTCTTTGCCACATAGTACAATTATACCCTTAAAGATGGGATGTTTCTACTTTTACTGCTTAAAACTATGGGGTCTTTGCTCGTCTTCTATCCCAAAAAGGGCCTCTCCTTGGTAAGGATTTTATATTGTCTTTGTCTTTAAGAAGAATCTCTACTGCTCTTTCTAAAAATAATGTGTTCTGGGAGCCCTTAACAAGCACTATATCTCCCTTTTTTACGGTTGATTTAATTCTTTTTTCTGCATCCGAAAAAGTCAGGAAAGAAAAGTGCGGAAAATCAGCTTCTTCCAAAATCGGAACAGAAAAATTTTGAAGCATAGGACCTATTAAAATGGCTAAGTTAACCGTCTGGGAAATTTTTTCAGCTAATAATTCGTGCTGAATCTTACTTAAACTGCCCTGTTCTCTCATATCTCCTATGACTGCGACTTTTCTTCTCTTTTTCCCTATCTTTGCCATAAAATCTAAAATTCCTGAAATAGGTTCTATTGTGGCATTATTATAGGAGGAATCAATAATTAAGCTGTCATTTATACCTTCAAATATTGACATTCTGCCGGGCGGAAGATAAAAATTTTCCTCCAGTACCTTTATCCCCTCTTCAATTGGCACACCCAATGCATGGGAAAGAGCAATAGGAAATAGGAAAGAATAAGAAAAAAAGGTAGGGAGCGGTCTTTTAATTTTTAAATTGTATGCATTATTTTTATGAGTAAATTTTATTTCAAACTTACTAATATCTGATTCCTCGTTTTCTATAAAATAGTCAGCGGTAGGATCTGTTCCGGAAATGGTGATAGGAGTTGATAGAATATTTCTATGAATCTCTCTTATTCTTGTATCATCTATATTTAATATCGAAAAGCCGTCTTTTGGAATTGCTCTTATGAGATTTAGCTCTTCATTTCCTATTAAATCCAGGATTTTTTCTTTTCTTTTTTCTTCGTTGGGTTCATTTACCAACGGATCAAAATACTGGCTGTGCTCTATAGAAATGTTAGTTAGAATTCCTATTTTTGGCCTAACAATTTTTAGCAAGTACGTCATATTCTTGGGAGGAAACGGAGAATCAATTCCCATCTCTGCAATATAAATCTGGTATTTCTGCCAATTCGTAAGTAATTTAAAAGGGGCCAACAAAATAACTCTAAACCAATCTAAATATCCATAGTTTTTCATCTCAATTCCTAAAATATCCAGAGGTATTCCGCTTTCGCTATTTTTCCCGGCAGAATATTTAACTTTAAACTTTGAAGAAAGAATTTGAGCAGAAAGACTTGTTGTTGAGCTTTTTCCGCTGCTTCCCGCAACTCCGATTATGATTGGCCTTATTTTTTTTAACTGGGCTTTGGCAAAAAAACGAAGATAAAAAAGAACAAATGAAGAGAGAGCCCTCTTTATCTTATTCATCTGCTGATATTATAGACTATTTGCCCCAATTCTTAAAATTTAGCGGTCAGGCGGAATTCCATAAAGAGATAGAATATCCCGTGCAATACTGAAAAACACCGGGGCTGCAGTTTCGGATCCATAAATTCTAGCCTTTGGTCTATCAAAAATAACTAACATTACGAATTTAGGATCATCGGCCGGAGCAAAACCTATAAAAGAAGCTATTGTTTTCTCTGGATCGTATTTTCCTTGAATTGGGATAGACGCGGTACCTGTTTTTCCGGCAATTCGATATTCTTTAATTGCAGTCCATTTGGCCTCTCCTTTGTCAACCGCATTTACCAGCATCTCTGTCATTACCTTTGCAGTAGCTTCAGAAATTGGCCGGCTAATTAACTTGGGCTCAATATCTACAACATCGCCATTTCTCGAATGTACCTCTTTGACAAGATGTGGCTGCATCATTTTTCCGTTATTGGCAATAGAAGAAAATGAAGTAAGTAGTTCTATCGGCGTTATGGAAATACCTTGACCAAAACTTGCCGTAGCCAGATCAGCCTCATACCAGTCGTTTTTTTCTTTGATTTCAGGAGCAACTTCTCCCTGTAAATCTATTCCGGTTACAGATCCTATTCCGAATTTATCGAAATATTTTAGCATTCCATCAAGTCCTAAGGTTTGACCGACAAAAACCATACCGGTATTATCGGAGTGCTGGATTACCTCAATCATGTTTGTTCCCGGATAATACTTATCATTCCAGGTCTTTAGCTCATAACCACCCACACTTATCGGTCCTGAGCAAATTGGACAAACCGTAGTAGGCTTTAACTTTTTTTCATTTATTGCCGAGCCCATTATTAAAGGCTTAAAAGTAGACCCCGGTTCATATAGGTTGGAAATAAACGGATTCTTATAATTTTCCTGCGGATATTCCTCATATTTCTTGGAATCAAAAGAGGGAAAAGATGCCATAGCCAGAATCTCTCCCGTTTTAGGATCCAAAACTCCTACCATTCCTCCTTCCGCACCATATCTCTCTATACCTTCTTTAAGCTCTTTTTCTGCTACAAATTGGATTGACCTGTTTATTGATAAAACAAGAGTTTTCCCATCTTCTCCTCTTTTATCGTCATTTATTTTAGCTAGAATTGGCCGTCCTAATGCGTCATAGACTTGAATAATTGATTTTTCTTTTCCCCGAAGAAGTTTGTCATAAAATCCTTCTAAGCCAAAATATCCTTTGCTGTCGCCATTATCGTCCTTTCCTACAAACCCTATAAGATGGGCAGCCATAGACGCTTCGGGATAAAACCTGCTGAATTCTTGTTCGAATCCTATTCCGCGAATGTCATATTTCTCTATTTGATTTTTTGTCTTTGAATCAACATCTGTGCTCAGAGAAACCCAGAATAAATTCTGGGAAAGCTGGGCTGATAACGTGGCTGAATCTATTTTGAGAATTGGAGAAAGAAGATTAACAACAAATTCCTTATCTTCTATGTCCTTTGGGTTGGCAAAAATCCGATAAGAAACCCTGTTTGCGGCAATTGGAAAACCGTCTGAAGTTTCTATCTCTCCTCTTTGGGAAAGAATTTTCGTAATCCGGCCGTACTGAGACTGCCCAAGATCAGCTAAATCTTCAGCTCTAACGACTTGCCAATAGAAAAGTCTTACAACAATTAAAAGGAATGCAAAAAGAAGAGCAAAAAGTGAGAATTTAAGTCTCCATGTCATTATCGGATTGCTACAGGTACTTCAGAGTTTATCACGAAACCTTTTCTGTCCTCAACAAAACCAAGCCTTGCTGCTTTTGAAGAAATATTATTAAGAGAGGAGAGATTAAATATTTTTTCTTTAATGAGTGCGTTTTCGGTTTCATAAAAGTTGATTTGCTCTTCCAGCCCACCCAAAACCGCACCATTTGTAGAAAGTCTATTTGCAACAGCTATTCTTGTAAAGGTTAACGCAACTATGGCTACAAATAATACACTAAGAATTATTCTTGGTCTCATAGTTAATTTTTCTCAAAAAATCTAAGTTTTGCGCTTCTGCTTCTTTTATTTGTCTTCATTTCCAGTCTGTTTGGCAAAAGAGGTTTTTTGTTCACTACTATACCCAGTCCTCTTTTTTCAAAATCAATAAAAGCGTTTTTTACTATCCTATCTTCAAGCGAATGAAAAGTAATAACTCCCAATCTTCCCTTTGGCAAAAAAAGAGAAGACGATTCGTTTAAAGCTTCCCTTAAAACATCCAGCTCGTTATTGACTGCTATCCGCAGTGCCTGAAATATTTTTTTAGCAATTCTAGTTCTTTTCATCTGATCTAGCCTATGCTCCGGTATTTTATATACACGTGCAATAATTGTCACCAAATCATTAGTCGTCTGTATTGTGCCTATTTTACGGGCGCTAACAATAGCATTTGAAATCGCCCTACTATTTGATTCTTCACCAAATTTGTAAAAAATGTCAGACAGTTCATTTTTATTTAAAAGATTTATCAAATCAGCCGCTTTTATAGGAGAATTGCTATCCATTCTCATATCCAGTGGTCCGTTCTGTTGGTAACTAAAACCTCGCTCATTTGAATCAATTTGATGGCTTGAGACTCCCAAATCAAAAACTATTCCGGAAACTTTTTCAAACCTATTTTTTATTGCAATATTTTTTATATCTCTAAAGTTTCCGTGAGCTAGATGAAGCTTTGAAGAAGAAATTTTTCCTTTAACGTAATTGATAGCATCCAAATCTGTATCAATCGCTAAAACTTCTCCGCCTCTTCTTAAAATTTCCTCTGTGTGTCCTCCTCCGCCCAAAGTAGCATCTATATACTTTTCTCCGGGTACTACTTTTAAGCCATCTATTGTTTCTTGTAAAAGAACGGTCCTATGGAAATTCATATTATTCTCCTTCGGACAGTTTGGCGGTTATCGGTTCTATATCTTTTATTAGCGCGCTACTGTGCTCTTCCCATCTTTTCTTGTCCCAGAGTTCGACATAGCGTGAAATTCCCAAGCAGACAACCTCAGTCGTGATGCCTGCATATTCCTTTAAGTGTTCTGGAATGATAAATCTTCCTTTTTGATCAAGCTCTACTTCTGTCGCTGTGCCAAGTAAAAATCTTTGTGTTTCGCGTGTCGCTTTTTCTGTAAAAGGCTTTCCCTCCGTCCCTTCCAGAAGCGAGCTCCATCGATCAAGCGCAACAATTATTAAAGAACCTTCAAACCCCTGGGTAACTATTAAATGGTCTCCCAGTGCTTTTCTAAATTTCTTCGGAAATATGATTCTATTTTTCTCATCAAGCTTACTTGATTCCTGCCCAATCAACATATTCTTTCAGTGAAACATCTCCCACTTTTTCCCACTTTGTTCCACTTATTACCATTTTGAACCGCTTTGAAAACCATGTCAAGAGGGAAAAAGGGCAAAATAGTGTGTGTTTTAAGTAAAAAACACTAAATAAATTGCTTATGAGGATTTGTATTCTTCTTTCACAACCGAACCAAACTTTTCCAGAAGTTTTTTTATTTTTGGTGCGATTACAAAGTTGCAATATGGATATGTAATGTTCTTCTCATAATAATTCTGGTGATACTCTTCAGCTTTGTAGAATTTTCCAAAAGGAACAATCTCGGTAATTACTTTTTTATCAAGATCTGCCTCCTGATCTGATTTTGCTCTCTCAGCTTTCTTTTTCTGCTCGACGTTTCGATAAAAAATTACAGATCTATACTGAGTACCAACATCATTTCCCTGCTGATTAAGACTCGTAGGATCGTGCGTAGCAAAGAAAACTTCAAGAAGTGTGTCATATGTGATGATAGATGGGTCAAAGATTATCTGAACAGCCTCAGCATGCCCTGTAGTGCCTTCCGTGACCTCGTAGTAATTGGGGTTGTCCTTATCTCCGCCGGAGTAGCCTGATTCTACAGATATAACGCCTTTAAGACGCTTAAATACAGCCTCTGTGCACCAAAAAGCCTCTTTGCCCCTTCCACTAGATAATGCTTCCTGGCACGGACCAACCCATCTCTGAAGTTCTGGTATGACCTCTGCATGCCGGAGTATACGCAGAGAGGGCTCTCCATATCCTATTACTTCTTCAATTAAAGGTTGGTGATCGCTAATCCTTATCCTAGCCATCAGAATTGGATTGCAAATTAATATCTCAGGAAGAGAGACTTGGGATGGATCTCTAAAATACTCTTCGAGAGAAATTTGACTTTCTAAATATCTCCTGTCTCTTTCTCTATATTCTTCTACTAAGTGCTGAAGTTCTTCTTGGGTAAGGATCTCTCCTCCTGGATAAACAAGGGCTTGATCAGCAACCCTAACGACATCTCTTGGGGTAATAGTCAATTCCAAAAGCAGCTCACCTATATGCTCTTTAAGCTTCCCCCATGCATCTGGAAAGTCCTCATTATCTACCCATGAAGAAGGAAGAGGCTCAGGCAAAGCAAAAATAGCTCTGTCTCCATCTAATGAATCGGAATCTTTTCCAAAAAAGGATGGCGGATATAAACCGGGATTAAGACCAAATGGACCTTCTCTAATTCGAGCCCATTTCTCTAAATGAGTATAGTGGTAAACTATCATCGAAGAGAATTATATTAAAACAATTATTATTTGTTAAGCCCCCTATCTAAACTGTTATAATTAGACTATGAGCGATGTT
>JACOXV010000003.1 GCA_016182225.1 Candidatus Levyibacteriota bacterium
CCAATTTTCCTTCTTTATCGATAATTAAAATCGGGCTCTTTTCTTGATTCGATAAGGAGGAGTGGACAGAGTTTTTCATTACTTGTAGAAAATATTCTAATTTAGATTAGATCTTATTGTCTAGGGCCATATTTACTAACCCATCGGCAATTTTATTTTCTTCTCTTTTTATATGTCTATAGATGATCTCTTTTTGTATTTGTTGCTCAAGAAGTCTTAATTCCATAAGAAGTTTTCTTAGTTTTGGGCTTTTAACCTTATAGATTCCATTTACTTGAGACGCCACAAGCTCGGAGTCCATAAAAAAAATAATTTCGTCAATATTCTCAAGACAGCTTGGATTTTCTTTTAAATATTTAAGTCCTTCAATCACTGCGCTATACTCTGCAAAATTATTTGTATTAAAGCCAATTTTTCTTCCTATCTTTGTCAAAAAAAAATTGTCTTTTTTAATAGCTACGCCTATTGCGGCGGGACCGGGATTTCCCCTTGCTCCACCATCTGTAAATATATAAATCTTACTCATCTTTCTTATTCCTGTTCTGGTAAAATTTCTTTGGAAAGAACTCTTCTTGCCAACAAAATCAAAACAATGCCCTCCGTCACTCCTGTAATAACTGCGGCAGCAAGATAAGAATATTTTGGAATTAAAGCTAAATTAAGCATAACATTTATTACTGCTGATAAAAAATACACAAACATAAGGTATTTTTGTTCTTCTTTTGCAATAAGTATCCACTGAAAAAAGCTGGTCAAGAAAAAGACGGGAAGAGATAAAATCAAAATTCTAAAAGGAGTCACTGCTTGAACATAACTACTACCAATTAGGCCAATTAGGGGCGCCATCAGCCACAAAATAGCTGTTAGAGCTGCAGAAGACAAAATAAATACAAACATGTATTTTTTTGCAATCCCAGCAAAGCTTCGTTTATTTTTTAAATTCAAAACAAGAAGGGGATATATTGCGTTTGACAAAAATAAAGGCAGCGAAATGAAAAAATCAAAAAAACGATAGGCTAGTCCGTATGTCCCTACTTCTGAACTGTTTTGGAAAAATGAAAGTATAATAATATCCGTTCTAAAGTAAACCAAGTTGAAAAGAAGCATAAGTCCAAGCGGCCATGATCTAAGTATTAGATCTTTTGCAACTGTTATTGATGGAGGATAAATATTTTCTTTTGTTAAATATATTGCCAGCAAAGAGGAAATTCCTCCGGATATAACTATTGCAAATAAAACTGCATTTATTGATAGTCCTATTCCCATTGCAATTCCTACAAAAACTAGCTGCAGGAGAGAACCAAAGAATTGGGAGATTAAAAACAAATTATACTTAAGATTTTTTTGAAAAGATGCCGATGCAGAATAAATGATTGACTGTATAAAAATTGAAAAAGAAAAAATAAAAATGCCCGCTCTTACTATTGGAGAAAAACCTATATCCTGTATTGAATTATAAGGAAGAATCCACGCAGTTATGTTAATTAAAATAAATACTAACAACGCGATAACAATTCTTAGGTAAAAAAGACTTTTAAAAACATCTTCTTTCTGGCTAAGCTTTATATAAATAGCATTCATTCCAAAATCTATTGCCATATAAAAAAGCCCCACAAAGGAAATAATCTTTATAAAGTCTCCGAAATTTTCCAGTCCGTAATACGTAGCAATTAAGATCGTGACTATAAAAGAAGAGAGCGTTGTGAACATTCTAGCGATTGTCTGGTATATGGTATTTTTAAAAACGAGAAGATATTGCATGTTTTTATTCTACAATATTTATAACCATTCTTTTCCGTAATTTGCCCAAATCAACCCTATTGTCATAGATAGGAGAAGTTGACCCTGTTGGAGCGTTAAGTAATAATGGTCAAACATACCGGAAATTAAAACTATAATTAACAAAAGTATGCTAAATTTATTTGACTTTAAGAAAGTTCTAATAAAAAAAGATGAGACAAAGAAAAACCCAAGTAGTCCTATTTGAGAAGCTGTTAAGAGAAAAATGTTATGTACCGGTTGGAAAGCAAACAGACCGGATGGCTTAAAGTATCCAGGTAGCTCTGTTAAAAAATTATTTATTCCAACACCAAAAAATATGTTATCCCTAATCATTTGAAGAGTAGGAAAAATAAGATCGGCTCTTTGAAAAAACGATTCATCAAAAAAATGGCTGAATCTTGTTCCAAAATTAAATAGAAAAACAATTATAGCCAAAAGAAGAAGAATAGATAAAAAAGCTATTTCTTTCCTAAGTTTTCCTTTTTGTACAAGAAGAAAGAATATATAAAGAAAACTAAAAAAAAGAAGAAAAATATTTATTCTTGATAGAGACAACAAAATAACAACAGAAGATACAAGTACAGTGAATAAAATTAACAAGTTTATCCTTTTTCCCGGTTTTAAGTAAAAAATCAAAATCACAATTCCTATAAGTAAAAAGGCTGACAAAACATTAGGGTGGGGAAGCGTTCCGTAAGGACGTAAAATCAGCTCGCCTGAGATACTCGCATTTGCAATGTTTGGCGTTTGAGAATTAAAAAACCTTTCTCCCAAAAAATAAAAAAATCCTCCGATTGAGCCTTTGTTGACGAACTGGAATATAGCGATAAAGGATTGCAAAATCATTGCTCCTGCAAGAGAAAAAACAAAATATTTTTTTATTTTCCTGAAATTAGAACTTGTATAAAAGGCAAAAAAAGAAAATTCAACAAATTTAATAAATCCATAAAATGAGATTTCCTTTTCAACTGAAACCAGAGAAACAACAAAAAGATAGATTAAAAATAGAAAGTAGGGAAGGTTTTTTTTAACTGTTGGTTTGTAATTATTTATTAACTTTATATTGTTTATTAAAAAAAATAAAAACAACAATACGACCAGAATGTCCGTAAAATACAAAGTAGGGGAGAGGTAGTCTATTCTTATTCCGGAGATATATGAAAAACTGGGCCAAAAATGAAGACCTAGCTGTGTGGGCAAGAAAAAAATGAGGAGGAGGTATAAAAACTTTTCTAGATCAGACTTTAGGTTTGACCACAAGAACTCTGTCTTTGCCTTCTCCAACAGACTCGGAAGCAACTTCATCATCTTCCTGTAGCTCTAAATGAACCAATCTTCTTTCCCAAGATTTAAGATTAGGGAGATATACCTCTTTTTGTTCTGAGACAACTCTCTCTTTGGTTTCCTGTGCCAAATTCCTTAACCAGTCTGATCGATTCTTCTTATAATCCCCAACCTCAAGAGACACTCGTCTAAACTCACCCGTTTTATTGGAAAGCATTAAGGAAATTAATAGCTGAAGCGATTCCAGAGTATCTCCGTGGCGCCCAATCACTATGCCCGAGTCTTCGGTTTCCAAGACTATCTCATATCCGTCTTCATTTTCTGAAATCTGAATTGGCTCATCAATTCCTAGACTTGATAGGAAATCTTTAACAACTTTTTCTGTAATCTTTTGACCTTTTGCCATAATTATCTTTTTAGAATATCTTTTAAGTTTTGGATCGCTTGGGGGCCCTGCATTTTATATTGCTGTATGATACCAAAAACAGTAAAGGTATTCCAGTATAAAGAAAGGCCAAGCGGGAAAGTATAAGAAAGAAAGCCTATCATTATTGGAAAGATATATGTTGTTTGTGTTTGAAAAATCTGAGCGAAATCTGATTCTTTCTTTCCCGAAGTTTTTGGACCCTTTTGTGAGGGAAATAGCATTTTTGACTGAACAAACTGCAATAATCCTGTTATAAGGGGGATAAGAATTATTAACAATCCCACTGAAGACAGCAAATCAGAAGGAGTCTTTCCTAATGGAAGACCAAAAAAAGTAGTGTCCCACGAAGAGGTAAGTCTTAATTGGTCAAAATAAACAATTTTATTAATCTGCTCTACTATCTCATTTGGCTTTAGTTTAACTATCGTACTTAACACATTGTAAAGTCCCCAAATAATAGGTATTTGCACAAGTATTGGAAGGCAACCCGATGCAGGATTTATTCCATGCTCCTTGTATAATTTCATTGTTTCTTGTTGAAGCGTTTTACTATCTCCCTTGTGTCTTTCTTTTAACCTAGAAAGTTTTGGGCCCACATCTTGCATTTTTTTTGACGCTTTAAGCTGCTGAGCAGTAAGAGGATAAAGAACAAGACGTATTATTATTGTTAGCATTATTATTGAAAACCCAAGCGCGTATGGCAATCCAATAAATGAAAGAATTTGATAACAAAAAACCAGAATATTTAGAAATGGCCAAGCAAGCAATATATTGAAAATTGATGGGTCTGTCATTTTATCTAATGAAAGGGTTGCAGCCAATTACTCTTTTTATACCCAAATAAGAACCTTTAAAGAATCCATACTTTAAAATTGACTTTTTCGTATATTCAGAACATGAAAGACTTGTATTTCTGCAAAAAGACGAAACTCCTAAAATGTTTTTAAGCAATGTAGAAAAAAATATCTGGTATATGCTTATAAATAATATTGATCCGCTTCTCATTTAAGTAGTCCTTCTTTTTTAATTGCTTCTTCTATTTCTTTTCTTATGCCCTCTTTATTTTCAAAAACTGATCTATTTTTTATTATAAAGGTTAAGTCAACTCCGCCTTTTATTCGGCTTAGAAGAAGTCTCATCTCTTCTCTAAAAATTCTTTTTGCTCTATTTCTCTCAACGGCTTTTTTTGCTGTTTTTTTCGAAATAATAAAACCGGCCCTTACCACTTCTTCCGAATTTTTTGCTGATCTTAAGATAAAATTTTTAGAAGAAAAGGATTTTCCTCCGCTTCGAACTGGTTTTTTAAGTCTATTAACTCTCTTTAGCATTTATAGCAAGCCTTTTTCGACCTTTTTGTCTTCTTCTCTTTAAAACTCCCTCTCCGCCATGAGAAGACATCCTTACCAAGAATCCGTGCTTTCTTGCTCTTTTTACTTTTTTAAGTTTTCTAAATTTTTCCATTTTGCCTCAGATACTAGAAACTAGATATTAGGTATTAGTTTGTTAGGACTAAACAAAATAACGACTTGACTAATAACTAGTATCTAGTAACTAATTACTGGTAAGTATATCAGAAAAAGCGATTTTTTTTAAAGTGGTAAAAAAAGAGCTGGTTTTATCCGATTTGTCTTCTTGACAGAAAGTTATCCACATTTGATAAACTTCTTATCTACAGATGGACCAAAAAAACTCCGAGCTTTGGGAAAAAATATTAGCTGAGATTCAAACAGAAGTCTCAACGGCTAACTTCTTAACCTTATTTAAAGGAACCTCCTTAATCTCTTTTGAAGATGGAGTAGCGACTATCGCGGCTCCTTCTTCAATGATTATTGATCTGCTCCAAAAGAGGTTTTACGAGATGATTCAACAGATCTTTAACAAATATTCCCGCTCTTCAGCAAAAATAATATTTGTTCCGCGAACAGTGGTTCTTAATTCTATTGATACGGGCCCGCTTTTCTCAACTCCGGAAAAACCAAAAAGCATAGGGCATCTTCCCAGAGTAAGAAGAGACTATACATTTCAGACAATGGCGGTTTCTTCCAGTAATCAGCTTGCCTTTGTCAGCGCCTCAAGGGTAGCAGAAAAACTGGGTGAGTCCTATAATCCGTTGTTTATTTATGGCCCGGTAGGGGTAGGAAAAACACACCTTATGCAGGCAATAGCAAATAAAGTTTATGAGGATGACCCCAACAGTAAGATCCTTTACATAACAAGCGAGGAATTTACAAACGAAGTGGTTGAAGCCATTAGAACAAACGATACGGCGCGAATGAAGCGAAGGTTTAGAAACGTTAGTCTTCTTCTTATCGATGATATTCAGTTTATTGCTGGAAAAGACAGGGTACAAGAAGAGCTTTTTCACACCTTTAATATTTTGGTTGATAATGGCGCGCAGATAGTTCTCTCTTCCGATCGTCCGCCAACAGAAATTCAAAAAATAGAAAAAAGATTGTTATCTAGGTTTGCCGGAGGACTAACGGTAGATATCGAAACTCCTGATTTTGAGCTTCGCTGCGCGATCCTTCTTATAAAAACCAAAAAGTTCTCGTTTGATCTTTCCATGGAAACAGCAAAGGCAATAGCAGAAAAAACAGAAGACACTAGGGAGCTTGAGGGAATGCTCCTTAGAATAATAACTGAGTCCACTACGAGAAACGCTGTTCCGAGTCCGGAGCTTGTTCTTCAGGTTCTTGGCACAGAAGACGAAAAAAGTGCTTCGTTTCACCCTGATGAAATAATAAAAAATACGTGTTCTTTTTATGGAGTAAAAGAAACCCACCTTAAAAGCCCAAAAAGAGATGCAAGACTTGTGAGAGCCAGGCAAATTTGCATGTATTTGTTAAAAAAAGAATTAGACCTTACTTTTGTTGAGATAGGTAATTTACTTGGCGGAAGAGACCACACCACAATTATGCACGGTGTTGAAAAAATAGAAAGAATGATTTCTGAGAAAAAACCAAAAGAGGATATCTTGGGGATAACTCAGGGAATTTTGCGGAAAAGTCTGGATAACTAAACCTTTTTTACATTATTCATACATCATCCACATTACTTCTTAACAGATTATCAACAAAGTTTTAGGCTCGGATTATTGCTTTTTTCCACTTTTCCTGGTAACCTACTACAACTACTAAAAGATATATATGAAGGCAGATGTATTAACAGATAATCTAAAAAAGGGGTTATCTATTGCCTTTAGAGCTATTTCTACAAGAAGCCAGCTCCCTGTTTTATTAAACTTCCTGCTTGAAGCCAAAAACGGATTTATTTATATAAGCGCAACGGATCTAGAAATAGGAATAACCACTAAAGCCCCGGCAAAAATAGAGCAAGAAGGAGCCACAACCGTTCCAGCAAAAACATTCTTAGATCTTATATCAAGCATAAATGAAGAAAAAACTACACTTTCTTTGTCCGGCTCTCAGTTAATTCTATCAGGAAAGCATCTTAAAACGTCTTTTCCTACAATTTCAGCAGAAGAATTCCCAAAGATTCTAAATGAGAAAGGAAAAAAGATTGCCTTAATTAAAACAAAAGAAGCGCTTGGGGCATTGTCAAGAGTTGTATTTGCAGCGAGCCAAGATATGGGAAGGCCAGCCCTGTCCGGTGTTTTAATGAAAAGAGAAGGAGAAGGGTTAATTCTTGTGGCGACAGACGGCTATAGGTTGTCTCTCAGAAAAAACTTTATGCCGCTTTTTAAAGAAGGCGATATAGAAGGATTAATAGTTCCATCCAGGATATTAAGAGAGCTTGTTGGTTTTGGGGAAGATAGCGAGGAGTATGATTTTTATGTTTCCAAAGAAACAAACCAGGTGGTTTTTTCTACAAAAGATGTTGTTTTGGTGGGAAGACTGATAGAAGCAGAATACCCAGATTATAAAAAAATACTTCCGGAAGACTTTGAAACCAAAGCGGTTTTCGATAGGTCGGATGCGCAAAACGCGGTAAAAGCATGCTCTGTGTTTGCTAGGGAGGCGGCAAATATCATAAGGGTTGCGGTTGGGAAAAACAAAGTGGTCTTTTCGTCAAGTGCCTCCTCGGTTGGAGAAAACGAGATTGATGTAGAAGCGGTAGTAGAGGGAGAGGAAAACGAAATAGCTTTTAACTCTCGATATCTTTTGGATTTTCTGTCAAGCATCGATGACCAGGAGATCGACTTTAGAATGATGGGCCCACTCAATCCCGGTGTGTTTAGAAGCCCAAAAGACAAAGATTACCTCCACATAATAATGCCTATTCGGATTCAGGGATAGGATCGGTCTCAAAGGGAGGGATCTCAATTTTTTCTAAAAGATTTAATTCTTTGGCGATTGTTTCCATAAAGCTTTGTTTGTCTTGTGGAATAAAATAAAGCATTGTTCCTATTTCTTTTCCATCGTTTTCAATTGCAATTCCAGCGTCTAAATAGACATACCAAGAATAAAGATCTCTGTCGTAAAGGGTAATATCAGGTTCTCCATAAGTTTTCTCGTATTCGCTAACGTTCCCTCTGTAGCTGCCAAAAACATTTTCCAGAGAGTAAACAACAATATTGTTTTCAAGTAAAATCGTATTTGTAAATCCTTCAAGGGGAGTTTTGTAATAAACATAAGCTTTGCCTCCGGAAGCTTTGGTGGAGGCGGGTTTTCCGTTTATTCTTATAAGATCATCAAGGGTGCTTTTTCCGGGAATAATCTTATTTAGGTGACTATAGTCTTTTTCAAGGTTTATTTGTGTAGGCGAAGGAGTAGGGGTTGGTTTTGGCGGTGCTTCTGAGGGAGCCTTAAAAATAAAAAAAATAAAAACAATTGTTGCTGTAATTACGAAAAGGATGGCAAAACCTCTTTTGCCGTTTGTTAGTGTCTCTAAAATTTTATCTAAAAGCATAGTTTTTAAAAATATTATCCTTTGTCCAATTATATCCAATAGGGCAAATTCGCGGATAACCTCCTTGCGGGATAACATAAAGGGCCGTAAACTCGGCGAACGTTTCGTTCGAACCTGAGATGGAAACACCGATGTCCGCAGCGTAGTTTGTGTTATATGTCATTATAAAATAAGGAGGGCTAAATCTTGCATCTCTCTTATAGCAGCCTCCGTCTTTAGGAAAGTACGCTTGAGACTCGAAGATTTGAAATAGTCTCATGTGGCCATTTCTTATTATGTGCCCTGTCTCATGTATCAGTCGACTTTTTCTGGTTTCACGGGGACAGCCTCGGAGACTGTAGTTGGAAAGAGTAAGCCTACTTCTTCCTCCTCCGATTGCCTGGACTCTTCCTGGACATCCGCCCAAAGAGCTGTTTTCGAATACAACCTCTGTCGGACCAGAAGTTCTAAGAAGCGCTCCATACCTTCCAGAAACTGTTACTTCTGAAAGAAGCTTATAGATATCGCTTAGTATTCCAGCGCCAGGATCACCTTTTGCTATAAAATTAAACTCTGTTCTAAGACAGTCTCTTGGATTTGCTTCGCATCTATCGGGTTGTCTTGTTGGCCCTGGGCTTGCGCTTGGGGAGGGAGCGATGGAAGGAGAAGGCGTTGGCCCTTCTTGTCCTCCAAATCCAGTTCCTCCTCCAAAACCCATCATAAAAACGAGAAGAAGAGTAACAATAAAAATTGAACCTAGGCTTCCTCCAAGAATAGCAAAGAAAAATCTACCAAGAAAAAAAACCTGCCTCGCTCGGTTAAGGCGTTGATAGCCGGGTATCAAATTCTTGGGATTTGGAATTCCTCTCCCAAAGCTCCCGCCGAAATTTCTAAACGGCCTAGAAATACTTCTGCCAAAACTTCCTCCGAAGCTTGAAAAAGGATTAGGTATTCTTCTCCCAAAACTACCAGCAAAACTTGCTGTGGGATTTGGAAAGCGTCTTCCAAATCCACCAGCTCCCCTATTCAATTCGTTAACAATTCCACTTCCTATTTCTTGTTTTCTTGTCGAAGGAACGTTAAGGAATGGAGTTGCCGTAGGGATTGTGGATTGGGTTGGGGGAATTTGGCTTGAAGTTTCGATAAAAGGTTCAGGAGTCCCCCAGGAACTGTCTCCTTTTTGTTCTTCTGAAATTTTTTCACCGGCCTGTTTCATTTGCTCAAACCTTGTTTGAGGTTGCTCTTTTGGTTTTTCCGCTTCAATAAGGGGGTTTGTTTCCGGGCTAATGGGCTTTACCGGGGGATAAAACAGATGGGCTTCTTCGTCCTTTTTTTCCTCTTCTCCTTCCCCTTCTTGGACTTCTTCTTTTTTAATCTCTTCTTCTGGTGCAGACTCCGGTTCACTCTCCGCTCTGTATGCAAGAATTGCTCTCCAGAGCCCTGTAACATCTGAAAAGCCTTTTTCCAAGCAAAACTGCACAAATTCTTCGGGGGGAGTAACGCTGTCTTTGTAAATTTCTGCGATTTTCTCTACTTTTTCTCTTTCTTCGGGGCCCACAAGAGAACGAACACTTCTCCATCTCAGAGCCAGTTCGTCATTATCTATTGTTGTTTGTTTATCTGCCATTGTTATTTGTTAGCCAACGTATCGCTTGGGGCTTGCATGTTATCCTGGGGCTTAGTCGTTTGACTTTCTTGTTTTTGCCTTACAATGTCCTCAGGGTTTGATGTAATTATTTCGTGTTCAAATGGTGCGGCTACTACCTGTATTGCTACATGAGACTGTCCTGCGAAAAACAATCCCTCCCCAACGTTGGCGGAAATTAAAAGATTTTTTTCTTGCTGAGTGAGATAAAAGACTTCTCCCACCAAATCTATTTGAGTCGGACTTTGCTTAAGAAGTATCTGGATAGACGAGTTGGAAAGGACAGCTTTTCCATAGTCAGTGGAGAGAAAATCCTGTACGTCCTGGGTCGCTGTGGTTAATCCCAGATAATATTTTCTGGCTCTCTTGGCTATTCCGTAGATGAACGATGCGGACTCCGGATATTTCATCAAATACCAGGCTTCATCTACTATAAGAAGTCTTTTTTTAAGGTTTTTTCTTATTCTTGTCCAAACAAAATCCAATATAATCTGCATTGCAATTGGCCGGAGATCTCCCTCAAGCTCTTTTATGGAAAAGACAGTCAGCGGATTTTTAATGTCCAGGTTTGATTGTTGATTAAATATTCCCGATAGTGAACCATGTATGAATTTCTCCAGGCGAAGAGAAAGATCTTGGGAAGTTGGATCTTTTCCTTCAGAAAGCACATTGTATAAATCATTCATGACGGGGGGCTCTTTTCTTTGAGTTTTCGGATCACCTGTTATCCCTTTTCTCTTATATGTTTCAACTAAGGCTCTGTCAAGAATCGCATCATGTGCGGGATCAAGCTCTCCCATTACTATTCGGAGGAGTGCGTGAAGAGATAGTATTTTTGATCCCAGCTCATTTTCTCCCTCTTCATAAAGACCAGCCATGTCAAAGGGATTTATTTTTACTGGGGAGGAAGTTTTGAAAGAAATATATTCTCCTCCAAGCGCGACGGAGAGCTTATCGTATTCTCCTTCGGGATCAAGAATAATAACTTCAGATCCAAACATAAACTGTCTCATAATCTCAAGCTTTATTAGATAAGATTTTCCAGCTCCTGATTTTCCCAAAACCACTTCATTGGCATTTTCCATGGAGTATCGGTCGAATATAACTAAAGAGCCGTTTAGTTGATTAATTCCGTACAGCACCCCTTTATCCTGTGTCAGCGTAGCCGAGGTGAAGGGGAAAGTTGACGCAAGCGAAGTTGTGTCCATGTTGCGTGTTATGTAAAGACTGTCTATTGCCATTGGCGATGTTGACTTAAATCCATCTTCCATCTGAAGAGTTGCGGGCTTGGCAAGTATGAGAATAGAAGAAAGAAGAGTTTTTAAATTTCTTGCATTTTGATCAAGTGTAGGCAGATCACCAGCGACCAGGGTGATATAGAGGCTAAATTGGAAAAATCTTTCGATTCCTTTAGCCAGTTCTTCCTGTACTGCCAGTGCATCCTCCAGAGATGCTTTAACGTTTGGATCGGCTTCAAGCCCTTGCTCCAGCTGAACCGCTATTGTTGCTTCCATCTCCGCTATTTTTCTTCTTAAATCTGAAAGGACATCCGGAGAGGAGGCCGGATAGCAGAACATTGAGATATTCATTGTGGAGTCAAAATCAATTAAAGGCTCGAGCCAATTAGGCGAAACGAATCTTGGATACCCAATAACGAAAAATGTTTTAAAAAAATGTTCCCCTACTCTTATATGTCCAAAATCTACTTCTACAGATGGTGGTGCAATTATATCCGTAATACCCGTTCGACTTTTATTAAACGCCCCAAGGCCTCCGGGAGTTGGTAAAACCGGTTTGTTCATTTTGAAAAAATTGGCCTCCTTCCTCCCTGAGTTGTTTTTCCGGAATTGGCGTTCCCGTCATTATAAATATCGTGAAATAGGTTGATTAGTTCCTCCGGTCCAAGAATTTTTCCTTTCAATCCAATTCTTGATAACTCCGAGAGAATAGATTCTGACTTCGGACGCAGGGCAATTTTTGCTTGTGCAGCAAATTCTTCAGGTTTTGCATGCGCCAGAGACGTGGCAGCGCCGACTGCTCCTCCTTCAAGATAGGAAAATGAGATGACTATATAAAACTTCTTGTCCAAAACGCTATTCTGACGGATTAGTTCAGACACAAATTGTCTATAGCGAGTTATATGGTTGGAGAATGTTTTGTTTGCTGCTTTTTGGGCCTCCTCATTTAAAGAATCCAGATATGATCCGATGTTAACGCTTTTGCTTCTAATAAGAATTTGGATAGGAAATGAGAGAGAATTAAGAAGAGAGGCATATGCCGCAATCTTTGCCATTTGCTCTGGTTCTGATTGAAGACTAAAGTTGGTTGCCGTTATTTCTATAATTTGACAGGCATTTCCTCTTGTAAAAATTACAACATTTTCTACTATGCTCGTTATTTCTGTAAAGCTTTGCGTTGATGCTCTTCGGGCAGCCTTTTTCATTTTAATTAAACAGTTCCCTTCTTAATTCTTCGCGAGTATCTACGGAAATTACTTCAAGAGGCAAGATTATATCTCCCTGGGCACTGAATGATACTATGTCAAATTTGTTTTCTTTTTTTGGATCATCAAACTCAATAGTATATGACCCGTTCACTAGAGGCGTTGCGGAAGCAAAATGACCAAGCCCGTTTGTTTTGAAGGCTCTAACGGGGTTTCCCTCGGCATCCTTTACTTCCACCAAGATATTAGGAAGAGGGTTTCCTCTAGGATCTTTTATAATTCCGGTCACTATGTTTGGTGCTTCGGGTGTTGCCGGAAGGCCTGCTGCCTTTTCTCCGCCTGCTGGAATTTTTCTCACATTTTTTGTTTCCTGAAGAGGCGCTTGCTGTGCCTGAGGTATTGTAGCAGTGCTTGGAGCAAAGACCGGTTTTTGCTCCTCAAGTCTTTTGGAGAGCTCAGCTAGCTGCTGCTCAAGAATTCTTTTTTGCTCCATTATGCTTTTAAGTTGTTGTTCAAGACTTGCTACCTTTTGATGAGCCGTTCCCATCTGTCCAGGCGTGCCTGCTTCTGCGGCTTTTGCTTCTGAAAGTTCGTGTTCCAAGACCTCCTCTTTTATCTCTAAGTTTTTTGCTTGCTGTTGTTCCGTTCGAAGCTCTGTTAAGGATGAGTCAGCCTGATCGGGTGATTGGTCAGTCATATCAGAAAAAGCATAAGGTTTTTCCTCTTGGGGGATTGGAGCGTCCGGCTTTGGATGAAACGTAAGCTGAGTATTGTCAAAAAAAACTGTATCTTTGAGTTTGGTCGTCGTCATCTTTTGTACTGAAACTTTTTGAAAGGCGTTTTTTTCAGCCTTGTCTTCCCTTTTGGGCTCTATTGGCAGCGAATGAGGAGGGAGCGGTGGAGGCTCCTTTGAATAGACGTATTTGGTTGGAGATAAAAGGGCTTTTATAAAATTCCCAATCATAACATCCATCGGTCTTCCTTCAACAGGCACAAAAGCCACAATAGCTCCTCCGGCAATAAAAAGAACAGCCAAAGGAAGCCTTATGATTACAGGAAGAGGAGAGATGAAAAAGATCCAGCCCAGAATTGCCCCGCTAGCCAGATAAACAAACTGCTTGACGGTCATGTTTCCGACAAGCTTAAACTGAAAGCCTGTTATGTCCTGCGGTATTGGATGATTTTCCATTAAGAATAAACTCGATAAATAACGTAAAAACCGCCTGCCTCTGGTAAAAAAAGTGTATTATGTGAAAAATCCTATTTCAAGACAATCAAAATGGATCAAATTATAGGCCATTTAGCTTCTGTTGTGAAAAGTGTTTTTTATTTGATACAACTTGACTTTTCTTTGGGCTCCGACCCATAATTAGTCTATGGACCCCGAAGTTTCGGAGGAGAGGCTTAGTGAGATAGAAAGTCTTATTTTAGAGAGACTTCTTACGGAGTGGGAAGAGGGAAGCATTTCGGAGGCAGAATCAGCAGAGATTGCAAATTTTGTTTTGGATGAACTTGACTTTGTTTATACAGAGGAGGATCTTATGTTTTTTCTTCAGGATCTGACATCCAAATGGAAATTCTTCGCAAACATTCTTTCAATTGAGACAGGAAAACACTCAGAACAGGAAAGCAGCGAACTTGCTAAAGACGCACTTCAGCTTGCAAGAGAAGGAAAAATTGATGACGCGCTAAGCCTTGCCAAAGGAGGAGCAAATTAAATGGCAGATGTAGCGCCGACAATAGAAAGAAACTTAGATATAGTTTCTCCTAAATCTACAGAAAGAAAGGCTCTTTCGGACACTGAAAAAACAAGAATTGCTGTTGCTAGAAAAATTGCCGCTGAAAAAGGAGCAAGGGAGGCTCTAAAATTTGTAACCTCAACTCCTCTTAATCCTAGATCATTAGCAGAAGGAAAATTTCATCCCGAAAAAGTTAGCGCCAGTGGAGCAACATTTTCAGCTGAGCAATTGGGGGAATTGGGAAGAATTAAAACTGCAATTATGCTCTCAAATATGCTTTTAGAGAATAAATTTGATTCTATTCCAGATTCTCTTCCAGCGCCTACTCCTACTGATCGTAACAGAAGAGTTGATTTAAGATTAGATAAGGCCGCCTTAAAGTCTTGGGTTAGAGATTCTTTGCTTCGCCAGACAGCTCCAGAAGTTGCATCGTATTTTGTCGCTCATCCAGGGGAAGTGGACGCTATGGTCAAACAAATTCTTAATGATCCCTCTTTTGCCCATCTCTTCAGAGGTGAAATAATTGATGCTTCAAGTAAGGGAATAGACGAAGGAATCGCTAGGGAACATCAGCAGGCAGAAAAAGCTTTTAGAGATGCGGAAGAAGCATATAAGGCAACAAAAGCAGCAACGGAAAGAGCGGAAAGTGATTATGACGCAAGGTTTGGAGCAACAGGAGCATATACCCTAGATTTGAATAACATGTCCAATCTTGAAACAGATGAACAGAATATAAATGCAATTATTGCTACTCAAAATGCTATTCTTTCGAACCCTGCAGCAACACCCGTCCAAAAAAACGACGCTAGAGATGAGAGAACAAGAAGAATGGCAGATTTAGCTGTGTTGCGACCGAAACTTGAGAGGACACGGGGATTGAAAAACCAGCAACTGCAGCTTCAGTCAGAACTAAGACAAAAAGAAGATACTGCGACTGCCGCAAGAGCAAAGAGAAATAAAGCCCAAAGCGATTTTTTCATAGTCCGCACAAGGCTTCGACAGGCTGAAATGGAGTATGCTGACGGCATTTCTCAAGCAGCAACAAAAGCAGCCGTGAAGTATATGGAGGGAAAATACACGAAGGCAAATGAAGGTCAAACAGCTACTCTTCAGGGAGAAGAAGAATTAAGAACTAATAGATTTGATGGCGCAATCGAAAATGCGAAGCAATATAGATGGGAAAGATATGGCAGAAGAAGAATCCGTGGAACCGGAGGAAGAGTGGGGTATATATTTACAGCTGCAGAAAAAAGACCCATTAGGGCTCAGATTGAACGCGATGTCAAATTACTCATAGTTGATTCGCAAGGCGCAGATAAGCTATTGCGAAAAGTACTCGAAGGTTATAAAGAGGGAACTGGAAGAGAAGCAAAGAGCGCTCTTTCATCCCAAGAAATTGATGAAAAATTGAAAGACGCAGGATGGGTACACGCGAAAAAAGTCGAGTTGGCAGAGCAGTTGTTTACTGAATATCTAAGGATTGGAGGACGATTCAGAGAAAGTGACGCACGTTTCATTCAAGCTACTCCTTGGGGACAAGGGCTTCTTCAAAAGGCGCTTGAGAATAAAGCAAATCAGGAAAATATTGGTAAGTTTCTTAAAGAAAATGGAATATTTAATGCTGATATAAAAGATGGAATAGATAAGTTATTAGCGGGTAAGAGCGGTAAAGATATTAAGACGATTCTATTTCTTTTGAGTCTGCTTGGAGCGGGAGCTGTGGGAGCGGTAGCTGCTCCAGTACTTGGCGCAACGGCATTGGCTGGCGCGATGGGCGGAGGAGGAGCTGTAGCCGGGGGAGGAGTCGGTCTTAAGGGAGTAAATGTGTTTAAAAACTACGCAAGAACCTGATTAAAAGTCTAGCTGCAACCAAATCCAAATTTTGTTATACAACCAACCCCAGTAAAGTAAGCAATAGAATTTATGATGAAGAAGGATAGAAGTATCAAGAGAAGCCCTATGATTGCGTAGGTGATAGTTTTTCTCGCTCCCTCGGCAGATTTAGCGTCTCCTCCTGATGTAATGAATTTATAGCCGCCTAAAATTAAGAAAAAAAGCGCCCCGACTCCTGCAAAAAGAAGAAGCCATACTACGATATTTTGAAATACTTGGGGAATGCATGAAAGAGTAAGAACGCCTCCTTCTACAGCATTTTTATCGACAACGCAGTTAGCAACTCTATCCAAATCCATAAAAAAAGCTTAACAGAAAAATGTAGGATAAAACAAGAGAGATAATTAAAGATCCAGGTCGGGAAGAGGAAGATTACTCAGGCTTACTCCCTCAAAGAAGAACTGAAGTATTAGATTTAGTACAAAATATGATAAGAATACGATCACGAGTCCTACTAGAGCAGCTACGATAATATTTCTTGCTCCTTCTACTCCACCTTTATCTCCGCCGGATGTTATCCATCTGATACCGCCAAAAATTAAGAATCCTAGAGAAATAAGAATGGCAATTACAAAAATTAAGGTAATTAGGGGTCCCAGAATTGCCCCAAAATTACCCGCTCCAAGATCGCAAAGGACCTTAAAGCTTTTATCATCAGGACATGCATCTATTGGGTTATTAACTTCTGCCTTTTGAGCAAAAACAGATGGAGCCAAGGCTAAGAACAAAGGAGAATAAAGAGCTGTATTAATAACTTTTCTCATGTATCTATAATTTAGCGTAGTAGTTATTTTTCCTTTTGTCAAGAGGTATGTTTAGCCTCATTTATCTAATTAAATTTATTTTGAAGAAGTGTTCTATAAAATTAATTATGAAAAAAGAAAGAAATATTACCACAAGACCGATTATTGCATAGATAATTTTATTTCTGGCAGCCTCAACGCCTCCTTTACTTCCACCTGATGTTATCCACTGGACTCCTCCATAAATAAGAAATACTAATGCAAGGAGAATTCCTCCTACTATGAGAAGCTCGATCCCGAATTGGATTATTTCATATACAGAACTTTTTCCTCCAGTTGGAACGCCGGGAGGGCCTTTAACTTCTCCAAATTGAGGTATGGATAAGGCTAATTTTGAAATTGAATTTTGAATCATGAATTAGGAATTATGGTTTACCCTGAGAAACCAGGAATTTGGAGAATGTCAACGGTTATAAATTGAAGAATTACCAAGGAAAATATGATAAAAAGGAGGCCAACTATAGCTGCTGTCAGCATTTCCCGTGCTCCTTTTATTTTTTCTGCATCTCCCTGGGATATCATAAGTCGATATCCTGATATTATTATAATAACTAAAGCTATTCCTCCTGCGAGACCTAGAAGAATACTCATAAGTTTTTTCAAAAAAGGAATGGGTTCTGTGGGAATGCTTATTCCAAGTCCTGAGGAGATGGCTAGACATTTATTATTGCCCCCTTCTTGGGTGCAGGGAGACCTATAAACAGTTAAACACCTAGGCCCGTCGCCTGTTATAAAACACTCTTGATCAGCAGGACAGCTGATGTCGCATTTAGTTGATTCTAAATTCTCCGGTGTCTCTTCGCATGTGCCTTTTCCCGTAGAGTCAGTAACACAAATAAGTTTATCTGCGCATTTTGTTGTTGCGTTGCACTCATCATCCTCTCCTCCTCTTTTGGACCCGCCGTCGGCCAAAATATCAAATTGTGTAGAGCATAGCCTTGGTCCCGTAGCGTGGCTAAAAGCATCGCAGTCTCTAGTGATTTCTAAATAATAAGTTTGTCCTCCGGTATAGGAATAGCCTGACAATTCAAAACGTTCCATTAGTTCATCGCGAGTTTTACAAGTACTATCGAAAGCTTCAGGTCCGTCTTTGCCGCCTTGTCTTACTCTTACTCCTCTCGGGGCATTTGTTTCCAGTCCGTTTACTTTAAAAACTAAACTATTGCTAGGTCTTAAATCAGTAAGAAAATCAATCGAACAGTGATCTTCAATAACAGTACGCTCCTTTACTGGAATGGAGCCACTACAGATAGGCTTATTATTGCTAATTTCTATCACACTAACTGGAACAGATGGAGAGGCGAAAGTCCTTCTATTATAATATCTTGCCCCCTCTACTATAAGGCTGCCATTATTAAATTCATATTTAGTTCCTCCTACTGCCATCCTAGGACTACCTGACCCTTGTTTCCAACCACCAATATCCACGTAATATTTTTGTCCATTTATCAGATCTCTTGATTTAATTGTTAAATTAACCTGATTCATGTCTGTGGTTACTTCAACCGGATCGGTTTCAAATGTGCATTCTGCTGCATAGGAAGACCTGGGAAAAGAAAAAGATAGCAAAAGAAAACAGAAAATAAAGAAAACGGAAAGAAAAATTTTCTTGATCACAAATCTATCGTAAACAAAATCAACCATGAATTGCAAGTTAAAAACGTAATCTTCATGTCTGGATTTTGTGGCCGAAATGTAAAGCACTTCGGTTATGCTCAGTGTAAACTGCAGGCCATGGTAAATGAATTGACAAGCTATCAGTCCCAACCTACACTAGAAAATGGAGGTAGATATTTTATGCCTGATGCCGCAAGAAATACAGAAGGAAATATAAATGCAGTCCCACAGACCAATCAACCGGAAACTCCTGCTGCCAGGCAGGCTGTGCCAGTACAAGCTGAGGAGATTCAAAGAAGAGAAGAGGGAGAAAGGACTAATGAACAAAGGCCAGAGCAGCAGCCTCAGAATCAGGAACAGACTGTCCCAGTGGAACCAAGAAGGCAGACTCTTACAAGGGAAGCAAGAGACTATCTTAATCGGATAGGCGATAGAATCCCAGATAGAATTGATCAAAATTTAGAAAGAATACTTCGGGAAAATGGAATTTCTCAAGAAGATATAGACAGAAATCGGGGAAACCCAAGGGTTTTAATAGATCAACTTCGTAGAAGATTTGTCCCAGAAGGCCTCCAGATGGATGCTGATACTCGAGCAACTGCAGCTGCCCTGAACGAATTGGATCGTATTTTACAACAAGAAAATGTAAGAACGATACTTGAAAGTCCAAATCCTGATTTTAACAATCTTCCCGAACTTAAAGAATGGATTGAGAGAAACGCCAACCCCTCGTCTAGAGATTATTTACGATTGGTTAGCCGCCTTATTAATCCACAGGGAGTTAATATTTCAAAAGAATCAAAAAAACTTCTTTTCGAGTGGATGACTGAGGAAATAATCGGTCTTCCTGAGCTTTCCCCTGAGTCTCATTATAATATCGGAGGTTATGTAGCAAGAGACAACGTGACAGGTCTTCAATCATCAAGTAGGGACTTAGGTGATGAGTTCGCGCGTTATCTGAACTCACTTATCGAAGTTAGACAAATGGCTCATGAGCTTCGAAGAAATCTAGATAATCAAGAAGAGTATAAAAAATTTGTCGGGGCGGGTCTTAAAGCCCAGGGGCTTGATTTTATGAGAAACAAAATTGTAGGAGCAAGGGAAGTTTTAGCGCTTTATGAATCATTTACAGCTCAAAAAGTGGCTGAAAGAAAAGAATGGTTAAATAATGGAGATTTGGAAGATGTAGATAATCAAGTTAAAAATGTCTTGCGGACAATGCAGACTCAAAAAAAGCTCAAGAAAACAATAAAAGAAGGAGAAGAATTTTTTGAGCGACCTCTTACTGATTGGGAGATAGAAAGAGCATTATCAATTGGAAAAACATTTTTTGCAGGAACGCAGAGATTTGCTATGTACTCATCTCTTGGGAATATTCCTCCAGGCTCTGCTGATAGAGTTGGTTCCTTACCGTATGAATACATTGTCAGAACTATTGCTACTTTTAAACTTGCTGGGGCACGTTATTTTGCATCAGCCCCAGGGCCAAAAGAATTCCTGAAAAAAATTCTAGGTAATCTGAAAAGAGACAAAAATGCAGCGAGTAATGATAAAACACTTTTTGGTATTGGAGAAAATGCATGGTTAGTGAATGGACTTGGAGCCCTGGATATGGAGAGCCATGGATGGAGGTCTCAGCTAATGTTTCTTGGGGATGTCAAGATCAGGGTGAATGGAGAAGAAATTATTCTTCTCCAATATCTTGATGAAGTGACCAGAAGGATTTCTGTAAAAAATGACGTTGGGTACGATTCTGCTCTGGGATTTGAAGCTGCGGATGAGGCTAAAAAAAATAAGATAAGAAAAGAAGTAGCAGGAGAAATCGAAAAGATTGCATTGGGACAAGAGCTCTATATCTCATCTCTCATAAAACACACAGGAGAATTAGTTCCGGGAGATCTTAAGAAAAAATTATGGGTAAAAAGAGCTGTTTTTGATCCAATGGGAATAGCGGCAATGAGACCAGATGTTTTAAAAAATTTGTCCGCAAATGAAAGGACTATATGGGATGCTTTAACAAGAGGATATGAATTAGATGAGAGTGGAAATATTAGAAAAGATGCAGATGGTAAGCCCATAAGGAAAGCTTCGAAAATAGGCATAGCCAACCTGGCAAGACTTAATAAGGAAGGCGGAAAATACTTTCAAACTGATGAGGAAGGTAGAATTGTACGAGTTACAAGAGACTCCTCAGATCTTGAAAGAAATGCTCAAGAATTTCTGAATGCTCTGGACACAAAAGAAGAGGTAGATAGCCATGGCAAAAAGAAGCTCGTCGTTGCCGGAGTAAAAGAGGAATATAAATATAAATTTATTAACGAGTATTTCGGAGAAGAATATGGAAATACTCTTAGTGACCCTGAGAAGGTTGTGTTAAAAAAGGTTTTAGATGAGGCAGTTTTGGCGAGTAACTATCTTTCAGAAGCGAAGCTGCCATTCAGCTTTCTGGCAAATGATATACCTCATGCTGCCATAGAACAAACTGGAGAGTCCTACGCAGGATTGGGTACTGAAAATATTGCTAGAATTCTAGGAAGCGATCAAGCTAATTTAGTAGAAGGGTTTGGCGAAATGAATGGACTTGTTGAAAATCCTGTAAAAGGCTCTGCTGAGCGTTTCAGTAAAGCAGTAGAGGCAATAGCAAGAGTACATAGCAGAGATGGTGCACAAAAATATATGGAACCATTTATTAAATCCTGGCTTGAAATGGCACAAATATATAATGGGGCAAAATGGGGAGAACTTCTTTACAGATTAACAAGAAAACCTACGTCTGAAATGGAGAAATATTGGGCAAGTTCTAATATCTCATACGATGAAGCAGACGCCAATGATTATTTAATAAGCCTTGCTCGGAATGGAATAATATCCTCAGATATTTCCAAAGGGCTGTCTGAGTCCCAGCTTGAGAGATTGAGAAAAGAATTAAAAGCTGACCGAGGCGCAAATCTTAAAAGAATAGCAAGGTATTTAATTTTAATGATGGGTCCGCTCTTAGGAATAGCTATAGTAAGAGCTCTTTTTCCAAAAGAAATCACAGAAGGCTTAGGAATAAAAAATAAATAAATAATTAAGCTTAGGTTCGTCCTTTTGTCTCAGGTGGCGTCTCTTCTCCTGGTCTTCCCGTGAAGGGCTTGGGTGGTGCAAAAGGAAAGATGGCTCTGGTAAGGCCGACTTTTTGTCCAGTAAATTCATATTGACTTGCTTTTTTAATTATCTCCCAAGGTTTTCTTACCATATAGGCAGGAACGCTTGCCCCAGCAGCAAGAGGCGGCATAATTGATGCAAGGTTAAGAGGTGGAGCCTGGAACAGGCCTTTTGCGATTTTTAATGCTTCAGGGGTCATAAGTATAAAACCCATTGCTACCAATGATCCTAGAACGTTACCGTCTTGGCCTGGTAATCCAAGTAAGGGCGGGTTAAATGGTACAGTCTCAGAAACACTAAATGCTTTACTGAAAATGTTTGCAAAAGTAAGCATTATAAGAGCAGTGGGGAAAACTGCTAGATTTCCTAGCATGTCTCGAAACCATAAGCTAAAGCTGATTTTACTACCTGGAATAAGAGTGCCAAGTATCCACCACGGAGCCAAAACTATA
>JACOXV010000012.1 GCA_016182225.1 Candidatus Levyibacteriota bacterium
TGCATCGCAATATGCTTCAAATACGCGGATCGTATCCTCAAGTGATTCACCTTTGGCAACAGAGGTAGCCGAGACATCATGAACTTCAATTGTTTGTCCTCCGAGTTGTTTTACAGCAGCTCCGAAAGAACCGAAAGTGCGCGATGATGGTTCATAAAAAATAAGGGTAACGATGTTACCCTTAAGGAGATTAGAAGGTTTGGCATTAAAGCCAATTTCCTTCATTTTCTTAGTAATTTTAAAAAGTTTAGAAATATCTAATGGGGAAAATTGATCGAGGGATAAAATGTCCTTACCTTTGAATCTGCCGTTTATCTTGCTACTTTCCATAACCAGATGTTGTTTGAATGTTCAAACTTACTCTGGGAGTTTAGTCTAACAAAAAGAAAATAAGACGTCAACCCCGTTAGAAATAATTTCATCATAGTTCTAAACATTAGAATCTTGGTTTGAGCAAGATTTCTAACGGGGTCAATAAGGTTTTTAAGTATATATAATTGAAGGTGTCGGGGAAAGAGGACTCGAACCTCCGACCTCACGGTCCCAAACCGCGCGCTCTAGCCAACTGAGCTACTCCCCGCTACTGTACCGCGAAGAGGATTCGAACCTCCACACCCTTGCGGGTAAAGGCTCTTAAGGCCTTCGTGTCTACCATTCCACCACCGCGGCGCACTCATATTTT
Organism: Candidatus Levyibacteriota bacterium; assembly: GCA_016182225.1. Lineage (GTDB taxonomy): Bacteria > Patescibacteriota > Microgenomatia > Levybacterales > UBA12049 > JACOXV01. The sequence continues at coordinate 683 of JACOXV010000012.1, forward strand.
ACCTTGAATTATACGAGGAATCAACTTGAATTGAATCTTTACCTCGCTTTTGTTAAAATTCACTACTATGAGTTTTCCTGAAGATCCAAAAACGCCTAGAGATATTGCCGAGTTAGGACTTGTCATGCCCTCCCTAGTTCCACCTTATCTGGGAGTTTTTGATGAAGTTTTGGCTGATTACAGTCAAGATCCGTCTGTTTTCAAAGTGGCGTTAGAGCACAGGATGGGAATAGATAACCCCAACTTAATCGCCTATATTGATCCTACGCGACCAATGCAAGACAGCGAACTTTCAATTAAATGGTCCTCAATCTATTATGAAATTTTTGCACGATCTGCAAGAAAAGCAGGCGGAGTACCCATGCCAGTTACCGATAGGGTGAAAGATGAATACCATTTAAATAGAAGAAGGAGTCATCCAGGCTTTACACCTGGAACAGTTGCTCAGGGAGCAGATTGGGTACTTTCAGAAATAGAAAAAAGAAAAAAAAGAAGGGAAAGAGATGAGGCGCTGAGCCCTGAGCTTAAAATGTTTTGGGAAATGGTTGATCGAGATATTGAAGCAGAAGTTAGAGCAGGAAAACCTATGGTTATTGGAGATATATATATCTTAGGAGTACAAGCACTACAAGCAATTCTGCAAGCACAGCACGATCTTTACGCGGGATCCTCTAGTATATCGATAAACTAATCCTGTTTGTTTCTTTCTCCGAGGGCTACTCTATTCATTTCTGCATATACTACAGTTCTGTTGCTGTAATTTTTAGAATTTTTATCAAAAATCCCCAATATCATTTCTTTGGTGTTTTCCTTCGAAAATTACTTTACTGATGACATTTGTAGCCTTTTTTTTGGCATCTTTAAAACTTTCTCCTCTCCCTACTGCCAATACAACTCGTCCACCGTTTGTATAAACGCCATTTCTACCAATTTTTGTTCCTGCATGGAAGAGAAATGAATCGTCATCGAGTTTCTGATCTAGACCTGAAATTAATTTTCCCACGTCATATTTTCCAGGATATCCTTTAGATGAAGCCACAATACCAACAGCAAACATATTTTCTAAAAATCTTAGCTGATTTTCACTTAGCGTGCCATTTTTAACTGCGTCTATTACCTCGAGAATATCAAACTCCGGAGAAAAAAGAATCGAAATTACAGGTAGCTCAGGGTCTCCCCCTCGAGAGTTAAATTCAATAACAATAGGGTTTCCATCTTCGTCAATCATTAGACCGGCATAAAGGATTCCTTTATACCTCATTCCTCTTTTTCGCATCTCTAAAACAATTGGATACATGATTTCTTTCATAATTCTTTTGTGAAGCGCCGCAGTGGCAGTTTTATCCGGGGCAATTGCACCCATTCCTCCGGTGTTTGGTCCGCTGTCACCTTCTCCAACTCGTTTATAATCCCGTGAAGACAAGAGAGGGACGATATGCTCTCCATCAACAAAAGCCATAAATGATGTTTCTACTCCTTCAATTCTATTCTGAACAAGAATAGGCTCTCTGGGGGCTTTATTTCGGAAAGCATTTATGAGCGCGACTTCAGCTTCTTCAAGCGAGTCAGGTACCGAAACGCCCTTTCCTCCCAATAATCCGTCCCTTTTTAAAACTATATTATTAAATCCCCGATCCATGACATATGCCCTGGCAGATCCAAAATCATAAAAAGCTTGAGTCTCGGGGTGTCTAATGCCCGCATCTCTCATAAGTTCAATTGCAAACCATTTGCTAGATTCAATCATCGCCTCCTGTGCGGTTGGTCCAAAAACATCAATTCCCACGGCGTTCATTCGATCACGTATTCCAAGCGCTAGCGGATCTTCCGGACCAACTATTACTGTATCTATGCGTCGCGCTTTTGCGTCTTCTACCTGAGTTTTAATATCAGTAGCTGAAATTGGAACATTGTATGCTTCTGTTCCTCCATTACCAGGTGTAATATCGATATATGAGATTTGGGGAGATTGTTTTGCTAAGTTTAAGAGAGCATGCTCTCTAGATCCGGACCCTATGATTCTAACTCTTCTATCACCGTATTCTGTCATTAACAGCAGAATCATACAATAAAAGAGTCGATTATTCCATTTCTGTGTAAACCGCTATTATTTGGAGGTTAATCTGAGTGGGTAACCGTAATTGGCTCGGACCTATTTAGCCTGGACGAATATATCAAACAATATCTGCTCGATCCAAGTATTCCTTTAATTACTGCTGTTAAAATAGGTCTCCGCTATTACGTTACAACTGATCTTATTTCACAACTTGAGATTTTAAAAGAACATCTCGGAATTCAAAGTTTTAAAGATCTAAAACGATACAATCCTCATTTGTAATCTCTTTAACCTCGTTTTTGGCATGAGTTTTGTACTCGTTCAATAAAGCATTGTGTTTTTGTTCTGAATAGTGAGGAAATACTTCAAAATTAACAACACCAAGACCAGTTAAATCCTTTAATCCAACTTCATTTTTATCGTAATTAGTTAAATTACAAACTTCGATAGTGGGTGTTAATACTAGCGCACCAGCACTAAATCCAGCTAATACAAATTCGCTTTTGAAAGAAAATTTCTTGATTGCCTTATCTAGTCCAGATTTTCGGAGATTATCAAGAAGTTTGAAAGTGTTCCCCCCAGTAATAATTAAGATATTGGCTCCTATCAATTTGTTAACCTCATCAGATGCGTTTTCCTTGGAATTGTCGACATAGACAAATTTAGCACCATGTTTTTTAGCATAACCTTTCCATTCGTCTCTGTATTTTTGTGGACAATTCGCTCCATCACTAGGCATGTACGCAAATACCTTATGCTCTATTTCTTTTGGAAAAACCAGACTCAAGATTTTATCTAGATTGCTAGGTGTTGGTGTTGAAAATAAGATGATTCTTTTCATTTATTGTTGTTTATGTATTTGTCAAGTAACTTTATGCACTTTTCTGTACGTAATTGTCATATAGAGCGGGCGATGGGAATCGAACCCACGACATTCTGCTTGGAAAGCAGATGTTCTACCGCTGAACTACACCCGCGAGTCTGTTAATTTTAGCAAACCTGAGTTTGGAGATCAAATATTTATTGTAAGTGGCGGAGTTGTTTGTAGACTATTATTAATACTGAAAGAAAAGGAATAGAAAGAAGTGCTCCGAGGATCCCCAGGACTTTTCCGCCTATAAGGATTGCAACAATTATAGCTACAGGATTTAGTCCTACTGCCTTCTGCATAATTTTGGGAACTAAAATGTTGTTTTCCGCCAGCTGAATGATTACATAAACAACTGTTACCAAGGCTGCTGTAGCCGGAGATACTGCAAATGCCACTATAACAGCAGGAACTGCAGCAATTATTGGTCCGAGAGTTGGAATTACTTCAAGCATTCCGGCAAGAAGCGCCAAAGGCAGTGCATATTCAATCCCTACAACGGTAAGAGAAATCCATGTGATAAATCCGATTACAAATGATAGAAATACCTGTCCTCGAAGCCAAGCGCCAAGTTTTTCTTCAATGAGTTTTTGAGTTTCGATAACCTGCTTCTCCATTCTTCTTGGGAAAAAATAGATTGGGAATTTTTGAATTTTCTCATGATCTAAAAGCATATAAAGGCTGACGATAAAAATAGTAAGAACCGAAAAAAGACCTCCGAAGACTTTTCCCGTAAGAGAGAAGGCATTCGCTCCAATAGATGAAAAGGAAGGGTTTGCTATGGAGTTTACTTGCTGAATACTTAGGTTGATTCCAAAAGTTCTTGATGCATCCCCTACATATTTAGGTAAATTTTGAAATAAAGCCTGGATTTGTTCTAT
>JACOXV010000014.1 GCA_016182225.1 Candidatus Levyibacteriota bacterium
TATGCCAACATTTGGTTCAATTGTTGCAAAAGGATAATTTGCTACCAATGCCTGCTGGCGCTTCAAAAGCGCATTAAACAAAGTAGACTTCCCAACGTTTGGCAATCCCACGATTCCTACAGATAGGTTCATATCCCAACTTTTCCTTTCATAAATTAAAATTCTCCTGGTTTTTTAAAATGTAATCTATTGAATTCTGCAAAACCCCCATTAATCATACTCCCTTCTTTTAAATTGGTCGCCCATCCCCTTATCTCGTTTGATATAGGAATAGCTTTCGTATCTGAAACCACATGTAGAGGTGTGTCTTTGGGAACAAATTTAAGTAACTCTTTAATTATCTCATCCCGAGCACGATAACCTATTATATATATTTCTTCTGCTTGCATTAGCATTTCCCTCGCTTTACCTATTACTTGTTCATAAAAATCATTGATATGACTTAAATCTTTTTGAGCAAGAGGCATAAAAATTAGTGGATAAAAATAAGGACGCCCTAGGCGCTCCCATACAACAGCAACATTTTCATGGCGCCATTGTTCCAATGATGGATCAATCACTTGAAGTTTTGAGAGCGAAATTGAACCATTCATAAAAAATTGATTCATTGCCATTTTAATCCTTAAAGCAGTATCGTGGTTATGTGGTACTGTTGGATCGGTATCTCTTTTTTCTAACAACCAGTTGACGGATCCATGCGGTTTTACAAAATTTTCTTCAAGATAGTTTTCTATAGTAATAAATGTATTCCCGAAAATATCTTGATAAGCTCGATCTAACAAGGTGTCATAATTAAAGCTAATTAGCCCAAAATTATTATTCGCATCTCTTAGATTTGATAAAAAAGATCTGTATACATTGCTTTCACTGTAAGAATTTGAAACGCTACGCATAACATTCCAAAGATAAAGAACTTTATGTCCAAACAATCTTGTCTGATAATTCTTTGTAGCATTAACTTTTATATCTTTAATAGCATTCCATTGACTTTCCAGCCATTTTTCAACGGATTTATCTTCCCTCTTATTAACTTCTTGCCTAAAAAAATCGAGCTCTGAGGGAGATAACATATATAGAGATAACGGCTGGTATCGAGGATCAAATATTTCATCAATGAGTGGAGCTCTTGACGGACTCGTATTAGGAAATTCATTATTTTGTGACCCGAAAGATGCCCCAGCTCCAAAAATATATATTTTCATGAGGCTAATTATAGCAAACTATGGGAAAGTTACAGGATCAATATTATATTCTCTAATCTTTTTCTCGAACCAGTCTTTCTCTTCACCTTCAAGCATTTTCATGAAAGACTTGATGGTTAACTCCATTCTCGATTTAATCTTGATTACATTCCATCCTTTAGTTCTAATATTATATTTGTTCCGTGCATAGGTTAAATGCGAAACTTGTTTATTGGCTTTTTGGGATAAGTTACTAAGACCTTCCTTTGCTGGGTTGAATTTTTTATTTGGATGAATATAATCTAAAGCAATAATATCATCAGGTTGACCACGGTTTTTATAAAAGAAATCAAATAAAGTCCGACTATGGATAGCAAACGATTCAATAATAATATTCTTCATTAGCTGGTCTGAAATCGGAGACATTAAAAATTCACTAGTCCTTCTAAACATCATGAATTCATAAATTATGTGCCCTACAGCCTTTTGTTTTTGTGATTTTGTTATCATAATGGAAATACATGCTGTCCTAAACCCCGAAAGTAAGCCCTAGTCTTGGGTAGCTTGAATTTGAAGCTGAATTGTAAAGTTGGGTTAGTAACCTGACTTTCCCGATCCCTAAGTTCATCGCTCTATTTTAACTCAACTGAAGTAGATATTAAAGAGAAATAACTTATTTAGAAGGTACGGCCACAGATTTATTTAGTAACCAATCAGTAATCTCTTCTGACGAGATTGTTCCGTAACGATCCGTCACGATATCGGGTGGGGCTTGTTTAAATTCTGGAACAGATAACATCTGTTCTCCCTCGCGATATCTATCTGCCAAGAGCACTGCCATTGCATAATATACTCTTTCATTTTCCGGATTATCTCTATAGGGCACCACGTTTGCTCTTCTCACTAGATAACTACTCCCAGAAGGACCATTCCACATACCAGTTGCGAGGTCATATAAATCTTTACCTATCTCTGTGTCTCGTGAGGATACTAAGATCCCCGCCATAAAAACTAATTCTCGTGCCCCATCCAGACTAATACCTAATGGTTGATGATTATCAGGATTTGAATTGCTCAACTGTAATTCCTTTGTCACCTTGCGCCACCATTTCTCGGATTCTTGCAATACGCTTCGTAAAATCATTTGCTTTTTCAATCATTCCCGAATATGGACTTGTAAATTCAGCGCCTTCAATTCCGTATCTCTGATTATCCGCCTCTATCTGTTGTACATGTAAAACCATTTTTCTTGCTTGTTCTTCCCTAAACTCCGCGGCATGGACCCCTGTTTTTTCATCAACTGTATATTTCATTGCTCGGATCGCTTCATCAAAATATCTTAGATAGTCTTCAAGAGGCACTTCTGTCGCTGCGTCGAAATCAAAAGCAAATCCTTCTCCCCATCTACCGTCATTTGCATATCCTGTCCATAAAACTCCATCCGGAGTCATAACAACTCCGTCATGGGTATATCCATCATCAGAATCAATCTCCCTATCTATAGCTAAACCTAATTGCTCTGAATTTTCATCATCCCCTCCTGCATCATCAGACCATAAATCGTCTGTCGTGGGGATGCGACCAAAAAAACCAAACCCTGCAAATTCACGTGCTCTTGCAGCTAACGTAGTCTTTACTCGAAGTCCTAGTTCTTGCCTCCATCCGAGAATTTCACTCGCATCTTGTTGAATATCCTCTAAAAAGCGGTTAGTCTCTGGGGTTGGAGATATTTGCGAATCTTGGTTAGTTTCTACTGCCATGAACAGATAATACCATTTTTTAGCGCCTTGTCAATCTAAATATCTATTTGATTGGGACTATTGAATGGACTATTCTCCCCTGTCCGTTTCTTTCAACAATTTCTCTAGCAATTCTTGGAGGCGGAAGTTTGATTTTTACAACAAACGGGAAGCTAATTCTTCGGCCTTGCTCAGGACTGGCAGAATGTCTATTTGTGCTCTTACCGTCCCAATTCCTAAATTCATACCGTTAGATATTTTACCTCCATTCTAAATGATTAACAAATCCCGCTTAATATCTAACGGGACAAGTGAGGCTAATTATAGCAGAATGTTCTTTTTGATTTTATTTAGGAGTTCATCTATATCAAATGGTTTTTCAATGAAATCGTCTGCTCCTGCCTCCACCGCTAATTTCTCGACATTTGGATGGGCAGAGGTTATAAGAATTGGAATTTTTCCAGTAGATCTTTCTGATTTTAACTGTTTGCAAATATTCTTACCCTCCTGTCCTGATAATAAATAATCTAGGATCACTAAATCAGGACTTACGTTCTTAACTTTTTTAATAATATCTTTTCCGTCTGTTATGAGAGTCTCAACACTATATCCAGCTGTGACAAGCGTTAGCCTCATTGCCTCCAAAATTCCCTCATCATCATCAATAACTAAAATTTTTTTCATAAATTAATTTCTTTTATTAGGAATAGTAAAATAAAACGTAGAACCCTTTCCTTCTTTACTTTCCAGCCAAATTTTTCCTCCATGCCTATCGATTATTTCTTTTGAAATATATAGTCCAAGCCCAAGACCCGAAAAAGTATTTCTTTTAGGATTTGCTGCCTGAAAGAATCTATCAAAAACTCTTTCTTGATCATCCTCAGAAATTCCTATTCCAAAATCCCTTACGCTGACTATCAAACTTCTTGTATCTTTTTCAAAACTCACAATGACCTTATTACTTTTTGGCGAATATTTAATTGCATTGTTGATAAGATTAGTCAAAACTTGACTAATTCTTTCTTTATCCGCAACCACATCTGATTTTGATCTATCTTTTATTATAATTTTATGTTTTTTTGCGATACTGCCTATGTTTTGTGAGACCTCTCTTGCTAAATCCGAAAAGCTGAATTGTTCCATTTTGTAGTTAGTTTTTCCTGACCTAACATGTGATACATCCAATAAGTCATCTATAAGATTAACAAGCTTCCCTATTTGCCTATCCATTGCAGAAAGATATCCTCCTAATTCATGGTCTTTTTGTTTTTTAAATCTTTTATTAAGACTTTGCGTAAACAACTTAAGGGAAGTAACTGGAGTCTTCAGTTCATGGGATGCAAGAGCAATAAAATCGTCTTTTCGTTGTTCTTGTTCTTTTCTGGCCGTAATATCAAAACATGCTCCAAGCATTCTTAAGGGTTTACCCTTTGAATCAAAAATTACCTTGGCTTGAGCAGAAATCCAGATCAAAGAACCGCCTTTCCCAAAAGCTCTATATTCAACTTTATACTCTGCTTTTCCTTCGAGGCATTTTTTGATAAGAGAATTTACATATTTAACATCTTGCGGATGAATTGTTTTAAGATATTCTTCAACTGTTCCGCTAAAATCTTCTTTTGAAATTCCATAAATCTCAAACAATCGATCTGACCACGTAATCCTATTATTTACAATATCCCAATCCCATATCCCGATCTGTCCAGCTTCAGTCGCGATTCGTAATCTTTCCTCGCTCTCCAAAAGCTCTTCCGCCGCCTTTCTTCTTTCTGTAATATCGCGGAAATTTACAACGATTGCCCCCACCTCGGGCTCATTCAAAAGATTTGTTCCTGTTGCCTCAATCCATTTATAACTTCCGTCTTTATGCCTAACCCGAAGCTCCAGTGTTTCAGAACTTTTGGGTTTTAAGATAAGCCTAGCAAGAGTTTTCAAAACAAGCGGAACATCAAAGGGATGAATAAATTTAATTCCGGACATTCCTAAAAATTCTTTGTAGTCTCTTCCAAAAAGCCGAATCATAGAAGGAGTTGCATACAAAATCTTTGCCGATCGATCTACTAAAGCTACTACTTCCCAACTTTTTTCTACAAGTGCACGAAACTTTTTTTCACTTTGCTCAAGTGTTTTTGTTCTTTCCGCTATCCTTTCTTCTAGTTCTTCTGCTATTTTTTTATATTTTTCTTCTATCTCTTTCCTACCTGTTATGTCCAAAGAAGCATTAAGTACCGACTCTACTTTTCCTTTTTCATCTCTAAAAAAAACACTTCCATCAGTATGAAGCCATCTATATGTTCCATTCTTATGTTTCATCCGATATTCAAAGCTGACAATTGGATTGCGGTCTGAAGAATGTCTTTTTTTATTTGCTTCTCTTAAAGCTTTACTATTTTCCAGAAGAAGACGCGACATGTCATCGGGATGAACAAGAGAGCTGACAAATTTTAGTCCTTTCTTAGTAAAATCAGATGGAGTGTAACCTAATAGTTTTTTAATTGCGCGATTTACATAAACGTACTCTTCGGTTTTGATGTTGTAAACCGCGATCATTGCAGGAACCGAATCCGCAATTTCCCGAAACAAATCAAGGTTATTCCTCGAAGGAGTCTTTATTTTAATGAGACTAATTTACACAATTTATTAAAAAAACACAAACCAATTGAATCATGGGGTAAAAAAATATACTATTATTTTGTGAGAATAAATATTCACGAGGATTATCTTCGTTCTCTAATGTTTGGTCTTCAGGATGGACTTGTCTCAACAACCGGCGTGGTAGTAGGAATTAGTACCGGAATCGAAAACAAGGCAATAATAGTTCTTGCTGCGCTTGTTGCTGTAACTGTGGAGGCTACATCTATGGCTGCGGGACAATACTCTTCTGAAAAAGCAGTCCACCAAATGGATAAGAGCGGAAAACATACTGATAGTCTTTTAACGGGAGCGACAATAATGTTCGTGAGTTATTACATTGGGGGAATGTTTTCGGTACTGCCTACTGTAATTTTTCCTCAACCCTTGGCCCGATACATTGCCATAATTTCAGCATTTGCAGGACTTTTGATAGTTGGATACGTAAAAGGACGAATTGTAGAACACAGGCCTCTTAGGTCTGCAGCAGAACTACTTATTATCGGAGGGCTCGCAACTGTTATAGGAGTAATTGTCGGATACTTCTTAAAGGTTTAGATAACTACAATCTCGCCTTCAGCGAACTCTACATTCTCCGCGGCAAAATTCATCAGAAACAAGGAAATACCCAAGCAGCAAGAATCGAATTCCAAAAAGCAGTTTTGTACAATTCCAATCTCAAGTCTGCCCAGGAATCACTTGCCGGTGTATGATATATCGATATATCATACATTAAGCCCTGCCGCGGGTTCCAGAAAAGAGGAGGGCTTAGCTTATTAATTTCTTCTTATATCTTTTGATAAAATCCGGAAATTGAGAATGAACGGGATTTGGTAAATTATTAAGGCGAAACCATTCAACTGCTTCGTGTTTTCTTGGATCCACATTTTTGACTTTCCCCACGTTGACAAGCACTTTATAATCCAGTGCCACCCAGTGGGTTTTTCTTCCCTTTTCATCTTTTCTATGAACATCTCTTGCTCCCAAAAAT
>JACOXV010000068.1 GCA_016182225.1 Candidatus Levyibacteriota bacterium
ATATTACTGTTTCTGTAGGACTTTCCCATAACAAGCTTCTTGCTAAGCTTGGCTCAGGACTGGACAAACCAAACGGCTTTGTAGAGATCAGACCAGAAGCCGTTGAGAGAGTTTATTCCAGAGTTAAGCTTACTGATTTTTGCGGAATAGGATTTCGAGTTGAGAAGCGTTTAAACAGGATTGGAATCTATACTCCCCTGCAGCTCCGAGCGGCATCTCTTGATCTTTTAATTACAGAATTTAAAGATGTAGAAGGCCATTTTCTAAAAGAAATAGGTTTGGCAAAAGATGACAGAGAGATTATCCCCTATTATATTCCAACTGAAACTAAATCTGTGGGAAGGAATTATTGCCTGCCTCACAATGAATATAATCAGCGTTTGATTTTACAAAATGTTTTTGAACTCTGCGAAGAAGTTGGAATAAAGTTAAGACGTTTGAATAAAAAAGCCCGCACTGTTGGAATGTATTTGACCGGAGAGCGCGTTTACCATGGTAGAAAAACAATTACTGACTACATAGACTCTGGCCGGGAAATTTTTGAATTATGCAAGTTACTCTATGACGAATGGGGATTTGGGAATTGTTTAAATTGTGGGAAAAACTGCGAAGCGACTTGTCCGAAGCGTTGCGAAAGGATGGTTCGCCAAATGGGTATTTGGGCAGGAAATTTGCAAGATAGTGCAAATTTAACTATATCTTTGTTTGAATCATCAAATAAAGGCTCAAAAATACAAAGAGCAATGGATGAGATTAACGATAGATTCGGAGACCATACTATAAGAAACGGGTTTGTCCATGATAGCCCAAATTTAAAAACTATGCCCAATGGCTACATGGCTGATAAATTTGAACGTCAAAAACTTGTAAAAGAAGCTCAAAAACAGTATTATTCTTAGTAAAAGATTGCCGGCCCGGTCGCCGACTCGGATAAATCTTTAATTTGGAGAAATGGGTTTTCTCCGAACCGGGAGGTTCTCAGAGCCGGAGGTCTGGCCCGGAGGGAGGTGATGGTATGGAAAATCCAACTCAAATCAAGAAATGGTCTTGGTGGATGATACTTTTGTGGGCATACTCAACGATATGGTTAGGATTTATTCTTTTACTAGGATTCCTAGATCTTAATTATGTTAATGAGCCTATAAGTCAAAGCGATGCAATCATTGGCCTTCTGTCTTTTGTTCCTATTTTAATTTTTCTAATTCTGGAAGGAAGAGACCATCTTAGAAGATAGTTCAAAATTTTACGAAGAGAATATGCCGACTGCTTCATTAATTATTTCCCTCTTTTTAGCTTCGGGAAGTGAGATTTCATTAAGATTTATAGGACTAGACGCGATTTGGCGGATAAGAACAATATTTTTAGAGAGAAGTTCCTGTTTTTGTGAATTTGAAATTCCCGTAAGCTGAGTTATTGGATAAAGCTTATGTTTTTCAATAAGATCCCTCAGGCTTTCATTTTCAGGATAGCTCCAGCTAATTACTTTTATATTTTCACAAAGGGCATACGAGAGCGCATCCGGAGTAATTTTCGTATTAGTGACGAGCAGTGCTTCGTTAAGCCCGTGTTTGTCTTTAAGATCATCAAACCTTGCTTTTGTATAAAGAGAGACATGAAGATTTGACCTGGTGCCCGACATATTATGGAATTTGCACTCTACCATGACTTTTCTTCCCTCCTTTGAGGCTAATATATCAACTTCATGATTTACGCATTTCCCTGTCATAAACCTTCCTACTTCTGTGTGAAATCCTATTGCCTTAAGGATTTCAGCAACATAGACTTCAAAAGGAAAACCGGTTGGTCCTAAATCCATAATCGCTTTTTTAAGTGAATATTTAGCTTTTTCGTATGGTTTTTCGGTTTCTTCTAAATATTCCTGTATGTGGTTATAAATTTCGGATGTTGGAATCCTGTTATAAAGAGTATTTTTTATATGTGATAAAACTTCTGCATGCAGTTTTGGAGGAATTCCCGCTCTCTTAATAGATAGAAGCAGTTTGTCTTCGCTAAATGGCTCTATTTCTCCGGAAGCTTTTAGGACAGTCACCATAAGTCTATATTACTCTAATTTCTTTTAAAAGCATAAAAATTTCCGTATTGTTTAACTAATTTAAACTTATTACTTTTTTCTAATCTTTTTAGTACACCAATAGGTGATTTTATACTTAACTCATTATCTTTTCTTATGAGAAGCAGGATATAGTCTGCTCTATCCAATCCATTTGGAATTGTATAAATGTAATGTCTGTGGGAAAGATGAGATCCCAAATTATTGCTTGCCGAAATTTTAGTATTCTCACTAAGCCCCGCTATAAAATTATCGACTGTGGTTCTTTCAGGGAGTGGTTTGGTAAACATAACTGTTTGTTCTTTTTTGGCAAAAGGAAGAGGTCCATATGAGTAGGCAGAATAAACAGAGCTAAAGATTATCATTATTGCGAAAAGCTTTAGGGGAATTGAAGGTATATGTTTTTTCAAATAAAAAATGGAATAAATAGCTGAAATAAAAATAAACGGTGTGATGATTGATGAATATTGATAATAAATTTGGTGAAGTTTACCGTTTTCACTTAGTAAATTAATAGCTAGGTCGGGTCCGGCAAAGATAAGAAATGGAGGAAAAATCAAAGAAAGATACGAAAGAGGAGAAAAAATTTGTCTTATGAAGTCCATCTGTTCTCTTTGCAGTAGGGTTTGTACGGTGCCCGCCGGATTAAGAATTACGCCTTTTATAATTTCCGAAGGACTACTTCCCAATTCTGAATAAAATTGCAGCGCAAAATGGTCTCCTCCTAAAGAGTTTGGAATTGCGTGCCAGATAAGAAAATAAAAAATTAAAGATGAAATTGCAAAAATTGATAAACCCAGTAACTTTTGCTTGTAAAAGAAAAAAATGTATCCTCCGAAAAGCGCAACCGTAAGCCAAACTTGCTCTTTAGTAATTGCCGATAGGAAAAGAAATACTACGACTAGTACCCATTTTTTCTTAAGAATAAAGTAGAAGGTTGCCAGAAAAAATGTAGTGGCCAGAGCTACCCCATGAAAATCAAATAAATTCACATAGTTTACTGCCGGATTTATAAAGTAAGCAAAAGCTAAAACCAACGAAATATTTTTGTTTTTTAGGACACTTCCTGCTATCAGATAAACAAAGATTCCACCGGCACCAAGGATCAGGGTTTGGACCAGTAAGAGAATCCTTGGATCTTCCCAAAAAAAATACAAAGGTGATAGTAAGATTAGGATGAAGTCTGCATGAAATGCAAGACGCGAGAAGATCTCTACACCGTTGGGATCTGTAAGAATAAATAATCTTCCGTGATATGTATTCCACAGAGTTTGTGCCATATTTCCCAAATCAAACCGCCCTGTGTAGTAGTTATCGTATTTAAGAAAGGTTGCAGCTGTAAAATAACTTATGTATAAAACAAAAAGAACAATTAAAGCTGTTTCATGTTTATTTTTTTTAATAAAATCCGCTATTTGCTTTAATGTTTTTTTTAAAGATTTAGCTAAGACAAAAACTATTAGCGCAAAGATTAACTCAGAAACAATCAGCATTATTCTTGAAAAAATAGCGATGAGCGCAGCTTGAGGAAATGATAAAGTTTTTGAGAGTCCAAAAGTTATCACTCCCTCCCTGACCCCGAGTCCCGATGGGGTGATTATTGATAAATAACCAATTAAAAGAGAAAGGGAGAAAAAACCAACGTATTCAAAAAATTTCGATAGGTCAATTTCCACGACAGATAATGCAGAAAAAAATGTTCCGGCTCCAAAGAAGAAAAAAGCCATCGTAACGAGAATTAAAAGTTTTAAATTTTGAAGAAAAGGGATATCAGGCAGTAGTTTTCTTAAACTTTTTATCGGAAAAAGGCTCGGAAAGAGAAAGAAAACTGTAAATATTAATATTCCGATAAAGACAGCTCCAGCAAGAAAAATAGACGATCGAGAAATGTATTGGTAAGCTAAGGGAATAGAAAGCAAGGACAAAAAGGTTGTTGAAATTGCTAAGATTTCTATCTCATAAATTAATCCTTTTGCAGTGTCTTTTTTATCTACGCCTAAATCTGAGAATAGTGATCCTCTGCTTAAAAATGACCAAACATTTCCCGGAACAAATCTTTTTAATTCAGAAAATTCCCACCTATAAAGAGT
>JACOXV010000069.1 GCA_016182225.1 Candidatus Levyibacteriota bacterium
TAAAAAGATTGATAGAGTTAAGGTAGAAGATGTTTTGGAAGTCGCCAAAAAATATTTGATTGAATCTACTCTCAATCTTGCAGTGATAGGCAATTTCCCCAATAGACAAAAATTTGAAAAACTACTGAAACTTTAGAAGTATCAAATGTATCAAAGGTATCAAAGGTATCAGGGGCTTATCTGATTGAAGATTTGTAACGGAAAAGAAAATAGGATGCCTCTTTTCTTTTAATTTCAAACTGCTCATAATCCCTATCTGTCCAATATTTTAAAATCAAACAAATTTCGCTCTGTGCCTCAAGTTCGAGAAGTGAAGTCTGTGCAATTTCTAAAAAGCGCAGCTTTTCTTTTTTGCTACTTTTAAGATAGCCCTCAACGAAATTTGAAATAACAGAAACAACCGCTCGCTTCATTTGTGATTTCAACCCAAACTCTTCCGATTTGGGCAAAGTGTCGACCAATTTATAAGTTTCCTGAAGTAATGACTGAAATTTTTGCCACAAGATTAATTTATGATACCCCTTAGCTGATTTGTCCATAAAACAATACTAACATAATGTTTGGAACTCTTGATACTCATGGTACTCCTGATACACCTGATACTTCCTAAATTCCTCTATTTACAATTTACCATTTACTATTTAAAATGAATGATTATGAAGGGATTAGAATTTCCGATTACCAGTACAAAAGTTCCGGGATTGACCAAAACCTTTGATCTTGCTGATCCGGAGGCGCGCAAAGAGTATTTTCATGCAAAGGTAGGGAAAGAAATTACTGCGATTTCAAAATATCTAGAAAATCAAACCTTCATGGGATTCTTCTTGGGTAAAAAAAATTCAGGAAAAGGGACTTATTCAAGCTTACTTCGGGAGATTTTTGGTACAGATAAAATTGCCACAGTTGCATTAGGTGATTTGGTTCGTGAAATTCATGCAAATTGGGATGATTTCACAACCACTGATGAATATAAGAATCTAAAGAAATTCTACCGGGGATTCATATCATTTGATGAGGCTGTCGAAAGGCTCCATGGAAGATCGCAGAGTACACTTCTACCGAGTGAATTTGTTCTCGCACTTCTTAAGGCGCGAATTGCCAAGGTAGGCAAAAAGGCAATTTTTCTTGATGGACTGCCTCGGGATATTGACCAGATATCCTATTCGCTTTTTTTCAGGGATTTAGCAAATTATCGAGACGAACCGGATTTCTTTATGATGATTGATATCCCAATGAGCGTAATCGATGAGAGGATAAAATATCGGGTTGTTTGTCCAAATTGCAATAATTCACGAAACATAAAGCTTCTCGTAACAAAAGACATTCAATATGAAGAGAGCACCGGAAAGTTCCATCTGATGTGTGATAATCCAACGTGTAACGATATCAGGATGGTAAGAAAAGAAGGCGATGATTTAGGTATCGGACCAATCCGCGAAAGATTAGAAAAAGATGAAGATATTTTACGCAAAGTATTTGAACTGCACGGTATACCAAAAATTCTGCTTCGCAACCATGTGCCTGTAGATGAGGCTGATAAATATTTCGACCGCTATGAACTGACACCTGAGTATGTATTGCATTGGAATGAAAAAGAGAAAAAGGTAGAAGTGAAGGAAAAGCCATGGACAGTGAAGGATGATAATGGAGTCGAATCCTACAGCCTGCTTGCTCCGCCAGTTGCGGTCACCCTCATCAAACAGCTTGCTGATGTTTTGAATGTGATGTAGCCCCAGCTCGGGGTCCTGCCAAACGTTTCCCTCCCGCCAGTGCTCGTCGACGATTCACTCGCCTGTGCGCTGTCGGGGAGCCCTTCCTCTTTTGTCACCCTCGCTTAAGATTTTAGATTTAATTTTTGATTTATAATTCGGAGATTGCCTCGTCGATTAACTTTTTGAAGTCTTCGTAGCCCTTAGGATTTGGAATTATTTTCCCGTTTAGGCCGAAGGTGGGTGTAGACTTAAGCCCCAGATTTCTTCGTGATTATTAGCATTTACCCAAGTATCCTGATTGGAATATAGAAGGTCTGCCATTTCTGCAAATTTTCCTTGTTTGTAGGCAGCATAAGCGGCCTGTCCCGAGATTAGAGCCTTGGGATGGATATTTGTTAAAGGAAACATTCTGGCGACTAGTTTTAATTTTCCGTTATATTCGGAAAGAAGTTGTCTGACGACCGGATGGTAAGAAGCGCAGGCCGGACACTGAAAGTCTGCATATTCGAAAAGCGTAACCGGGGCAGATTCGGAACCAATTACTATATCCGAATCCTTAACAGGAGGAACCGAGGCGCCTGAGTTTGGACTGATAGATTGGGAAGAGCTTGCGAGTTTGATTAGAAGAATAAGAAGTCCTACAAAAAAAAGGGCAATTCCTCCCCAAATCGAGTACTTCTTAATTTTTTCTTGTCTCTCTATGGCTTGCTGTTTTTCGTGCCATTCGTTCCTTCGGAGTTCTCTTTTTTCTTTC
Organism: Candidatus Levyibacteriota bacterium; assembly: GCA_016182225.1. Taxonomy (GTDB): domain Bacteria; phylum Patescibacteriota; class Microgenomatia; order Levybacterales; family UBA12049; genus JACOXV01. The sequence goes on from JACOXV010000069.1 coordinate 2,467, forward strand.
TTCGTTAGATTTTCCATCAATAGGATAAATAATGAAGCAAATCGCCAAAAATTTCAAGAGGGAAATTTTGTCGGGGACCGCGGAATTGAACCGCGTGCCTCTCGGTCCCGAACCGAGCGTTCTACCGATGAACTAGTCCCCGAATACTAATTTAAAACTCAAAAATCAAAAGTCAAAACTGAAATTCAAAATTTAAAATCTTTTCAATTTTATAGCTTCCTGTGTTAAAATACAAACTAAGCCCCCGTAGCTCAACGGATAGAGTAGTCGCATCCTAAGCGATTGATGCAGGTTCGATTCCCGCCGGGGGTGCAAATCATGACTAGAAAAGAAGCGATTAAATTTTTAATAATTCGATCAATAGGAAATTTTTTACTCCTTTTCGCTATTTACGGAGTGATAGCGACTTTTGGTCCGGCAATATATTTTGAAATAAACTACAAAATTATACAAACTAGGGGAATTCGATATGAAGTAGTTGAGGATATCACAAGCCCACTAGGTAAGCTTCTCGCAGAAAAGAAAGGACAGACCCAGCCGGGAGGATTTGGAAACGTACTGACCGGTTCAACGAAGCAAATCTTGATACCTTACGATACCAATTTTAGTCTTTTGATACCCAAAATTGGGGCAAATGCCAGAGTAATCCCAAATGTTGACTCGACCAATGAAGAAGCTTTTCTCCCGGTTTTGAAAGAAGGAGTAGCCCACGCTGCAGGAACTGTATTTCCGGGAGGAGAGGGCAATACTTATCTTTTTGCACATTCGACGGACAATTTCTGGGATGTCGGACGCTATAACGCTATATTTTATCTCCTTAAAGATCTATCTGTAGGAGATGACATAGTGGTGTTTTATCAGGGGACTCGTTATAACTATAAAGTTAGCGAGACAAGAATTGTTGATGCAGAAGACGTTTCTTTCATAACCGGAGCACAGGGTGGGGAAGAGCAGTTAATTCTTCAAACCTGCTGGCCGCCAGGAACGACATGGAAACGCCTCTTGGTTTTTGCTGCTCCAAAGTAAAGCTAGCTCTACTTATTTTAACGTCGGCGAGCCTCGCCTTGGGCGGGCCTCCGGGAACCACATGGAAAAGACTCCTTGTCTTCGCAAAAAGGAAATAGATAAAATTAACTTAAAGAATTTCCAAACAACCCCCCCACCTATTCTAGCTTTATACTGTATAGTACACTAGTATACTATACAGTAATGCAATTTTTGCATTCTCAATATCTATTTACTATAATCCTCAAGCTTTCAATTTCTAGCTAGACAAATGCGTCTAGTATTAGAGATTTAATGTATGTTTGCGGAGTTTTGTCCGCCGAACTTTACCGTTCGGTCACGTTCGACGTGACTTACGGAGCAGTTTTCTGGTGGACTCGCTTCGCTCGCACCTTGAAATAGCGGAAGCAATAAGAGGATACTAGATGATCGATAAGTAATCTGTTTGATACCGTATTCACTAACAGGAGGAATCTCCAATGGCAAAGACACGGATTCGGGTTTCCACCAGCGCAGAGGACAGGGTTGCGAGCTATGTTTGGTCAGGCGCCAAGAGCCTTCCCGAACTGATCGACGTAGCGAAGGCCGCGATGGAAGCAGAACACCCTTGTGTTGCTGGTTCATACGTTCTTCCCAACTCCTGGCTGAATGTTCTCGAAGAGCTGCAGGCTCTTCTGAAACGTAACGGCGTCATCGTTGAGAGCGTAAAGCTCAGTCACGCCGTCCTGGAGGGAAGGCGAACTCATCCTCTGGAGGGTATTGGCCTGGTAAGTCCTAGATACAGGAAGATGATGCTTCAGGCAGCGACTGAGTCAGAGATCCTCAACCAGATGTTTCGGATTCGACAGCGAAGTCGGACTGGAGCGGCAAGCTCCGAAGACCTCGACGATGCCGAAATCATCCTCGATTGGCTTATCCGGCATGGATGGACCTATGAGAGGATGCAAAACGACGGCTATCCTGATCTGGCAGATCATTTCCCACACATATCCGCATGACACAAGGTGCAAACACCCTCGGCCTTTTGGCCGTCCGCCACTGAAAAGTGGCTTGGATTCTAGGTAACTAGAGAGGGTGTTTGTTTTTGCAGTAAAAACTTAAAAATCTATATCAAACAGCTTATTGACAAGCTCAAACATAAAGCGTCATACTGAGTAAGAAACCTATGCAAATCTGTGTATTTATGCATAGGTTGACAAGATGGATCCTGCCCTGGAAGAAAAAGAGCTGCTGACTATCGGAGAAGCTGCCAAGAAGCTTAATGTTTCAATAGATACGCTTCGTAGGTGGGATAAAAAAGGCGCTTTACTACCAATCAGAACAGAAGGGGGGCAGAGAAGATACGATTCTTCACAGCTGGAAAAATTCACCGAAGTCAGAGAAGAAGTTCCTCATTATTTTCTCCAATCCCACAGGAAGTTAATTTTCACACTAGTTACGTTATCAGTTTTTTCTGTGATTTTTAGCACTCTATTACTTTTTATACGAAGTCAGCCTGTAGGAATACAAGTTTTAGGAACAGAAACTAAAGATATCCCATTAAGCGTAATAGTGGGTAATTTATTTTCACTTGTAGGTAAGTCAACGGAGAAGTCTCCGATTATATTTTATAAAAAAGCAAAAAAGCTTGCATTGGCAAATAAAGTGTCTTTGGAAGGAGAAAAAGCTCAGTTTACTACAGGAAGATTTATTGACTCTTTGTCCGTTGGAGAGGCATCAACCACGCTTTCTGATGGGGAGCTTTCCTCAAGCGTTAAGCCATTAACAATCGAAGCCTCGGAAAAAATTAACTTTTTCTCTGAATCTAACTTTTTAACATCGGAAGGAGCGTTAAGTTTGGTTGGCGGGATTATAGCCGAAAGCTTTTCTGGGAATGGATCGAAATTAACTAATATTGATGCAGAAAATATCACTAAAGGCATATTGGATTCTACTTATTTGCCGTCAGATGTTTCTTATCTGGGAAAGGAAATTGAGAGCAGTGAAATAAAGGACGGGACGATACTGGCTACAGATCTTGCAGACGGATCGATAACCACAACACAGATTAAAGATTCAACAATAGAAAACGGAGATTTAAGAACAGGCTCATTTAGCAACATTACAGCTGTTGGCAATCTAACGTCACTTACTGTATCAGGCGGAATAAGTGTCGGAGAAGATGCTACTGTTTCAGGAAGAGCAAGATTTACAAAAGTTCCAAGCCTTCCCCACACTGGTACATGGGCTATAGACTCAGTTAACTGGAATGTATCAGATGCGACAGTATATATTAATCCCTCAACTGCAACAGCAGACTCAAATCTATTTGGAGTAGCTGTTGCAGGAGGTGTAAAGTTTGCCATAGATGCAGAAGGAGATATATATGGAAGAAATCTTATCTTGGCTGGTTCAACTACCCAAGGAACT
>JACOXV010000070.1 GCA_016182225.1 Candidatus Levyibacteriota bacterium
TCTCATATTCTTTTGAAAGTTCTTCAATTGTGATTTTTCGCTCTTTTGCTCTTTTAATAATCTTGTCATCAATATCTGTGATGTTTTGAATTGATTTTACGCTGTATCCGTTAAACTCAAGTGCTCGCTCAAGCAAATCTGACAAGAGAAAAGTTCGAAGGTTTCCAATATGCATAAAGTCATAAACAGTTGGACCACAGGTATACATGTATACCTGTTTTTCATGTAAAGAAACAAACTCTTCAACAGAACGTGAAAGCGTATTGTAAATTCTCATAATTAATTGCGCGGGTAGCCCCGCCCTGGCGGGGCGACCTCAGCGCATTATACATTATCCGCTTACTCCTACTGCCCTTTCTCCTGTTCCTGTTTTCACATTTTGCAATGGATCCGGCTTTTCTTTCGCTTTTTGCAATTCTTCCATTTTTCCTTCCTGTTCTTCTCTTTCGACTTTTTCAACGGGCCGTTCTTCTTCTGATTTTGGCCTATTAAATGTAGGGTCAAAATAGGTTTGATTATGAAGCATTTGCTTGAGAGATGCATCAACTACTTTTAATTTTTCCTTATCTTTGCTTGTTTGAGCTGCTATATTTGCATCTTTCTGGATGGGGGGTTGATTAGCAGAATCAGGATTTGAAGGCCCATATAAATCTTTAAGAAATTTCTGAGCATCTTCATCGCTCATCTTTTTCTGCTTTATTATTTCTTGCTGTTGGGCCTTGATTGGATCATTTCCTGTAACTTGTCCTACTGCCGCTTTTCCAAAACCAATCGCTCCTTGCTTTGCTGCCTTTGCAGTATCACTAACTACCTGTTGACCTTTTTCCAAAACTTCACCGAATACATCGTTTGGATTCATAATTAATATTCCTGTCTTCCCTGCAAAGCATTTTCCAGTGTTATTTCATCTGCATATTCCAAATCAGATCCCACGGGAAGTCCTCTGCCAATCCTTGTAATTTTAACTTTTGTACGCCAGCTGGCGGATTGACCTTTGAGTTGTTTACTTATATACATAGCTGTTGCTTCTCCTTCCATGGTGGGATTTGTAGCGATTATCACCTCTGAAATCGAACCTCCGTTTTTAGAATTCTTCACTCTATCAAAAAGCTGTCTTATGTAAATCTCATCCGGTCCTATGCTATTTAGAGGATCTATCCTTCCATGTAAAACATGGTAAAGACCATTGTATTTTCTGCTTTTCTCTATCGCGAGAACATCAAGTGGTTCCTCAACTACACAAATAACTGAGCTGTCTCTCTGCGGATTACTGCAAATGTCACATGGGTCGCTCTCACCTATCGAGTAACATGTAGAGCAAATTGTGGTTTTTGTTTTTAAATCAATAAGTGAATTTGCAAATTTCTCCAATTCGCCCTGCGGAACATGGAGCAAGTAAAAAGTTAGGCGCTGTGCTGTTTTAGGCCCTATTCCCGGCAATTTCTCAAAAGATTCTATAAGATCCTGTATAGTTTTTGGTATTTTCACTGTTTTTTTAATTCTTCTGCTATTAAATTGGCAATAGATAAAACCTCAAGCTTCTCAAACTTCTTCTTAATATCTATTTCTATAGTATCTGTAACGAATACTCTTTTAATTATGTCCTCATCAAAAATCCCTTTATCTTCAAATGAAAAAACAGGATGCGTAGCAAAAACATATACTTCTTCTGTTCCTTTTTCTTTGAGAAGATTTGCTCCTGCTATTATTGTTCTTCCGGTAGAAATCATATCATCTACAACAAATGCGACTTGTTTTACCTCACCGTTAATTTCCGCTGACTCGATGTTTCCTGACTTAAGATCTCTGTTTTTTATAATACTAGAACTTGAAATTCCTCCCAGCATATCTGATAACATTTCTATTCTTCGTATTCCCCCCATATCCGGAGAGACTAACACTGCTTCATCGAATTTATTATTTGTTATCTTTTTTATTTCTTCTGCAAAAATCGGGAGCGCAGATAGATGAACAACCGGGATTTTAAAAAGCTCAGGAATTTTTATCGAGTGGAGATCAAACGTAATTACTTTATCAATTCCCAAACTTTCGAGGTTTTTTATTATCACGTCCATCGATACTGCCTCGCCAGACCTAAAAACATGGTCCTGACGCTGATAACCAAGATACGCAACAACAGCGGTTACGGATTTAGCCCCGCTTCTTTTTAACGCATCCGCTATAAAGAAAAGTTCAAAATAATTAAGCTCCGGCTTTGGCGAAGTTGTCTGAATTACAACAACATCCCGATCCACTACATTATCTTCTACTCTAACTCTTCGTTCTCCATCTGGAAAAATGTGTATTTCCAAATTTCCTAACTCCTGATTTAGAGAAGATGCAATTTTTTTCGCAAGAGAAATATTTGAGGTTCCGCTATATAAAAGCATTATTTGCCTCCCAGGAGAGCCGACAGTCCTCCCTCCATTTGAGCTAATTCTTTGGCTGATGCTTCTTGAGATTTTTTAAATGCCTCATTAACGGCTTCTTTGATATCATTGTCTGATCTGCCGTTAGAATGAAGATCTTTAATTCTTTGATCACCCGTAATTACGACTTTTACCCCGTTTTTTTCTATCTCTGTCTCAATTACCTCCAATTTCTTTTTAATCTGCATCGCTTGATCACGCATTCTCTTAAGTTCAAAAGGGTTTATCATAAATTATCACCTCCAAACGCCACTCTTTAGGCGGACCCTAACCTAACTGACAATTTAACTTTTTCGCCTAAAACTTCCTCCGCTGATTTTTCCACCAATGCTGTTATTTTTTCTTCAGATAATCTATCTTTATGAAATTTATAAGTTGTCATTATAATTATTTTTCCGGAACCAGCTTCTTCTATCCTGCAGCCTCTCAAAACTCCTGCCACAGAATAATTACTTTCTTTAACTTTTGCTATCAGCTCCTCTAATATCTTATCATTTTTTGAACTCGGAGAAGAAGTAGTTTTAACTACTTTCGCATCAAACATAGCCTGAACTGGTCTTTCTGATTCTTCTGAAAAATCAATCACCGCAAGCTCCAATGGAAGTTGAGGAAGAATTGAATATTTTTGCTCCTGATGAGATCTTACCAAAAGACTTATTGCATCTTTTAAATTTCCGACTTCTTCTCCCTTATCTACTTTTGATAAAAGCTTCCCATGAATATCTTCTATCAACTCTTCGATAAAGAATTTAAAATCAATTCCCTGATCTGCAAGCTTTTGAATTACAGACAATGCTTCTTTTGTATTCTTTGAAATAAAAGCTTCCATAAAAAGCTCCAGATTGGCCGAAATATTTGCTATATTAAGTTTTTTCTCTACAAATTCTTTTGTGATTTTTTTATTTCCGGCAAGAAGAGATAATTCTTCTAAATTTTTCGCGCCGTCTCTGAAGCTTGCATCAGACAGGCTTGCTATTAAAGAGAGTGCATCTTTATCTATAGACATTCTTTCTCCCTTAACAATTCTTTGAAAGGACCGAAGCATGTCTTCTTCTGTTGCCTTCTCAAAAGCTATATGAAAACATCGGGAAGCTATGGTAGCAGGAACTTTTTGGGGATCGGTTGTACAAAGAATAAAAAGAGCATGGAAGGGCGGCTCTTCAAGGGTCTTGAGAAGAGCGTTAAATGCTTCTGTCGTAAGCATGTGAACTTCGTCTATGATATAGACTTTTTTAAAAGAAGATACGGGAGAAAGACGTATTTTTTCCCTAAGATCCCGTATTTCATCAATCCCTCTGTTTGAGGCTGCATCAATTTCTATAACATCCAGATTAGAACCATTCGTTATTGAAAGACACGAACTACATCTATCGCATGGCTCAATATCTTTTTCAGACTTTCTATTTGTACAGTTGACTGCCTTAGCAATTATTCTTGCAGTTGATGTCTTTCCCAAACCTTTTGGGCCGGTAAATAAAAATGCATGCGCAATGGTATCTTTCTTTGGTTTTTTTTGCGATGCCACGGGAAGTCTTCCGGATAGAATAGCGGTCAACTTTTCCTGAAGAGAAATACTATCTAACTCTTTTATTTTTTGAGGTCTGTACTTTAAATAAAAAACCATACTTCTCCTCTGGAGAAGAATACTACAAATATTACAAATTTCAAATACTAC
>JACOXV010000004.1 GCA_016182225.1 Candidatus Levyibacteriota bacterium
TACATAATTCTTCTTGACACCTTATAGTTATAGGAATTATAATCCGGATCCTATGCATTTTATAGCGTTTTTACTAAATGTTTTGTCCTGGATAATTCTGGGATTTTTCGTTGGTAAAAAAGCCGATAATTTTTTTGAATATAAAAGAGGTAAACGTATTTGGACAATAGGAATTATTAGTTCCGTAGTGGGTGGGATGTTTGGTTTTTTACTTAACGGTCTGCCAAATTCTTCTTTTTCCTTAAACAATTTCCTTTATGCTTTAGTTTTTTCAATGGCAGGAGTCTCTGTAAACAACCCTAATTTTATGAAAAAGTTTAAATCTAGCTTTGGTATTCCATATATAAAACTTCCCGGATTTTTACCTCGAAGACGACCAGCGAAATAACGCCTGATTTTATACATGATTTTGCCATTTTGACTATTGACCCGTACGCCTTGCTTTCTCCAGAGGCGGACAGGCAGGGCAAGCGATTAACTTTGATTGGAAATAATTTTAATTTGACTCTTGACGATTCTTCGATTTTGTAGTATATTTCGTTTACCATCAAATGGCTGATGGTATTTTTTTGAATTTATGGCTGAAACATTTAAAAGAACAAAACCACATGTAAACATAGGAACCATAGGTCACGTCGACCATGGTAAGACAACTCTTTCTGCTGCTATTGCAACAGTTCTTTCCAAAAAGGGACAGGCAAAGGCAATGAAGTATGAGGATATTGATAACGCCCCAGAAGAAAAAGCCCGCGGAGTCACCATTAACATAACCCACTTAGAATACGAAACAGACAAGCGTCATTATGCCCACATAGATGCCCCGGGACACGCAGATTATATTAAGAACATGATTACTGGAGCAGCCCAAATGGACGGTGCTATTCTAGTAGTCTCAGCTCCCGATGGCCCAATGCCACAAACTCGGGAGCATATTTTATTGGCACGACAAGTAGGAGTGCCTGCAATTGTAGTTTTTCTTAATAAATGCGATATGGTTTCCGATGCAGAGCTTTTGGATCTCGTAGAGATGGAAGTAAGAGAACTTCTTACTAAATATCAATATGAGGGAGACAAGATAACTATTATACGAGGATCTGCTCTTAAAGCTCTTGAAGGAGATGCAGAAGCAGAAAAACAAATCCAGGCCCTTATGGATGCAGTAGATAATGATATTCCAACACCTACCAGAGAAATAGACAAACCATATCTTATGCCGGTTGAGGATGTTTTCTCAATTAAAGGACGAGGAACAGTCGTAACAGGAAGAATTGAAAGAGGAATAGTAAAAATAAATGACACAGTTGAAATAGTAGGTATAAAAGCAACAAAATCTACAGTTGTTACCGGAGTTGAAATGTTTAAAAAGCAACTCGATGAAGGAGAAGCCGGGGATAATGTCGGAGTACTGCTTCGAGGCGTTGAAAAAGATGATGTAGAGCGCGGACAAGTCTTGGCCAAACCGGGATCTATCACTCCACATAAAGAATTTGAAGCTGAAATCTATGTTCTTACTAAAGAAGAGGGTGGACGACATACGCCATTTTTTACGGGATATAGGCCACAATTTTATATCAGAACGACAGACGTTACAGGTGAAGTTGCGCTTCCATCGGGCGTAGAGATGGTAATGCCCGGAGATTCAACAAAAATGACAGCAAAACTTATCGCTCCAATCGCTTTGGAAGAAGGAATGAGATTTGCTATCCGAGAGGGTGGCAAAACAGTTGGAGCCGGAGCTATAAGTAAAATAATTGCCTAACCCATTCGAGAGGGTAGAGCACTTTGATTTTTTAGTATGCCAAAAGGACGGATTCGAGTTCGCTTAAAGAGCTACGACGCAAGAGTAATCGACGCTTGTTGTCAGCAAATTTTAGATACGGCCATAAGAACCGGAGCTAAAGTTGTGGGACCGATTCCCCTTCCTACTAAAAGATCACTTTACGCAGTAAATAAATCCCCTTTTATAGATAAAGACGCCAGAGACCATTTCCAAATTAAAGTCCATAAGCGTTTGATCGACATTATTTCTCCCACAGAAAAAACCATGGATTCCCTCGGCCATCTGGAACTCCCTGCCGGAGTCAACATCGAAATCCGCATGTAAAGCTTCGCAATTTCTAATTTCTAATATCTAAACTTCTCTTTTGTTATACTACGCTAAGTGAAGAAACCTCTGGCTATTGGCCTATTAACTTTTACTCTTACAGTCGTTAGCTTTATAGCGTTAATTAGTTTTGTTCTCTCCTATAGAGAGGAGATTACAAATTTTGCCTTAACATATCCACTTTTTATCCCAGTATTAATTGTAATTTGGAGAGCAATATCTATAGTTATTGCTCCTCTACCTGGCGGTATACTTTCTTTTGCATTTATTCCAATTTTAGGCTGGTTTTGGGCTTGGTTATATGGAAGCTTTGGTGTGGCAATAGGCGCAACAATAGCTTTTTATATAGCTAGAAAATTTAGGGAGCCTGCAGTTTCTCGGTTTATTCCTCTTAAAAAACTACACGCTTGGGAAGAAAAACTCTCTGAAAGGACCGAATTTTTGGCATTTGTGGGAGTAAGAATAACAACGGGTCCAATAATGGATTTTATAAGCTACGTGGCAGGGCTTAGTAAAATTAGTTACAAAAAATTTATTTTAGCTACTATTGTTGCTCAAGTTCCTGAAGCCATTTGGTATTATCTTGGAGGCTCGGTCTATCAAAAGTTGTTAAGTACAAAAAGTGTTTTGGGCGGGACATTTTTGGTTGCAATTCTTGTAATCGGTTTTTTCGTTGTCAGAAATCACGGAATTTTTAAGAAAAAAGAAATTTAGAATTTTTAATCTCAGCTTCTGCTATAATTTCATCCGTGCAAGATCCATATAAAATTATTACAGATTTTTTAGATCAGAAAAATATTCCTTTTGAGATTATTGAACATGAACCGGTGTATACGAGCGAACAAGCAGCAAATGTTCGAGGTCTTTCATTAAAACAAGGAGGAAAGTCGCTTCTTTTAAAAGCAGATAATAATTTTATTTTGGTTATCATCCCCGGAGATAAGAGATTGGACTCAAAGAAGTTAAAAAAACTTATGGGCATTAGAAATCTTCGCTTTGCCAACCCTGAAGAAGTGAAAGAAGTTATGAAGTGTGAAGTAGGAGCATGCTATCCGTTTGGAAATCTGATTGGTATTAAGATGATGGTGGATAGATTACTTTCTAGGAATGAAGTAATATCTTTTAACCCGGGAGTCCATAATAAATCTATAAAAATGAAGTGGAAAGACTACTTCGAAGCCGTAAAGCCTGAGTTAATCGAAGTTTCAATATAAAAATCTTTTGCTATAGTTACCCGTTTACTATCAAAAATCAAAAATCCAGTCTTAATTTTTCACTTTTAGTTTTTAACTTTTAATTTGTTTATCCCTTGCATTTAGGCTCAATCTTATACTATAATTACTGGGAACAAAATGGCTATACAAACACTGGAGGTGAATGTAGCTACATAGACCCGATTTAAAGTTTTTTGCTTTAAATAAGCGACTCTATGTGGTCGTTTTTTTATTTGTTCGGCCAGATTGTTTGAAAAGTCTTTGCGCTTAGGTCGCTTACAAAATTTTTTTGGACTCGCTTCGCTGCATCACTGCCGTCCTTCGAAAATTTTGCAAGCTCCCCGCGCAATGAAAAGTTATGGATGCAGTAATTGGTCAGAAAAAAGAACAAGGACAAAAATTTCTTGAGAACGGAAAGAGAATTCCTGTTACATATATTGATGTAGCGGGATCACGCGTTATTTCTGTAAGAACTCCGGACAAAGACGGAGTTTTTGCTGTTCGCGTCTCTTTTGGTAAAAGAAAAAGAGCAAATAAGGCAATTATGGGAAGTGTTAAGGCTTCCGGCCAAGACTTTGCTCCCCTTGCCATAAGAGAAATAAGGCTAGCAGATGATTCTTCTACTCCAAACGTAGGAGATTTTATTAAACCGACAGAAATATTAAAACCTGGAGATATAGTTGCGGTAAGCGGAGTTTCAAAAGGAAAAGGATTTGCAGGAGTTGTAAAGAGACATGGCTTTCATGGCGGCCCTAAGACTCATGGTCAGTCTGATAGGCATAGAGCACCAGGATCTATAGGACAGGGAACAACTCCGGGAAGAGTTCTTAGGGGTAAAAGAATGGCCGGAAGAATGGGAGCAGACAATGTTACTGTAAGAAATTTGGAAGTTGTTGATGTATCCGACGATCAAGTCCTCATCAAAGGATTAGTTCCAGGAGCCAAGAAAACTCTAATAGTGATTAGAAAAATTGGAGAAAATAAGAAATTTGTTCCGCTATATTCGGAAGCAACTGGTGAAAATACGGAAGTTAGCACCGGTAGCTCATCCGTTTCAGATGACGCTCAGACAGTTCAGGATGAAACATCAAATTCGGATTCCTCTTCGCTAAGCGAGAGTCAATCTACGGAGGAAATTGAAAATCCAACTGAAAGTGAGGGATCGACTCTCGATTCATCTGAGAATGGACAAGCTCCCGTTGCTTCACAAGCAGATTTAGAGGTACCGACAGAAGAAATAAAGGAAGGAGAATCATCCGACGCTGAAGCTATGGATGACAAGGAAGATGCCAAATAATAAGTTAAAGGTTAAAAGTGAAAAATCAAAAATTGAGACAAAGAAATCAGTTAGGAGTTTAAAATCTGCTACAACTGCTAAAGCAACAAGGCCAACTGGTTTGTCTGTTGGGGTTTATGATTCGAAAGGTAAGCTTTCCGGAAAGATTTCCCTTCCAAAAGAAATTTTTGGTGCAAAAATTAATGAAAAACTTATGGCACAAGCTGTAAGAGTATATTTGGCAAATCAGCGCCAAGGAACAGTTTCTACCAAAACTCGCGGAGAAGTTAGGGGATCAAGCAGAAAAATATATAAACAAAAGGGTACTGGCCGGGCAAGACACGGATCAATACGTGCGCCAATTTTTGTACATGGAGGATTGGTTTTTGGACCCAAGCCAAATGATTTTTCTCTCAAGTTGCCTAAGAAGATGAAAAAAGCAGCTCTTTTTTCTGCTCTTTCCGCTAAAACAGCAGACGGAGAGGTAAAAGTTCTGAGTGGGATCGAAAAACTTAAACCAAAAACAAAAAATATGGCACTGATAATAAATTCTATCTTCAAAGATGATAAAAAAAGAAAAGCACTTCTAGTTCTTGCAGAAGAAAAGACGGAAAATCTTTGGAAAATAGCTAGAAATATAGAGGGAATAAGTGTTCTTCCCGCATCCAGTCTTAACACCTATGAAGTTTTAGTCAATAAAGACATTTTGCTTATGAAAGAAGCAATTGAGGATATAGAAAAGAGATTTTTGGGAGGTTCTGCAGAGCAGAATAATAAATAAAATGGACTTGGGAAGAATTATAATATCACCAATTATTTCTGAGAAATCTATGAAAGAGGCTTCGCTGAATAAGTTCTCATTCAAGGTTATTAAAAGTGCAGACAAAAAAATCATAAAAAGAGCAATCGAGAAAAAATTCGGAGTAGATGTTTTGAATGTATACACAACAATTGTGAAGGGTAAAGCTAGGCGCGAGGGCAAGAGAAGAGAGGAGATATCTCTTCCATCCTTCAAAAAGGCAATTGTTTTAGTAAAAGAAGGACAGAAAATAGGAATTTTTGATTTACCAAAGGAATAATATGAAATTAAAAGTAATAAAAAAGAAAAATTCAGGTAGAGATTCAAGCGGAAAAGTTAGTGTTCGTCATCAAGGCGGTCAGCACAAAAGATATCTTAGGATCGTTGATTTTAAAAGAGATAAAAGAGAAATCGCGGGTCGAGTTATTGCCATTGAATACGATCCAAATAGAACTTCTGACGTAGCGCTTATTCAATATGCTGATGGAGAAAAAAGATTCATCTTGGCTCCGGAGGGTCTAAACCTGGGAGAAAAGATAGTATCAGGTGACAAAGCTGCTCTTAAGGTAGGAAACTCTCTTCCGATGAAAAGAATTCCTATTGGAACCGTAGTTCATAATGTAGAGCTTACTCCGGGGAGGGGCGGACAGCTCGCGCGTGGAGCCGGAACAGGTGCTATAATTGCGGCTCACGAAGGAGATCTTGTGCACATAAAACTTCCTTCAGGCGAGATGAGAAAAATTAGAGCCGAAGGTTTTGCAACTATCGGTAATATAGGAAATATAGAATGGAAGAACGAAGTTATAGGCAGTGCAGGACGCAAAAGAAATATGGGTATAAGGCCAACTGTTCGAGGAACAGCTCAGAATCCAAGATCGCATCCTCACGGAGGAGGAGAAGGAAGATCCGGAATAGGTCTTAAATACCCCAAAACTTATACAGGAAGAAGAGCAGTAGGAAAAACAAGAAGAAAGAACAAATATTCTAATAAATATATACTGAAAGGACGAAGGCAAAAGTAAAAATGCAAAATTCAAAGTTACAATTAAAAAATCAAAAGTTTTTATCTCAAAATTCGAAGAATTTTGAAGGAAGAGAGGCCTGCTGAAAGCCAAAGTCCATTTAGGACGAAGGTACCAAGCAGTGACTTGACGATGGCACGAAGTGCAAAAAAAGGACCATATATAGATCAAAGGCTATTAAAAAAAATTACTGTACAAAAACAGTCTGGAGATCGCTCTCCTATAAAAACATGGGCGCGGTCTTGTCAGATTTCTCCTGATTTTGTCGGTCATAACTTTGCAGTTCATAACGGACGAGCCTTTATTAATGTTTTTGTGCAGGAAGGTATGGTTTGTTCGTACAAAAGGTTTAAGGATAAGTCCTAGAAAAGTTGCGATTGTAGCGGATGCTATAAGAAACCTTCCGCTAGATGAGGCACTCAATATTTTGCCAACTATGGAAAAAAGAGGAGCCTATGTTATAGGAAAAAGTCTTAATAGTGCTATAGCAAATGCTGTTAATAATGCAACTCTTAGCAGAGAAACTTTTAGAATAAAGCGAGTTGAGGTAACAGAGGGAGCTTTTATAAAAAGATTCAGGCCTTCTACCAGGGGAAGAGTCCACCCATATAAAAGAAGGGCAAGTAATTTAAGAATTATATTGGAAGGAGAAAAGAAATAAAAAATGGGACATAAGGTAAATCCAAAATTATTTAGATTAGGACCCCTGTATAACTGGGACAGTAGATGGTTTGATGAGAAAAAATATAAAGAAACGCTTCTTGAGGATTATAAATTAAGAAAAGCTATTACGGAGAGGTTAAAACAGGCAGGAGGTTCTTTAGTTGAGATAGAAAGGTCTATAAATAGCTTAAAAATCACTGCTTATGTGTCCAAACCCGGTATGGTGATAGGACGTGGAGGCGCAGGCTTGGAAGAACTTAAGAAATTTATAAACGAAATAATTTTAAAGGGTAATAAGGGTAAAAATTTACCAAAAATTGATATAAGAGTAGAGCCTATAAAAGAGCCTAATTTGGATGCATTTCTGGTAGCTAGAAACATATCTGATCAGCTCGTTCGAAGATTGCCTCATAAAAGAGTTATGACTCAAGCAGTTCAGAGAACAATGGGGTCAGGTGCAAAAGGCGTAAGAATAGTTCTTGCTGGAAGAATAGGCGGAGCAGAAATCGCAAGAAGAGAAAAAATGCAGGAAGGAACTGTGCCATTATCAACCATCCGAGAACACGTAAGCTATGCGAGTGTTCCGGCTCTTACGAAAAAAGGATATATAGGAGTAAAAGTCTGGATAAATAAAAAGGAAGAGTAATTATGTTAGTTCCAAAAAGAGCAAAATACAGAAAACAAATGAGAGGAAAAATGAAAGGAAATGCAACAGCGGGGATAAATATCTCTTTTGGAGAATATGGTTTGGTTTCTGAGGATATGGGTTGGATCACAAGTAGACAAATAGAGGCAGCTAGACGTGCAATAACGCATTTTACCCAAAGAGGAGGCAGACTTTGGATTCGAATTTTTCCAGATAAGCCTATTTCTAAAAAACCAGCAGAGGTCAGGATGGGTGGAGGAAAAGGAGATGTCTCTGAATTTGTCGCTCCGGTTAAAAGGGGACGAGTATTATTTGAAATGGGTGGAGTTCCAAAAGAGACAGCTTTTCAGGCATTAAGACTTGCATCTCATAAGCTTAATGTAAAAACAAGAATAGTCGATAAGGAAGAATTGTTATGAAAACTAAAGAAAAAAAAGAAGTTTTTTCAAAAGATATAAAAGAATTAAAAAATCGTCTTAAGGAAGCCCGCGAACAGCTATTTGAAATGAGAATGGATTTTTCTCAGAACAAACTTAAAAATAGCAGACAGCTTTTTTTCAAAAGACGGGAGATAGCACAAATTATGACAGTAATTAGAGAAAAGGAGCTTGTAAAATAAAATGAAAATTTTTGAAGGAATAGTTTTATCAGTTGGCGGAGAGAAAACAGCGACAGTTGAGGTTTCCAGGAGATTTCCTCATCCGCTTTATAGAAAACTCATAAAACGAAGTAAAAAATATACCGTAGATACAAATAATTTGGAAATAGTTATTGGAAAAAGAGTAAAGATTTCAGAAACCAGACCAATTTCGAAAAATAAACATTTTAAAATTATAAGCGTATTGGAGGAAAAGAATATTAAGAAAGGGAGCAAATAAATGATACAACACAGAAGCATGCTTAAGGTTGCAGATAATTCCGGAGCCAAACTCCTTCAGGTGATACATATATTTGGAGGATCTAGAAGAAAGTTTGGATATCTGGGAGATATTCTAAATTGTGTGGTAAAAGAAGCAAGTCCAAATGGGCAGGTTGCAGAGAGCGAAATAGTAAAAGTTATCTTAGTGAGGGCAAAAAAAGAACATAAAAGAGAGGATGGTTCTTATGTAAGATTTTCTGAAAATGCAGGTGTTCTAATTGATAATGCAAAAGATAAAAACCCAAGAGGAACAAGAATATTTGGTCCTATAGCGCGAGAGATTAGAGATAGAGGATTTACGAAAATAGCGAGCATGGCAGTAGAGGTAGTCTAGTAAATAAAAGTTAAAAATGAAAAGTGAAAAGTTTGAAAAAAGGAAATAATATGAAATTAAAAAAAGGAGATACAGTCGCAATCATAAAAGGAAAAGACAAGGGTAAGAATGGAAAAATCGAAAAGATTTTTCCAAATCTTGCGAAAGTCCTTTTGCCCGAGGTAAATCTTTACAAGAGGCATGTAAAGTCAAGGGTGCCTCAGAAGCCGTCTGAAATAGTTACACTTACTAAGCCAATTTCTTGGGTAAATGTAGCACTTATTTGCCCAAATTGCAAAAAACAAACAAGGGTCGGTTATAAAATTGAGGGAAAAGAAAAAATAAGAATCTGCAAGAAATGTTCTAAAAAAATATAAATATGAATAGACTAATGCAAAAATATAGAGAAAATATAGTTGGAGAGCTTCAAAAGGAACTAAGTATTTCCAATATGTTTGACGTGCCAAAAATTTCCAAAATTGTAATAAGTATGGGAGTAAAAGACGCCTTGTCTGACAAAAAGAGCATCGATTCGGGACTTGAGCTTTTGGCGCAAGTTTCTGGCCAGAAACCAAAAATTACTAAAGCCAAGAAATCTATCTCAACGTTTAAGCTTAGAGAAGGAGATAAAATTGGCGTTACGGTAACTCTTAGAGGAAAAAGAATGTATGAGTTTTTGGAAAAATTAATTAATGTTGTATTGCCAAGAATAAGAGATTTTAGAGGAATATCTCCAGATAGTTTTGATGGACGAGGCAATTATAATATCGGTTTTTCTGAGAGTATTGTTTTTCCCGAGATAGATCCTGGAAAAATTGATAAAATACAAGGTCTTGAAGTTACTATAGTGACGAGTGCAGAAGATAATAAAGAAGGGTATGCTTTGCTAAAGGCCTTAGGTATGCCTTTCAGAAAGGAAAAAAATGGCTAAAAAATCAAAGATAGTTAAATTTCAGAAAAAACAGAAGTTTACGACCAGAGATAAGTATAGATGTAATCTCTGCGGAAGATCAAGAGCGTATATGAGAAGATTTGGTATTTGTAGACTTTGTTTCAGAGAATTAGCAATGAAAGGAGAACTTCCTGGAGTAATAAAAGCCAGTTGGTAATTAAAATATGAATCACAGTGCTTCCGATTTTATTATAAGACTTAAAAATGCATCTCTTGCCAATAGACGAGAGGTTGTGCTTCCTTTTTCAAATATGAACAAACAAATAGGAAAAGTTTTGGTAAAGGAAGGGATTCTGGAAGAAATTAAAGAAAACGGCGAAAAGGGAAAGAAATCATTAAAAGCAATTTTGAAATATAGTAGGCGAAAGCCTATTCTTGGCGGAGTACATATAATATCAAAACCGTCATTAAGAGTTTATATGCCGGTTACTAAAATTTCTGGAATTGAGAGAAAAGGCAAACATAAAGTGATAATTTCTACCAGCCTTGGTGTGTTAATAGGCGAAGAAGCTAAAAAGAAAGGAGTCGGCGGAGAAATTCTCTTTGAAATTTGGTAGAGAACAAGAATAAAGACTAAAAGATGAAAGTGATAAGTTTGAAATAAAAGACTTATCATTAAAATCCTTTAATCCTAAAATCTTAAAATATATGTCAAAAATAGCTAAAAAACCAATTGATATAAAAGAAGGATCAAGCGTTGAGATTGTTAACAATGAGTTAAAGGTTACCGGGCCAAAAGGAAACCTTACTTTTCGTCTTCCTAATGGAGTGGAAATAAAAGTGGAAAATAATCAAATGCAAGTTTTAACAAAAGGAACAGCAGAAAATCTCAATGCTTTGTCTGGACTTGCAAGGTCAATAGCTGCCAATATGATAAAAGGAGTAACCGATGGGTTTGAGAAAAAGCTTGAGTTATCCGGAGTAGGATATCGAGCACAAGCATCGGGAAATACTATTAATTTATCTTTGGGTTTTTCCCACCCTGTAAAATTTGTTGCTGACCCGGAGATTAATTTCACAGTTGAAGAAAATGTAATAACAATTTCAGGAATCGATAAGGCGCTTGTAGGAAATACAGCAGCAATGATAAGGGATATTAGACCCCCCGAACCGTATAAAGGAAAGGGAATAAAATATCAAGGAGAGAGAATTCGAAGAAAAGTCGGAAAAGCAGCAAAAGCCGTAGGAGCGAAATAATATTAAAAATAAAAGATAAAATCTAAAAAATATATGAGAAAAGAAAAAAATCAAAAATTAAGAAGACAAGTTAGAATTCGTTCTAAGGTTCGAAAGAATATGGATAGACCTAGAATTTCTGTTTTTCGTTCAAATAAATATATTTTTGCTCAAATAATAGATGATAAAAAGAAAAAAACGATAATTGGTGTTTCTGAAAAACAAATCAAAGAAGGAAAGAAAACAAAAACTGAAAGAGCAAAAGAGCTAGGCAAGTTGCTTGCGGTATTGGCTCAAAAGAAAAAAATCAGCGAGGCCGTTTTTGATAGAGGTTCTTATTCTTATCATGGCAGAGTGAAGGCTGTCGCCGATGGGCTGCGAGAAGGAGGCATGAAATTCTAATGGTTAATATATTAGATCAAAATAAAGAGCTCTCGGGACTAAGAAGAGAAGAATTTGAAGAAAAAATTGTACAGGTGAATAGAGTTTCCAAAAAAACTCAGGGCGGAAATAAAATAGGCTTTTCTGTTTTAACAGTTGTTGGTGATGGAGCCGGAAGAGTCGGTGTGGGACTTGGAAAAGCTCCCGATATATCGTCTGCAATAAGAAAAGGTGTCACCTTAGCTAAAAAACATTTAGTGGAAGTGCCAATTGTTGAGGGAACAATTCCCTTTTCCTATAACATAAAACTTGGCGCCGCCAAAGTATTATTAAAGCCAGCGCCCCCGGGAAGCGGTGTTATTGCCGGTGGGGCAGTAAGAAGTGTTGTCTCAGCAGCAGGAATTAAAAATATTTCATCAAAAATGTTGGGAACCGGAAATAAGGCGAGCAACGTTTACGCAACAATTGAGGCATTAAAAAAAATCTCTGAGAGATATGAAAATGAAAAAAGATTAAAGGAGGAAAAATAAATGAAACTAGAAAAGCTTCAAAAGATTACTAAAAGAACAAAAAAAAGACTTGGTCAGGGTCATGGATCCGGCAAGGTAAAGACGTCCGGTCGCGGAACAAAAGGACAGAAATCCAGGAGTCATGTGCCTCTTTCTTTTGAAGGCGGAGCGCTTCCTCTTAAGAAAAGAATGCCAATGCTCAGGGGAAAAGGAAAAAATAAATCTTTTTCGAAAAATAAAGCTATAATAAATGTTGAAGCTTTGAATATTCTAAAGAAAGACAGTGTTATTGATATTGATACTTTGGCAAAAGCAAAGTTAATTGACAAGGAATATGCAATGGAGTATGGAGTTAAGATATTGGGAGACGGAAAAATTGATATTCCTCTTACTCTAAAGCTTCCCGCATCTCGTGGAGCCATAAAAAAAATTCAAAAGGCCGGAGGTAAAATTGAGGTATCCTAATGGATAGAATTTTTAAAATTTTTCAAAATAGCTTTAAATCAAAAGAGGTTAGAAAGAAAATTCTTTTTACATTAGGAATCTTCATAATTTTCAGAGTATTTGCTCACATCCCCGTTTCAGGAGTAGATGTAGCTTCACTTAAGGTTTTATTTTCACAAAATCAATTTTTAGGGCTTTTGGATATATTTTCGGGCGGAACTTTAGCTAACTTTTCCGTCATGGCCTTAGGACTTAATCCATACATTAATGCTTCGATTATTTTTAACCTAGGATCACTTGTTTTTCCGAAACTTGAGGCTTTATCTAAAGAAGGCGAACAAGGAAGACAAAAAATCAATCAGTGGACAAGAATGCTTACTGTTCCGCTGGCCGCAATTCAGGCCGTAGGCATGTTTGCTTTGCTTCGTTCCCAGGGTATAGTGTCGATGGGATCGCCGCTTGAGATTGTTTCTTTTATAGCAACTATGACTGCAGGGACTATGCTTCTTGTTTGGCTGGGAGAATTAATTACGGAAAAAGGAATAGGCAATGGAATTTCCCTTCTTATATTTGCTGGAATAGTAAGTCGTATTCCGGTTTTGTTTGGTCAGACTGCTTCCACTACATCAGCAGAAAACGTTACAAACATCATAACGTTTGGTATCATGGGACTTTTGGTGATCGCAGCAATCGTAGTAGTTAATGAAGCAACCAGGCAAATTACTGTTTATTATGCCAGACGTGTTCGCGGAAATAAAATGTATGGTGATCAGTCAACGCATCTTCCCCTTCGACTTAATCAAGCAGGAGTCATTCCTATCATCTTTGCCGTGTCGCTTATTCTTCTTCCGTCTCTTTTCGCAAATTATCTTTCGGCATCCAGCAATCCTACCTTGAATAATATTGCCACAAATTTGACTATTTGGTTTAATCCCAACAGTCTTATTTATAACGGATCATACTTTTTTCTAGTTGTTTTGTTTACCTATTTTTATACAGCGGTAGTATTTAATCCTAAAAAAATTGCAGAAGAGATTCAAAAGCATGGCGGTTTTATTCCAGGAATAAGACCGGGAGCATCAACGAGTAATTATTTAAATTATATTCTAACTCGCATCACGTCAGTTGGAGCAGTATTCCTGGGACTAATAGCAATACTCCCATCCATAACCCGATTATTTACAAATGCCGATAATTTAATACTTGGAGGAACCGGAATTCTCATCGTAGTATCGGTAGTTTTGGAAACAGTAAAAGCAATAGAGGCTCAATTGGTGATGAGGAATTATGAAGGGTTTGTAAAATAATATGACCCGTTCGACATTGCTCAGGCCATCGGCTCTGAGGCTCAGGCTCGAAGAGGTCATAGTGAGGGAATCGAATCTATGAAAATAATTTTAATAGGAATTCAAGGTGCAGGAAAATCAACTCAAGGAAATCTCTTGACAAATAAACTTAATATTCCCTATCTCTCCACAGGTCATATTTTTCGCGATATGGCAAAAGAGAAGACTCCAATGGGGAGGTATATTAAGGAAACTATGAACGCGGGGTTTCTTATTCCGGATGATAAAACTATAGAAGTTGTCGAAGAATATTTAAAAAAATCCGAATATCAAAAAGGGTATATTATGGATGGATTTCCCAGAACCCTAGCTCAAGCAAAGAAATTTCATAATGGGATCGACAAGGTATTCTATATTGAAGTATCGGATAAAGAAGCGCTCTGGAGGCTTTTTGGAAGAGATGAGAACAGAGAAGACGATACACTCGCTGCTATCAGAAAGAGAATAGCTTTATTTCATGAAGTGACAGAGCCGGTCCTTGATTATTATAAAGAAAAAGGTGCATTGGTGAGAATTAACGGGGAGCAATCAGTAGCAGATATTCATAAAGAGATAATGTCAAAAATATCCTAATCCTCCATGACCAAAGTTATAGCAATTGTAGGTATGCCCGGTGCAGGAAAAAGCGAAGCAAGCAATTTTTTCACTGAGAAAGGATTTGAAAGGCTATATTTTGGTTCTGTTGTTATTGATGGTTTAAAAGAGGAGAGCTTGGAGAGAACTGCAGAAAATGAGAAACAGTATAGGGAAAAGATTAGAAAAGAACTAGGAATGGCTGCCGTTGCTATAAAGATGTTTCCAGGAATTCAAGAAGAAGCAGATAAAAGTAAGAAAATAGTATTGGATGGGCTTTATAGCTGGGAAGAGTACCTTTTTCTTAAAGAAAAGCTACCTTCTCTAATTCTTTTATGTATCTACGCAAAACCAAACATAAGGTACCAAAGATTATCCGAAAGACAAGAAAGAACATTTAGTAAAGAAGAAGCAAGGAAGAGAGATGTTGATGAAATTGAAGGAACAAATAAAGGGGGGCCGATTGCGATTGCAGATTATTTGATAAAAAATGAAGGAACAAAAGAGGATTTTATGAAAGAATTAGAAAAATTCCTAAACCTATTCGAAAATGATAAATTATAAAACAGAAAAAGAGATAGAGATAATGCGCAAAGGCGGAAGGATTCTTGCCGATGTTTTGTATGAAGTATTAGATCATGTACAAGAAGGAGTATCCGAGCTCGAGCTTGATGATCTAGCAGAAAAATTAATTCTTGAAAAAGGAGGAGAGCCCGGATTTAAAAAAGTGGAAGGTTATAACAATACACTTTGTATTTCTACCAATGATGTTGTAGTTCACGGTGTTCCGGGAGGATATAGACTAAAAAAAGGTGATGTTGTGGGTATAGATTGCGGTGTTTTTTATGGCGGATTTCATACGGATATGTCAGAAACGCAAAGGGTCTCAACAGATAACAAACAACATCTAACTAATAACAGAAAAGACAAAGTTGATATTTTTTTGGAAACAGGAAAAAGAGCGCTTGATGAGGCCATTAAAATTGCAGTTGCGGGAAATAGAGTGGGTCATATTTCCAAAACAATACAGGGCATTGTAGAAGGACAAAATTATTCAGTTGTGCGATCCTTAATAGGCCATGGTGTTGGAAAAGAGCTTCATGAAGAGCCTGAAGTTCCGGGTTTTCTAGACGAAGACATTAAAAGTACCCCTCTTTTGAAGCCGGGAATGACTATAGCCATCGAGGTAATTTATAACATGGGAGGTCACGAAGTCGTTATTGATAGAGGAGACGGATGGACCATACGAACAGAAGATGGTTCTTTATCCGGTTTATTTGAGAGAACTATTGCAATAACTGATAAAGAGCCATTGATACTTACAGCATAGAATTTTCAGAACACTCAGAAAACTCAGATCGTCAGAAAATCAGTAGTTCAGAATATCTGATCATCTGAAGTTCCGAGTTTTCCAATTGTTGCTCTTTGGAGGCTAGTTTGGTATAATTACCAAGATTTGAAATAGTAAATTTAAAATTGTAAATTTTCATTGTAAAACGGCAAATAGAGAAGAATTTACGAGGAATTTTCTATTTGCTTTTTTATATTTACTATTTAATATTCTTACGATGGCTCATCAAGGATCATTTGAGGTAGAGGGAAAAGTTTTAGAATCTTTACCCAACACTTTGTTTAAAGTAGCGCTAGGGGATGGATCGGAAATACTTTGTCATCTTTCAGGAAAGATGAGAATGCATTTTATAAAAATTCTGCCCGGAGACAGAGTTAGGGTAGAAATGACGCCATATGATAAAACAAAGGGAAGAATTACTTACAGGATGTAAATATGAAAGTTCAAGCAAGCATAAAACCAAGGTGTCCAAAGTGCAAGATTATAAAGAGACGAGGAGTGTTATTCGTAGTTTGTGAAAACCCAAGACACAAACAGCGCCAGGGATAAAATTATGCGTATTTCAGGAGTAAATATACCAGACGAAAAAAAAGTAGAGATTTCACTTACCTATCTTTATGGGATTGGAAGAGGTAATGTAGAGGATGTTTTGAAAAAAGCTGATGTTGACGGTTCTAAAAGAGCGAAAACTTTAACAGAAGACGAAGTAAAAAGAATTCAAAAAGCACTAGACGAATACAAAACAGAAGGAGATTTAAGAGCAGAAGTGGTTGAAAATATTAAAAGACTAAAGGAACTAGGGTCTTATAAAGGAATAAGACATGTAAGAAATCTCCCGGTACGAGGACAGCGAACAAGATCAAACGCAAGAACCAAAAGAGGAAAGAGAGTAACAATAGGAGCAATCAAGAAAGAAGTCGCAGTAAAAATGGGCTTAACCACGAAATAATTTATATGGCAAAAAAAGCTGTTAAAACAGAATCCAAAAAAAAATCAACAAAATCCATCAGTGAAAACGGAAGAGTTTATATTACCGCAACCTTTAACAATACTCTCGTAACTATAACTACTCATAAAGGAGATACGGTCGGATGGAGTTCATCTGGAGCAGCTGGATTTAAGGGTACTAGAAAATCTACTCCCTTTGCAGCTACAACTGCAGTAGAGAATGTAGCAAGAAAAGCAGTAGCTGCAGGGATTAAGAATGTAGAAGTTTTTATAAAAGGACCTGGCGCTGGAAGAGACTCTGCTTTAAGAGCAATTAAAAGCGCGGGTCTTTCTATTACCCAAATTGCAGACACTACTCCAATTCCGCATAACGGACCAAGAGCAAGTAAGAAGCGAAGGATTTAAGATTTATGATTAATGATTTAAGAAAGGAGACAAAAGTTATAAGTTATAAATTATAAGTTACAAGTTCGATCTTGGACTAATAACTTATAACTAAGCACTAATAACTAAGTGATAAATGGCAAGATATACTGGACCAAAACACAAATTAGCAAGAAGAGAAGGGGTAAATATATTAGACAAATCCTCCCAAAGTCTCGTTAGGAGATTAAATATTCCCCCTGGAGTGCATGGAAGAAAAAGAAAAAAAAGACTCTCAGAATTTGGTGTTCAGCTTAGGGAAAAACAAAAAGCAAAAGCAACGTATGGTCTTTTGGAAAAACAATTTCATAATCTTTTCAAAAAAGTAGAAAGACAAAAGAAAGAAACGGGGGAATTGCTAATTGCTCTTCTTGAAACAAGATTAGATAATATGGTCTATAGACTTGGATTCGCCAATACCAGAGCGATGGCCAGGCAGTTAGTCTCACACGGACATGTACTGGTAAATGGAAAAAAGTTGACAATTCCTTCTTATCAAGTAAGACTTGATGATATTGTTTCTATTTCTCCAAAAATCCAGAAAAACAGTCAAATCGAGAAATCTCTAGAAGAAAGAAAAGATACGCTTTCATTCATTAAGAGAGAAGGTCTTTCGGGAAAGTTAGTCAGAATGCCCGAAAAAGAAGATGTTGAAGTTCCGTTCAATGTTCAGTTAATTATTGAATATTATTCGAGATAATGATAGAATAATTGCTTATGGTAGAGCCGGTTTTTAAAATCAAAGAAGAAAAAGTTGGAGAAGATTATGGAGAGTTTGTGATTGAGCCTTTGGATCCAGGTTTTGGTCATACATTAGGTAACGCACTTAGAAGAGTTCTTCTTATTTCTATTCCCGGTGTTTCTGTTACTTCTGTCAAGATTTCAGGTGCAAAACACAAATTTTCAACAATCCCCGGAGTAAAAGAAAACATCGTAGAGCTTCTTTTAAACATTAAAGGATTAAACTTCAAGCTTCTTAATTCTAAAAATTCCAGTACAGTAAAACTTTCCGTGAAAGGTACTAAGGAAGTTACTGCAAAAGATTTAGAACCCTCAGAAGATGTAGAAATTGTAAATAAAGGTCACTATTTGGCTAATTTAGCTGATAAAAAAGCAAAGCTTGAGATGGAACTAACTGTTGAGAGAGGTCTTGGTTATTCGTTAGCTGAAGAGCGAAGAACAAATACTCTTGGAGTAATTCCAACAGATGCGGTTTTCACTCCAGTTAAAAGAGTAAATTATGAAGTTTCTGCAACTCGTGTAGGAAGACAAACAAACTTAGATAAGCTTACTATTAAGATTTGGACCAACGGAGTAGTAAATCCAAAAGATGCACTCGAAGAAGCAGCTAAGACACTTTCTGCCTTTTTTCACCAAGTTTATGAACCAAAAGCAGTAGACGTACTGGAAACAGCTACTGTTTCAACAGGAGCCTCAGACACAGCTCTTAAAATGACAGTTGATGAATTAGATCTTCCTACCAGGATTTATAACAGTCTTAGGAATGGCGGAATAGAAACAGTTGGACAGCTTTTAGAAACTCCAAGGAAAGAGCTTATTTCAATGAGAAATATGGGTGGAAAGTCAATTGCTATAATTGAAGAAAAACTTAAAGAAAAAGGCATAGAAATACCTGCCTAAAAAATGTTCGGAAGACTCAGAATACTCAGGTAGTCAGTAAATCAGATAGATCAGAGAGCCAGATTTTCTGATTTTCCGATACCCCGACACACAGTCCTCTGAGTTCTCCGAGTTTTCAGAAATATGAGGAAAAACGTTTTCGGTAGACATTTTAAAAGAGATAGAAATGAAAGAAAGGCTTTATTTAAGAGTCTAATTTCATCTCTTATTATGGATGAAAAAATAAAGACAACGGAAGCTAAGGCAAAATCCATAAAGAGCGAGGTGGATAAGTTGGTTACAAAAGCAAAGAAAGAAAAACCCGTTAGAGGTTTGATTGATCCTTACATCAGATCCGATGCAGTGAATAAATTAATTGTTGAAATTGCCCCACGTTTTAAAAATCGAAATGGGGGATATACTAGAATTGTTAAGCTAGGCAAAAGATTTTCGGATAATGCATCTATGGTGCTTATGGAATGGGTAGAGGGAGAGAAGGTAGAAGTTAAAAGTGAAAAAACAAAAATTAAAAGTAACAGAGCAAAAGGTTCGAGGGCAAGTTTGAAACCGAATTCAAAAACAAAGCCGGGTTTAAAATTAAAAAAGGAGATTCCTTCTTCGCGTAAAGCAGTGAGGGGCAAGGCAAATAAATGAAAACAACAAAAGCATCTGAAATAAAAAGAGAATGGCATCAAATTAATGTAGACGGGAAAATATTGGGAAGAGTCTCTTCTGATATTGCACAGCTGCTTATGGGCAAAGGTAAATCTTATTTTGTGAGAAATCTTGACTGCGGTGACTATGTAGTAGTAACTAATGCAAAAGGAATTAAGGTTACCGGAAAAAAAGCCGAAAATAAAAACTATTACAGACATTCCGGATATCCGGGAGGATTTAAAAAAGAAACCTTTGCGGATCTCATGAATAGAAAACCAGAAGAAATAATAAGACACGCAGTTAAAGGTATGCTCCCTCAAAATAGATTGCGGGATAAAATGCTTAAAAGATTATTTGTTTTTCCGGAAGCAGAACATAAATACGAAGACAAATTCAAAGAAAATTAAATATGGCAGAAAATAAAAAAAATTTATCATATACATCAAGTGTTGGAAGAAGAAAAGCAGCAGTAGCAAGAGTCAGGCTTTATCCAAAAGTTCCGGACAATTTAATGATTGGAGACCAACTTCTCAAAAAAGGAGAGGTTGTGGTAAACGGAAAAGAAATTTCTGCCTATTTTAAAAGCAATGTTGCAAAGATAATGTATGAGAAGCCTTTTCAGGTAACGAATACTCTTAATAAATTTGGAATAAGCATTCGGGTAACAGGCGGAGGACAAAATAGTCAACTTGATGCGACTATATTGGCAATTTCCAGAGCGCTATCGGGAGTTGATTCTTCATTTAAAGAAATCCTAAGAAAAAAAGGCTTACTTACCGTAGATCAAAAAGTTAGAGAAAGAAGAAAAGTAGGAACAGGCGGAAAAGCGAGGCGTACTAAACAATCTCCAAAGAGGTAAGTCTAAAACTTCTTTTTATCTATCATTACTTTTATCCAAGGAGCTAAAGATTCATAGATTCTTCCCTTTTTGTTTAACATCTCCTCTTTTGTTACCAAAGAAAGTCCATAGGCAAAATCGTAATTTGGAGTAGGAATTTTTTTTACCTTTGCTATTAAAATGTCACAAACCTCGTGTTCGGTAAATTCACTCTTTTTATCCTTGGCTTTATAATAAACTGCTCCTTCATTTACTATCTCCCCTACCAAATCTTTTTTTTGAATTCCCCACTCTCTCTTGAGACACTGATATGTAGCTTCAAGAGTAGTTTGCGATTTATCGTTAATATAAAGCTGGTGAGAGGAGGATGTTATATCAAAGACTCCATCAAATGCTACATGTTTTCTATGCTGAATAATGTAATAATCTTTGTAAATTAACGCAACGGTTAGAGCTTTGTGCAGGATACCTTTTTTATGTGCTTCCCATTTCTCTATCTTTCCAATAACATTCCCCCTTTTATCGACCTTAGCAATCATTTGTTTGTTTTTATAATAAGCGTTCATGTTTTATGCTGTCGTTCCATATTTTTCTGCCATCCTTTCCCACAAAGGAGTAAGATCCGGTCCTACGAAAAATCTTTCTTCATATTCTACTTCCCCAGTTTCGGAATTTATAACAGGCTCTTCCGTTTCCGGATTAATTCTTGGTTTTTTCTCAGTACTTGGGATAAATTTAACTATTGTTCCCCTATCTGTAAAATATTTAACTGTTCTCCATAGATATTCATCCAAAACTGATGCTCCTGATGTAATCATCAGTCTTTTAATACTTGGGCTAAACCACAGCGGATCAATATCTTCTGGGCCATCGACTAGAAAGGATGGTATTTTTGCTTCGTTTTTTCCTACATTTCTGAGCTCTTTTGAATTATGGCTAGTTTGAGAACCAACCACTAACAATGCATGAATTGGATTTTCTTGATCCTCAAGCCTTCTCCTAACTGCGTTTTGGCGATTGTCCGTGGCATAACAAATGCCTTCAGGATCTGGAATTTGAAGAGATGGATTTAGTTCTCTTAGTGATTTAATTTTTTCTACAACTCCAACAGTTGAAAGTGTAGTTTGGTTTAAGGATACAAAATCAACTTTACCATGATGAGGAAGAGTTTGATCATCCCCATCGATATCAACAAATGTATAACTTCCTTCCGGAAGAACTGATAAAACGCCTTCAGGTTCTGGATGTTTTTTGGTGCCGACATAAATGACATGTTTACCTTCTTTAACTGCCCTAAGCCCTGCTCTTTGAACTTTATATACCAAGAGACAGCCCGTATCAATATTTAACATCCCTCTTTCCTCAGATATTGCAGTTTGCTCTACATCTTCTGTATGCGCACTCATAACTCTAATTGATCCAACTGGAATTTTGTTTATATCTGATTCAACTATTAATCCCAAATCTGTGAGTACTTCCATAATCGATTTATTATGAACAATCGGATGAGTGGTATAGACAGGTTCTCTTCCTGCCACTATTCCCAAAACCTCAAAAGCCGTTTCTACGGCCATATTAACGCCTCCGCATGGTCCCCTGTCTCCTGCCACAATAACTTCCTCCACGCTAAATCCGGAAGGAGTCTCCACTGGTCCAACAGGCTCATATCCTGTTGCTACTAATGTTTCCGTCATGAGCTTCTCCTTTCAATTTTTTCAATCAGCTTTTCAAAACACATCTTTATTTTTCTATCCATCTTTTCTTTTATAAGGATATCTTTGGCTGTCTGGAAATTTTCTTTAATTATTTTTTCTCCGTAATCCATAGCTCCTGAATCAGCAAAAACTTTTCTAAGCTTTTGGTAGTCTTTCGTACCGATTCGTTTGCCAAAGAATTTATTTAGAGTCTCTATTTGATTTTTGGTTCCATTCCTAAAAATATAATTAGTGAAGAATGTATGTTGGTGGCCAGCAACGTCGCTAAAAGAACTTTTATGAGTTTGCTTGCTATCAAACTTAATGTCAAGCAAGTCGTCTTGAGTCTGAAACGCGATTCCCAAATGTTTTCCAAAATCTTCAAAAAATTTCTTGTTTTTTACTTCTTTGGCCAGAGTTGCTCCTATCAGCATAGGTTTAACGAATGAATAATCAGCTGTTTTTAAAGTTATTTTTTGTAGGACTTTTTCATCTGTCGTGTTTTTTTCTTTGGTCAGACTGATATCTATCATTTGTCCGAAAACTACCTCATCTGCCATTTGAAAAAAAATATCAAGCACTCTTTTTATTGATCTTTCATCAAATTTTTTATTGTTAATTAAATGATTTAGTGCCCAAGTAAGCATAAAATCTCCTATTAATATTGCCTGAGAATTGCCGTAATGTCTGGCACTTGTGTATTTGTTATTTAACTCTGAATCCGAAATAAATTTATGAATTGTTTTTATGCTGTGTCTATAGTCAGCTTTATCCATTATGTCGTCATGAATAAGACAGAATGCGTGGAAAATTTCTATAAAAACAAAAAGTTCAATTGCATCTTTATCATTTTTTCCACCCGCAGATTTAAACGTGAGATAGGATAGATAAGGTCTTATTCTCTTCCCTTCCTCCATAAATTTTTTTAGATGCTGAAGATAAATTTTAATATCTTCATTCTTGTGGAGTGTTAGGCTTTTTATTTTCTTATTGAGTGTTTTTTGAAGGACAGGGTCAAGTTTTTTTTTAAATTCTTCTAAGTCCATGAGCTTTGGGTCTTCCGCCAAGTCTCCTTTCCCTTTTCGTGTAATCAATTATGGCATCAATAAATTCTTTTTCGCCTAAATCCGGAAGAAACTCTTTTATTGAGTAAAATTCTGCATTTTGAGCTAGCCATCCAAGATCTGATGTTCTCTGTTCGCCCGAGGTTCTTATTATAAGGTCCGCAGGTGCTATATTTCCATTTCCATCTCTTAATTTTTCAATAATATCAAGCGTTATTTTTTTGTTCTTTGGCAACTTTCTAATAGCCTCCATCATTCTAAGCTCTTGATCTTGGCCCCCAAAGTCTATTGCTGCGCAGAAGTTTCTAGCGGAATTTTTTTTAGTCATATTTTCGGTCTTTTCAATTATTTCTTTTAAAGAATGGGGAATTCTATCTTTTCTTCCAAGATGAAAAAATCTTACGTTTTTCTCCATGAGCTCATCAGCCATTTCCTTTATGGTTTCTTCAAATATCGCCATCAGCCCCTTTATCTCATCGTTTGATCTTTTCCAATTGTCTGCAGAAAATCCCCATACAGTAATTGTGCTGACGGGAAGTTCTTGAAGATTCCTTATCACCTTTTTTAGTACTTCTGCACCCTTTTTGTGGCCTACAACCGGAAGGCTATGGATTCTTTTAGCCCACCTCCCATTACCATCAGGAATAATTAAAATATGCTGAGGAAATCTGTCTTCGGGAATGTTTTTTAGATTCGGAAAGCGCTTCCAGACACTATCGTCTTTTCTCATGATATAAGTGTATATTATACCTAATTAAGCTACATAAAACAATTTTAAAAACAAATTTTATGCGTCGACGTCTACGAAAAAGTTAGAACCTCCTTTTCAGGGCGTAAATCCTCCAGAACGGGGGCTGCGGACGCCGCCACAAAAACTAAAACAACGTGATCAATTTTGCAACTTTTCTGTTCTCCTATCTTAAGAGAAACGGTCTTACTACCCCTTCCTGGTTGACCTTCCAGAATGTCCTCGAAATGGGATTCAAACCTTAGCTATAAAGCAATTAATAAAATAATTGGTATACTGAAGGTATGAGAAAATCGTTGAATTATGGTTTTAAGGCACTTAATTTAGCTTGGCAAGCAAACGGCTTTTATGCTCTATTGGCAGTTTTTAGCCAGCTTTATGAAAGCACTTTGTACCCTCTTATTCAAGTAATCCTTTTATCAAAGTTTCTTGATTTACTTGGCCAGGGGGAAAATTTAACGTTCTCCGATATTGGTTGGATGATAATTGTTTACCTTCTAGCTTCTCTTGTAAACCTAGCATTGAAAAGCTTCCTTGATGTCAAAGAGTCCTTCCTGCAAACACAACAAGATAGCTTTATTGACCTACAGATAAGCAAAAAGCTTACCGAATTAGATCCTGCCACTTTTGAAAAGCCCGAATTTCAAGACCTTCTAGCTCAGCTTGAGGGAATTAAAGGGACTTTACAAGCGCACCTACTGAGATTCGTAGCGCTTATTGATGCTGTTTTCAAATTCATTACCGCAGCAGTTATTTTATCGTTTATTTTCCCTTTATTCGCTCCTATTATTATTATCGCAACTATTCCATCCTACATTGCCTGGGACAGATTTAGAGTAAAAACCTGGCCATATTACGTTGAGAAGAGATCTACGGTTACGAGGGTTACGCAATACATTAAAAATTTATTGTCTTCTGATTCAACCTCCAAAGAAGCGATCATCTTTAAGACAGGAGCTGTCCTATTGGGCAAAATAAAGAAAGAACAAAAATCTTACCTCTCAGAGTTTGCTAAAGCAAATGACCCTTGGATAATTAGTATTACATTAGCCAGAGTATTTCAATTCGGCGTGTTTGCTTATACGCAATACCTCAACATCTCTAGAGTTTTACAAGGAGCCTTATCGATCGGACAATTCACGCTGATCTTCCAACAGTCTTTAAATCTTACGGTGAGCGCAGAAGAGATACTAAATCAGTATTCAAGTATGTCAGCACGTAATAAATATCTCGATAAATTCTTTGATTTCTTAGATACCAAAAAGGTCATCAATACGCCTTCCAAGCCATTGGCTATTCCAAATAAACCCGCTCCGCCTATCATAGAATTTAAAGATCTCTCGTTCAGATATCCTGGGACGGAAAGAGACATCTTAAAAGATTTTAATCTAACTATTAAAAGTGGTGAAAAAATTGCGTTGGTTGGAGAAAATGGAGCAGGTAAAACTACCTTAATTAAGCTACTGCTTAGATTTTATGATGTAACCGAAGGCGAATTTCGGTGACTTAACAAAAGTTCAGGAAGAAAAATTGCTAAAGGAAGCGATTGAGAAATCCGGAGCAGATGAATATATAGATATTCTACCGGATAAGTACAATCAGGTAGTTGGTAAAATGTTCGAAGGAGGAATTGATTTGTCTGGCGGACAGTGGCAAAAACTTGCTCTGGCGAGAGCTTTCTTCCGAAACTCGCCTATACTTATCCTCGATGAGCCAACAAGTGCAATTGACGCAAAAGCAGAGTACGAAATTTTTAAGAAAGTTCAAAGCTTGCAAAAAGACAAGACTGTTTTAATAATTTCTCATAGATTTTCAACGGTACGAAATGCAGACAGAATACTTGTTTTAGATGAAGGGAAAATAATTGAAGAAGGAAGCCATGAGCATCTCATGGAGGAAAAAGGATTGTATGCTGAGCTATTTAATATTCAGGCGCAAGGATACAAATAGAATGAGGCTCTGAATGGCAGGGCTACTGTCCTCAGTTTTCCCAACGCGTCCTTGAAGTACGGACCTTAATCTTAAAGATTAGGATTATAGTAATAATTTGCAATTCTTTC
>JACOXV010000005.1 GCA_016182225.1 Candidatus Levyibacteriota bacterium
AGTTAGAAGACTTGAGCCTCATATTATCGAAAGACTTAGGGAAATGTTAAAAGTTATAGAACCTCAAGATACTCCCGGCAGTTGATTTGCTAAGTCTTTTTGTTAAACTAGTGTTGTTTTATGTTTAAAACCAAAGATTGGACGTTTGATTCTCTCTATGCAATCCGCGGTTTTGCAAAAATGTATTTTTATAGAAAGCCACCAAAGCACTATCTAGGATTCGTAAAAGATGGTAAATATCCGATTGTTATTATTCCAGGCTATCTTATGCGATGGGGATTTATGAAAAGTATTGCAGATAAGATTTCTTATCTTGGTCATCCCGTTTATGTTTTGCCACATTTGGGAAATAACGTGAATGATATTCCCACATCCGCAAAAATCGTTAATGAGCTTATTGAGGAAAATAATCTAAAAAATATAATTATTGTTGCTCATAGTAAAGGCGGATTAATAGGTAAATACTTAATGATCAATCTTGATAGAAATAACAGAATAACAGGATTAGTTACGATTGGAACTCCACACATGGGTTCACATTTAGCCAATTATTTTAAATTTATTAAGTCAAATGAGTTTCATCCGGAACATGACATGATAAAAGATTTGTCTGGGCATCCTGATATCAATAAAAAGATTATCACAGTAAGTCCGTCGTTTGATAATTTAGTTTGGCATGAGAAGAAAGGATCTTTAGATGGTGCTTTGGAAAATATTCACGTTACAGTTTCTGGTCATCATAGAGTTGTGTTTGATAAAGAAGTGAAAGAAAAAGTAATTGCTTCAATTGAAAAGCTCTCCGTCTAAGCCTTAAAAAGTTTCAAATAGTTTTTCATTTTGATAGATAAATTATTATGTGGTATAGTAAATTTCTGTAGCCTAAATGCGAAAGATAATTCTTTTTGTTTTACCACTTATTCTTCTAACTGTACTTTTTTTAGTTCTAGTTCTTATTTTTAATAAAGATGGGGGAAAAGGTGCTCTTCAAGTGACTTCAAATCCAGCAAGCAGAGTTTTTTTAGACGGAAGATTAGTTGGCCAGACTCCTTTATGTCTTTGTGAGCTACCGCAAATGCTTGAAGTCCGTGATTGGACGTTAAAACTAGAGCCAATCGATCCGAAATTTTCTTCTTTTGAACAAAAGATCAGAATAAATTCATCAGTTCTTACGGTTGTGGATAGGACGTTTGAGGATAGCGGTTCAAGCGGAAGTACAATCACTCTTACTGAAACAGGCGAAAAGCAGCCGGAACTTCTGATAGTCACAGTTCCAAATAAATCAGACGTATATCTGGATAGTAATCTTTCGGGTCAGACGCCAATTTCCGTGAAAGGCCTCACCGCTTCAGATCACGAGATTAAAATCTTAAAAGACGGATATAGAGAAAAAATTATAAAGGTGAGAACGGTCGAGGGCTACAAGCTCGAATCCATTGTTCATCTTGCTTTAAAGAAAGAAGGAGAGATAGCAAGCAAAGAGGCATCGACAAAAGATGAAGAGACAGAAGAAGATAAAAATAAAATAAAAATTCTCTCAACGCCCACAGGATTTTTAAGAGCTAGAGAGACTCCTTCTGTTTCCGCAGTCCAGGTAGGTCAAGTTAAGCCGGGCGAGACTTTTGATATAGAAGAAGAAACTGATGGATGGTATAAAATTAAACTCTCAACAGGAAAGTCGGGATGGATTAGTTCTCAGTATGCCCAAAAAGAATAATTTAGCCTCCTAAGACATAAATTATTGTTATTACCAGAATTCCCCAAACGAAAATAGTAAGTAGGAGAGGTTTATCTGAGAATAGAACTTTTTCCGGACTTTCGCCCTCGTGTTTTTCATAAATGTCTTGAAGATATCGCATAAGTCCATATACGACGGGGATTATTGTTATCATCAGCCATTTTCTTTCGAAAAAGGCGGGAAAAAAATCAGGCAGGAGAACATCAAGTGATATTCCCCTAGGAGTTTCCAGAAAGGTGAATAGCGCATAAGAAATAAAAGTGCCGGTAGCAAAAATTGATGCATAAACATCGAGCAATCTGTCTGAATAGTGGGAAAGAGTTTTTCGAGTTGCCGCTATATCGCCTTTTCTTCCGGAGATAAGAGTTAACTCTGATCTTCTTTTTCCAATAGCGAGGAAGAGAGAAATTGAAATTGTAGTTAAAAGCATCCAAACCGAAATATGAAGCCCGGTTGCGAATTCACCCGCATAGACTCTTAATATATAGCCTGCAGCAATCGCGAGAATATCTATAACGGTAATAGATTTAAGAAGGGTAGAGTAAAAGAATTGTAATAATAGATAGACTATTGCTACTAAGAAAAAGGTAGGAGTTACATAAAGAGATAGAAAGAGAGCGCCAGTGATAAGGATTATTGAGACTCCTCCGGCAAACACGGGTTTTATTTCTCCGCTTGCGATTGGACGAAATCTTTTAAAAGGATGAAGCCTGTCATTTTTTACATCAAAAATATCATTTATAATGTAGCTTCCTGAAGATAATCCGCAAAAAACAAAAAATCCTAGTACGACTTTAGAAAGGAGAGGAATGTTAAAAAGTTCGCCAGTAAATACTATGGCTGCGAATATTGCGAAATTTTTAACCCATTGTCTGGGTCTGAGAAGTCTAAGAAGATTGTACAGAGTTTTTACCATTTTTATATCGAAGGAGAAGATTAAGAAAAAGTATGGCTCCTCCAACTAGTATACCTACCATTATTATGGCAAATAATTTGCCTTTACTCGATAGGGTAAATGATAGCGCACCCAATATAGCAGATAGACTCCAATAAAACAACGCAATTCTTCTCTGTCCAAGTCCCAAAGAAAGTAAAAGATGATGAAGGTGTTTCTTATCATGCCAAAAAGGAGATTTGCCCGTAGAAATTCTTCGAGTTATTGTAAATAGACCGTCGGCAAGCGGTACTCCCATGACAAGTATAGCAGTCGCTAATTTTGCGCTGGATAGCATAGAAACAACACTTAGTAATAGATAAATTGCTGTAGCACTATATCCGGGAAAAATCTTTGCGGGATGAAAATTAAATATTAAAAAACCTAAAGCCGATCCTGCAAGGATGAAAGACAACGATGCGCTTATAACACTTGCCTCATCATTTAATGGAAATCTTAGACTAAGAATCCCAATAACTATGGCAGATATTGCCACAATTCCGGGCATCTGTCCGTCTACCCCCTTGCTCCAATTAAGCATATTCATAACCCAAATAATCCAGATTACCGCGATCAAATCGGAAAGAACTATTTTTCCCTGAATTCCCAGGACATCAAATGGCAGAAAAATTTCATTTAGATGTAAAATCCCTCCCAAAGGATTAGTAATATAAGGAACGCTTATTCCGGCGCTCACAACGATTACAGCACAAAGGATATTTATTAAAAATCTTTTATATGGGGAAATATCATATTTGTCATCCAGTATTCCTGCAATAAGAGCTATCCCTGCGGCTAAAAGAACTAGAATCACAGTATTAGTCAAAGGTAAAAAAATTATTGATGCAACCAAAACTCCCAAAAAAAGAGGTATTCCTCCGCCTCTAGGAATTGGAATTTTATGAATTATTCCAGGATGTTTTCTTTTTGGGTCATCGACTATTTTTAATTTTTTAAAAAAATAAATAGCAACAGGAGTGAATAAAGTCGTGGCAATAAATGCCACTAAAAATGGAAGAAAAATAGAGCTTACGTTAAACATTTCCATTTATTTTAGCTAATCAACTGAATAGTTCTTACTATAAATAGAAAAGCGAGAAAGGAAACAACAAAACTTGTAACAGCAAACATTCTGGAGACCAGAGGAGTTTTATTATAGCTAATTGCAGAAAGTAGGATATTCACAAGAAAAATTATAAAAACTGCCAGCAATGGAAGAAAAATTCCCCAGCTTTCACTTAATCTTCTCTCTCCCCACGGCAGTTGATTGAATAAAGGAATCAGAGACGGAATTTCTCTATATTTAAAAAAAATATAGGAAAGAGTTAAAAACATTAATACAAAAGTTGCAATAATAAACCTTGAGATAAGTCTGTCTTTTTGTAAATTTTCAATTCGTTTTTTCATATATTTGTGCTCCCATTATATCTATTTTATGAGAATACTCAGCTAAAGAAAATGGATAGGCTCTATCGTTGGGCATAATAACAATTAATTTTGGATTCTTCTTATCCAGATAATCTTTTGTATTCTTTAGTCCGTCTTCATAGGACGTAATATGGTATATGACCGAATATGTTCCGGGAGGAGTCTTGCCGGCCAGTTTATAAGTTTGCGGGTTGTTGCCCCAAATAAAAATATTATCTTCCTCATTTGTATTTTCTTTTATGTAGAGCGCAATTTCATAATCTCTTGGTGTATTTCGGTCGAAAAAAGATCTGTACGCATTAACGTCTTTTCTATTAGATAAAAAATCCAGGAAATTTTTATAATATAGGGCGTTTTTTGGATACAAATCAAAATACGAAAGAAGTATTACTAGAGTCGAGAAAAGTATTATCAGAAATTTTACCCTGATATTTTTTTCTTTCAAAATTATTCCCAGCATTAAAAAAAAGCTTGGAATCAAGAGTAATAAGTAATGAATGTAAGGCCGATGAGAAAAAAATACATTAAATACTGAAAAAAGAAACCATATTAAGACAAAAAGATATTCTTTTTTAAACGATAACCTGTGGACATAAGTAATCAAAAGAGCAACGGATATGATAATTAATTTTATTATTAAAAGACCCTGAGGAATAAAAAATTGATTTTTATAATTTACGTAGGAAAAATTCTCCAGCAGAACAGCTCTTGAATAATTATGGAGATTATTGTCGAGGAAAAAATAGATTGATACGAGAAAGATAGGAATTAAAAATACTATACCGAAAATAAATGCATTTCTTAGTTTAGGAAAAATACTTTTTCTGTCAAGATCCTTTAAGGAAACAATATAGAGTAGAAAAAAAAGAAAAGCTAGTGCATCAAAAGCAGCGACAATTTTAAATAAAAATGCAATTCCGAGAAGAAGGCCTGCTGTAAAAAGGAACTTTTTATTGTCTTCTTGGATAAATCTTGTGAACAAAAATCCAGCAATGGTTATGGGAAGAAGCATAAAATTTTCTGTATTTGCTATATTACCTTCTAAAACCGGAGTCGATAGATAAAGCACAAAAAGAGAGGTAATGACGAAAGAAATTTTCTCACCAACAATTTTTTTTGCCAACAAAAAATAAAATATCGTAGTCAATATTCCAAAAATTAGAGAGATTGCTCTAATAATTTGTTGATCACCATCAAAGAGATAATAGATAACAAACAATAGAGGTGGTTTATTGTCCCAGGCGTTTAC
The DNA here is from genome assembly GCA_016182225.1 of Candidatus Levyibacteriota bacterium. GTDB lineage: Bacteria > Patescibacteriota > Microgenomatia > Levybacterales > UBA12049 > JACOXV01. The sequence goes on from JACOXV010000005.1 coordinate 5,347, forward strand.
GTACATTTCTCCTCCTCTTCGAAGTACTGTGCCTATTACTTGATATATTCCTTCATCGCCATACCAATATGGTTCAAAAAGTGAAGGAAGTCTTAGAAGAAAAAAAATAAAAGATGTAAAAAGAAGGAACCAAAAAACTTTACTTTTTTCAATTCTTTCAATAAGGGAGCTCATAATTTCTCTGTCACCTTATACTCCATTTTTTTGCCCAGCATAATTTGCGTATGAGAAATGATCGCCGGAAGCGCATTGAGAAAAAATCCGACTATCGGCATCAAAACAAATTCCAGAGGGAAAAGTACCTCTCTAACTTTTGAACTGGATAAATTTTTCGGCCTATTACGATAGTCGATTACCACCATAATTATGAGAGCAACTATTGTTGATGAAAGAATAAAACGTGCCAGCACCGGTAAAGTATATCCAAGTGCAGTTCTTCCAAAATCAGGATTTATTAAAGTAATTAAGTTTGCAAAAATAGTAAGGACGAACCAATTGACCGGCCACAAAAAATGATCAAGCAATACATGTATTAGGACTTTTGTTTTTTTAATAAATGGAACATTTGGAACTGTAAACCACCACTTAATAAATAGCGGGTCATCGGATACCCCGTATGACCACCGTCTTACTTGATGGTATTTAGTTTTCAGACTTCTTATGTAAGTGGTGGAAAGAGGTGAGTCAAGTGAAGTTCGTAAGAATATTGGATTTGCTTTAACATCTCCTCCTAATTTATAAAAAGCCTTAAAGAAAATTCTATAATCTTCGGGAATAACGTCTGTGTCCCAGAACCCGATCCTTTGAAGAAGTTTGAAAGAAAGAGAATAGGTAGATGTAGCTATTAGACGGTCTCCCTGAACTAATAGTCCAGTTCTCCAAAGACTTGAGAAAAATGAAAAAATTCTATTTGGAGCAGGAACTGTCCAGAAATTATTATGATCTACTGTCGCAGATTGCCAGAAGTTATTGTGTCTTTTATTATCTTTTAAAAAACTATATGTGAGATATGAAAGATATTGAGAATCAAAGCAGGTATCAGCATCAGCAGTAGTCACTGTTACAAAATCTATATCTAGCGGACCATTTTTTATGATTTTTTTATAAATCCATTTTCCGGCATACGCTTCGTTTGAAGACTTTCCTTTTACTTCGCCTAAGATATCAGGATGAAAAGTAGCATAGATTCCTCCAAATACTCCCTTAAATTCAGAGAGTAATCTATTGGCTTTTTGATGTCTATCTTTCTCTCTTTTTTCCATAGCCAATACCACATGGACTCTTTTAAGAGGGAATGTTTGATCTTTTATGGTATTTATAAGTCTTGCCAATTTTTCTACATTTTCTTGATAGTTGGGGATTATGACAATGTGGTGGAGCTTTGAAAAATTACCCAAGCTATTGGATTTCTCAAGCCAATTCTTTCTTTCTGCTCTTCTAATTTGTTGAGAAGCAATATAGGAAGTTATTACGAGCCAGAAAGATCGATAAAACCAATATACGTCAAACATTAGAATGAAGTAGGCAACTATATAAGGGAAGAAAATTGATCCCCAGAACGGGAAAAAAATTAAAAACCATGAAACAGACCCGGGTAACATTTCAAGCATTCTTTTAGTTTTTATGGGATACCTTGTAAAAATTTTATCGAAGAATTTAGTCATGGTTTAATTTTAAGTCAAAAACAGCCTCAGAATTTTTCATTGTCTGTTCTGCAAATGAGGCATATGGAATTTTCTTTAATTTGGCTATAAAACTGCCTGTAATTATAGCATAGGAGGGAACGTTTCGACTACCGCGATGAGGCAGTGGGGTAAGAAAAGGGGCATCTGTTTCTACAACAATTCTATCAAGTGGTGTATATTCAGCAAGATCAGAAAGGGAAGTATCTTCACCCGGAGCCATTCCATCGTAGGTAATATTTCCATCAAAGCCAACATAAAACCCTAGTTCAAGTACTTTTTTTAGTATTTTCCGGCTTCCGGCAAAGCAATGAAACATTCCGGGTATTTCCTGAAGATTATTTTTGTATTCGTTTAGTATTTCAAGGATATCCGACCCTGCTTGTCTATTGTGTATTTGTAATGGCAAACCAAGCTTTATCGATAATTCAACTTGTTTTATAAATGTTTCTTTTTGAAGCTTCGGATCCACAATTCCGTTAGATTTATAAGAAAAGTAATCAAGTCCAATTTCCCCTATGGCAACTACTTTTTCTTTTTTTGCTAATTCCTCAAGTATTTGAAGCCAATTTTCTTCAAGTTCAAGCTTATCTGAATGATGTGGATGGACTCCGACAATCGCCCACATATTCTCATGTTTCTCAATAAGATCTACGGCTTTTTGACTTGAGTCGATTTTTGTCCCAACGTTTATAATTCCTTTTATGCCTTTATCAAAAGCTCTTTTTATTACTTCATCTACGTCCTTATCAAAAGCATGAAAGTTAAGATGACAATGAACGTCAATCATAAGTTTGTAGTTTGTATGCAAACAGTTGCTGTCTCTCCGTTTTGTGACGACCAAGTAAATGTTGGAATTCCATTTTTGCATTTAGCTTTCTCTTTCCTGGATATCAGTCGTAATGAAAGATAAGAATTTTTATCAATTTTTTTATAACAATATCCTTCTTGATAAACAGTCCAGCATAGTTTTGTCGGCATAAATTTAGTAAGCATATCTTTGTATGATTTACTCATTTCTCCTGACTCAACTAATTCATCTAGCCATTTCTCGTCACTTCTTTTAGGAAAGTCCCCATAACTTATGTAATAAGCCTCAATGTTTTGTGAAAGTCTTAGAAGAATTATTTTACCTATAAAGTCCTTGATTGAGGGAATAAAATCAGATGCATCTATTCCTGTTTGATTTGCCAGATTTTTCTCTTTGGGCGAAATAGTTTGTGTTTGTGCATAAACAGAGACAGGAGTAAAAAATAAAAACATAATAGAAATAATAATTATTTTTATAGCCATTAAACTATATTGAAGCATTTTTAGGCCTCATTTAAAAGCGAATCCTATCCCACTTCGCCACGAAGTAATAGTCCTATAGTTGACAATAATATTCTTCCCCTCTATAATCCCAAAATATGTTTAGCGAAAACGAAGTAACAATAGTTAATGCGTCTCGCCGGGAAGTTATGAGCTTGGAACCATTTTCTCAGGAAGAGATTGCTCTTTTAGCAAGTGTAACTGATGATCAATTAAAAGCAATGATGTCAGTGTTTACTGAAGAGGATGCTAGGGAAGCGGTTCAGGAAATTTTAAGTAAAACAGAAGTTTCTATTCCACAGGCTATTTCTCGATACATAACAGGATCGGCCAGATTATTTCAAGGTAATGCCCTCATCGATTTAAATGGAGGTAATTTATGCTTTCTGGTATCTCATGATTTTGCCGAAGGCATGTTACATATTGCAACAGTCATTGATATTGCAGAAGGAGAAATAGCAGGAAAAACAGAGCAAATGATAATGGATACGTTTGAAAGAGTAGACGCACAAGAAGAGAAAGATTTTACCCAAAGTCAGGTTGACTTCTTTCTTAGTATGAAATCAGGCGTCAGACAATGGACAGACTTATTGTTAGCTGATCCGTCAGGTTTTCAGTTGGTTGACGGATACGTTGCTCATGCTGAAGATGAGTTTAACAAACCTCCCCAAAGCCGTTCACACTTTATACCGCCCTATTATACGCCCAATTTTTTTCTAATGGGAGCGCGTTTTGGTAGAGATTTATATAAAAAAGCTTACAAAGCAGTTAAAGAAAAATAGGTTTAAACATTATATATTCCATAAATTTCTAACTTCCTTCTTGACAGAAATCTAAATATCTGTATCAATATATATATGGCGAAGAAAAAATCCAAGCATCAAAATTTTAAACTGAGCCAGCATGGACAATCCCAGGAAAGAGTCATTCTTTACATAGTCTTAGTTTTTCTTTTTGCTATAGTTGCGGGTTTTCTTTTAAGAGATAACTTCGCTCAAGTCCTCGGAGTAGCCACTTATTAAAAAACCTCTTTACCTATAATTTCATGCGCCTTTCTCTTTCTTGTAGTTTTCCTTCTGTAATTATTTGATAGAACGCTTATATTTCCGTCTCTTTCCAAAACCGCTAAGTTTACTTCAGAAATTTTTTCTATTCCATGTTCTCTTATGGCCGCTTCCAATTCATCATTTGAAAGCTTAGCTCTTTTAAGATGCTTATCAATCGGCTTACCCTCGTAAATTAACATTAAAGGTTCTCCCTGAATGAGGCTACTTAATCTTTTTGATCTGAAAAATAACTCACCCATAAAGTAATTTGCTAAAAAAAGCGTTAATGCTGCTGCTAATCCTCCAATAAGAAAATTTATATTCCCTCCGACCATCGCATTTTGAACGGCATTACTGATTAGAAGAATAAAAACTAAATCAATTACCGAAAGCTGAGAAATTTCTCTTTTGCCAAAGATTCTAATGGCTATAATTATAAAAAAGTACACAGCAAGGGAACTTAAAATTATAAAGACTAGAGACTGCATAATCTAACAGTAGATAAAATAACCTGTTTTTGCAACTAAACTAGCTCCTAGCACTAAATCCTTGGAAAAAGAGGGGGTAATGCTTTTATTTCTGATCCTTCAAATTGTTTTTGTATTTTTTCTGCAGTTTCCGGAAGAAATGGTTCTAAAAGAGATGCAATTTCTTGAATTTCATCTACTGCGTGAGCCAGAACTTCCTTAATTCTTGGATCCGTATTTTTTATTAATTCCCAAGGTTTTTCTTTATCAATAAAAAGATTTAGAGCATTTACCTTTTCGAAAATAAAAGCAAAGGCTTCATTAAATCTGAACTCTTCAAGAGCCTTTGAATATTCTTTAGCTTCAATTATGTGAGAAGTATCCGCTGTTTCTGGTTTTACAAAATTTGCCTGTTCACACAATTTTGCGATCCGTGCCACCAAATTCCCTAAGTTATTTGCCAAATCCGCATTGTAGACTTCTTCAAATCTTTCAAACGTAAAGTCGTGGTCCTCCTGGATAGGAACTTGTGAAAGCATATAATACCTTACCGCTTCAAGACCGTATTTTTCAATGACTTCTTTTGGTTCTGGGGCATTATTTAAAGACTTGGAAAATTTCTCCCCACCTTTAGCATTAACAAATCCATGGATTAAGATTTGTTTTGGTAGAGGAAGGCCTGCTGATAGAAGCATTGCAGGCCAATAAACCGTATGAAAGCGGTTTATATCTTTTCCAATAACATGAATATCTGCCGGCCACCATTTCTTCCATTTTTCCTCATCCCATCCAAATCCGATTCCAGTCATATAAATATTTAATGCGTCAAACCACACATAAATCTTTTGGTTTAGATCGTTTGGAACCGGTACCCCGACTCCGCGGGCTCGTTCGTTAGATCTTGATACGCTGAAATCCTCAAGCCCCTGTTTGATAAAAGATAAGGCCTCGGCTCTTTTATTTTGGGGTGTGATTTTAAACGCGTTGGATTCTATTAGTTCAATTAGCTTTTCTTGATATTTTGAAAGCTTGAAAAAATAATTTTCCTCTGATACCTTATCCGGTTTCTTCTGATGGATTGGACATAATCCGTCGACTAATTCATCCTCATTTTTAAAAGCTTCACATCCAACACAATAAAAACCTTCATATGATTTTTTATAAATATCTCCGTTTTGTTCGCATAGTCTCCAAAGTTTTTGGACTCCCGGCCAGTGTTTTTCTTTATCAGAGCCTCTTTGGAAAACATCCAGGTGTACTCCGACCAGTTCGTAAGTATCTTTCCAGATTTTTGAATATTTATCCAAAAATTCCTGAACCGGCAAACCTTCTTTCTCGGCCGCCTGGACATTTTTCAGGGCATTTTCGTCAGCTCCGGAAAGAAGCAGGGTCTCATCTCCCAATTTTTTACGATATCTCCTTATCGTATCGGCCTGAAAATATTCCAACGTATGACCAATGTGGGGTCTTCCGTTTACATAAGGAATTGCTGTTGTAATATAAAATTTGTTCATGTGTTTAGATACCAGTTACTAGCAATTAGATACTAGAAAACCAGAAGCTGAATGAATTTTATCAGAAAACGAAGCTAAGAGTCTAATAGGACGGATATACTAGTATATCCGTAATGGTTTGTGAGATTATTTCTTCTTGAAAATGAAAAGTTCAACAACTACAAAAAGGGCGATTAAGAGAAATAGAAAAAATAATTGAGTGAACCCATTGATCCTAAATAAGAAAAGAGTTGTGGAAAATAAAGAAAAAATGAATCCTTGAGTTTTCTTCCGAAAAATAAAAGTAACCAGGAAAAAAACTCCGGAGACAAGAGATAAAAAAACCAGAATGATGATTGGTAAATTAAAGAAAGGAAGTCTGAAGTAATGACTTGGAGGGAAATTGACCAAAAGAAGAAAAAAAGATGTTAAGGATAATATTCCTAAAATAAGAAAAGGAATAAAAATCTTTATTTTTCTTTTTTGTTTCTTCAGTCTCATTAGAAAATTATAACATCAAACGGGTTTGACCCAGCCATATCTTCCCGTTCGGCCCGCTTCGAAGCGAGGCGAGCAAGCTCAGGGTCGCGTACTTCACAAGTTCAGTACTTGACACTAATTAGCAGACGTGGTATATTACTGCTAAGTCAATTTGAAGACAGTCAAACGACAACTTCTAACAACTGACTACTAACTTCTAATAAAAATCAAAGATCGATTTTAGTAGTTAGAGGTCAGAAGTTATTAGTTGGTTACTATGCATGATTTAACACAGCGACAAATAGAAATTCTAAAGACACTTATTGAAGAGTATATCGAAACCGCAGAGCCAGTCGGTTCTGAAACTCTTGAAAAAAAACATTCTCTTTCTGCTTCTCCCGCAACTATTCGAAATGAAATGGTAAAGCTAACAGAGCTTGGTTATCTTAAGAAAACCCACGTTTCCTCAGGTCGAGTTCCTACTCCTCAAGCAATGAGATTTTATGTAAATCAGCTAATGAAGGAAAAAGAGCCTTCTGTGGCAGAAGAGGTTGCTCTTAAGGAAAAAGTATGGGATTTAAGAGACCGCGAACAGCAATTTTTAAGAGAAATGACTCGTTCTCTTGCTCAAAAAAGTCATGCTTTGGCAATTTCGCTTACAGATGAAGGAGATTTTTTCTTTTCCGGATATGCAAATATATTGGACATGCCTGAATTTTACGATATAGATCTTACGAAAAATTTACTGGAAGCTATAGATAAATGTGAGATGTTTTCTGCTTTTCTAAATGATGCAGGAGAGGATGCTGACATAAGAGTTTTAATAGGAGAAGATTTAGCACCCTCACTTCTTGGTCCTTATAGTTTTGTTTTCAGAAAATTCAGAACTCCACGTCATATTGGGGAGATAGGAGTTTTAGGTCCTGCAAGAATGAATTACAATTATGTTGTACCGACAGTTAGATATTTTGGAGATCTCATACAAGAAATTGCAAGGAACTGGTAGAACGCTATCGCGAAATAAAAAATTAAAAAAAAATCTAAAAAATAGCATCGGAAAAGTTTAAAAATGAAGAAAAATGATAAACAAAAACAACAAATTGAAAATCAGGAAATTCAGCTCGAAAATCAGCTAAAAAGAGCACTTGCTGATTATCAGAACCTTGAAAAAAGAATTGCTGAAGAGAAATCCAATTGGGTAAGATCAGCAAACAAAGATTTGATCTTAAAACTTTTGCCAGTTTTAGATTCTCTTTTTCTTGCACAGAAACACATACAAGATGAAGGGTTAGACTTGTCAATCCGAAAATTCTTAGGTCTTCTTTCTGAAGAAGGAGTAGAAAGAATTAAAACGGAAGATTCACAGTTTGATCCCAACACCATGGAATGTGTTTCGGTGCAAGAAGGTGAGGAAAATAAAGTACTTGAAGAGGTTCGTTCTGGGTTTATAATAAATGGTATAATCCTTAGACCAGCGCAAGTTGTCGTAGGACGACAACAAATTAAAGATTAAAAATGATATCTCAAATCTTATTTTTGAGATTTGATTTTTGATTTATAATTTTGACTGAAAGGAAATTATGGCAAAGATAATTGGAATTGATTTAGGAACAACAAATTCAGCAGTGGCTGTAATGGAGGGTGGATCACCAAAAGTTATTCACTCAAAAGAAGGCAGAAATGTTATACCTTCTGTCGTAGATCCGGTAAGTCACGTTGTGGGTGATGTGGCAAAAAGACAGCTCGTACTTAAACCCAAAAACACCATTTTCTCCATAAAAAGACTCATGGGAAAGAAATTTAAGGATGAATCGGTTCAATTTGACATGAAGTGGCTTCCCTACACAATAAAGGAAGGACGAGACGGAATGGCAGTAGTTGAGGTTGATGGCAAAACGTTAACTCCTCAAGAAGTCTCAGCTATGATTCTTCAGAAAATAAAAGCAGATGCCGAGGATTATCTAGGATCAAAAGTTACCCAAGCTGTTATTACAGTTCCTGCATATTTTGATGATTCACAGCGTCAAGCCACCAAACAAGCAGGAGAAATTGCAGGCCTTGAAGTTTTGCGCATTATCAATGAGCCTACAGCGGCAGCACTGGCATATGGTCTTGATAAGAAAAATGCTCATACGATTGCTGTTTATGATCTTGGAGGAGGAACATTTGATATTTCAATTCTTGAACTTGGTGAGGGAGTCTATGAAGTAAAGTCCACCAATGGAGATACTCATTTAGGAGGAGACGATTTTGATCAGGTAATAATTGACTATATCGCTGAAGAATTTAAGAAAGAAAATGGAGTAGATTTGAAAAAAGATCCTCAGGCGCTGCAAAGACTTAGGGAGTCCGCGGAGAAAGCAAAAATTGAATTATCGTCTGCTTCTGAGGCACAAATTAATCAACCTTTTATTACCCAGGGAGACAGTGGACCTCTTCATCTTACGATGACCTTGACTCGTGCAAAGCTAGAGCAAATTGTTGATGGGTTGATTCAAAAAACATTAAAACCTGTTGAGCAGGCTATCAAAGACGCAAAGGTAAAAGTATCGGATATTGATGAGATAGTTCTGGTAGGCGGAATGACCAGAATGCCAAAGATTGTTGCAACAGTCACTAAATTCTTTGGAAAAGAGCCCAATAAATCAGTAAATCCGGATGAGGTAGTGGCCATAGGAGCGGCTGTACAGGGGGGAGTCTTGGGAGGAGAGGTAAAGGATGTATTGCTTCTGGATGTTACGCCATTAACCTTAGGAATAGAAACTTTGGGCGGAGTATCTACTCCCTTAATAGAGAAAAATACCACAATTCCTACATCAAAGTCTCAAGTATTTTCAACAGCTGCCGATAACCAAACACAGGTGGAGATAAATGTTTTGCAGGGAGAGCGGCCTATGGCAGTAGATAATAAATCTTTGGGACGTTTTATACTCGATGGAATCCCTCCTGCACCTAGAGGCGTTCCTCAAGTTGAAGTAAGTTTTGATATTGACGCAAATGGAATTTTAAATGTGAAAGCTTCCGATAAAGCAACTGGAAAAGAACAGAGTATAAAAATAACAGGTTCTACTGGTCTGACACCCGAAGAAGTAGAGAAAATGACCAAAGAGGCAGAGGCCCATGCTGAAGAAGATAAAACTAAGAAGGAAGCAGTTGAAGCCAAAAATCAGGCAGATTCTCTTATATTTACAGCAGAAAAAACCTTGAAAGATAATGAAGGAAAAGTTCCGGAGGATCTTAAAAAGGAAGTTGAAGAAAAAGTCCAGGCGCTAAAAGATATTTTGAATACCGGATCTAAAGAAGATATTGAAACAAAAACAAAAGATTTATCCGACTCACTTCAAAAAATAGGACAACAAATGTATGGACAGGGTCAACAGACAACTGCTAACGAACAACAAACAACAGGAGATAGTTCGGCCGCCTCCGCTGATAGCTCCGGCGAGCCAAAGGAAGAATCAAAAGAAGAGGACAAAAAAGATAAAAAACCGTCTGAGGAACCTGTAGAAGGTGAAGTCGTAAATTAATAAAAATTGCGCTGAGGTCGCTAGTAAAATTTTCTTGGACTCGCTTCGCTGCAACAATTGCCGTCCTGCGAAAATTTCACCAGCTCCCCGCGCCTCAATTTATTCGACCGCGAAAAGCGGTCTTTATTATATAATGTTTGTATCTAGTACCTAATAATTAACCATGGCAGATAAAGATTATTATCAGATTTTGGGAGTTTCGAAGAATGCATCGGATGCTGAGATAAAAAAAGCATACAGAAAGCTTGCGCTAGAACATCACCCCGATAGAAATAAGGGCGATAAGACCTCGGAAGAAAAATTTAAAGAAGTAACCAAAGCCTACGAAGTTTTATCCGATCCCCAAAAAAAGCAAGCATATGACCAATTTGGACATGCGGCATTTGAAGGCGCCTCCGCTGGAGGCTTCGGCGGCCCAGGGCAAGGACCATTCGGGGGTCAACAATCTGGACAATACGGACCGTTTACCTATACTTATACAACTGGTGGAAACGCTGGAGGTTTTGATTTTGGAGGATTTTCAGATCCGTTTGAAATTTTTGAACAGTTTTTCGGCGGAGCCTCACCATTCGGCCGGGCACAACGCAGACCTGTTTATTCTCTCCAAATAGACTTCATAGAAGCTGTAAAAGGAGTAACCAAAAGAATTTCAGTGGAAGGGAAAACGCAAACTGTAAAAATTCCAGCAGGAGTAGATAATGGATCAAGGGTTAGATTTGGCACATATGATGTTCTCATTGAGGTTCGCCCCCATCCAAGATTTAAACGAGAAGGATACGATGTTGTAACAGAAGAAGAAATTAGTTTTGCCCAAGCTGCACTTGGTACGCAAATTGAAGTTGAGACAGTAGAGGAAAATGTCAATCTTAGAATTCCTCCAGGAACTCAGCCAAACACTGTTATTAGACTTAGAGAAAAAGGAATTCGTCACGTTCGAGGATCTGGCCGTGGGGACCATTATGTTCAAATAAAAGTGGTTGTGCCCAAAGGTCTATCCTCTCGCCAAAAAGAACTTCTCCGCGAGTTTGACTCTGCCAAAAAACACGGCTGGTTCTAACAAGCAGAATTCATTTACTAACGAAGAAGTTTAAAAACCACGGCTGTGATAGTTCCAAGGGAATAGGTTAATGCTGTATAGGTAATTACTGGGAATTCCAGATACTTTTTTCTAACTAACATAAATAAATAAACTGCAAAAATAGTAGTAATTATTGAATAAACAAGACCTACCAAGACTCTGTCAAAGGCCGCGTATGCAAAAATTGCAAATGCATAGACTACAGCATTAATTACCATAATAAGTAAGTCTTTCTTGGCATAAGTTTTATTGGGTCTTTTATACTCAAGCAGTAGTAGAGCGGATATCATCATAAAACCACCAACAAAATAGAGAATATTCCCTAGATAATAATCATTGATAAAAAATCCTCCACAGATGTTTCCCGAAAAATTTGAAACGTCGCAGTAGTTATTAAAGAAAAAACTTCCTATTTCATGGACGCCATTTCCCGTGGCGTAAAAATAAACGCCAACGATAAATGTAAGAATTAATAAAAATTCCTTTTGCTTGATAGAGCTGAAGTTTTGAGTCACTTCCCGAAGCAGTAGGGCAGGAATTATTACGGTGAATAAAATAATTATTATCATTTGTACTAATTCATGGAGTCTTAAAAAATTATAAGGTTGAAGAAAAACCTGGGTGGTAAATGAAAAACGTTCTATTGTCACCAAAAGCACAGACAAAGAGGATAAAGTGAAAAGTAAATTCAGCCTGTGCATTACTTAAAGTATAACATCATAAGCTATATCAAGAAACAACCTTCCCTTGCCCTTCAGGGTGAAACCTTCAGGATGAACCCCTCGTAGCCAGGTACCGTACGGCACCTGGCGAAGTGAGGTGCTATAATTTCCTCGTGATACATAAGATAAGACCAAAAAATTTTACACCTGTTTTTGAAATTGTAAGCTGCTTTTTTGAGTTTGACAATAAAATTCTTCTTCTAAGAAGACACAAAAATAAGTCTCAAGGAGGGAGATGGGGAGTTCCAGCAGGAAAAATTAATGCTGGTGAAAATAAAATCGCTGCGTTAATAAGAGAAATACAAGAAGAAACCGGAAATACTGTTTCTCAAAAAGATTTAATTTATTTCAAGTCTATTTATGTAAAACATGCCTATGATTTCGTTTATCACATGTACCACTATAAACTCCCAAGAGAGGTGCCCATAAAAATAAGTGATTACGAACATAAGGAATACAAATGGGTTGATCCAAAAAAAGCGCTTAACCTTAAATTGGTTGATGACCTAGATGAATGCATAAAAATGTATTATTTTAATAAATCCTAACCCTCGTTTGAAAAAGTGACTCGTCCCATAAAAACTTGACTAAGGAGTTAACGATTAGAAAATCTCTTTCGATTATCATATATTAATATATGATATAGAACCTACTTGTGAGGCTTTGTATCTGTGTATTAATACATAACTACATTTGGTATCGAAAATATCTCTTCTGCTATAATTGCCCCAGTTTGACAAATTGTACATAATTCTGTAATATCATTATATGATACAAACTTTACCTGTAACCAAAGCAAGAGAAGAATTAACTCAAATTGTTGATAATGCAAAAAATCGGCTTGACGAATATATAATAACAGTAAACGGAGTTCCCGCGGCGGTTATTATGTCACACGCCGAATTTGAATCCTGGAAAGAAACTACAGAAATTTTATCTGACCCAACACTTATGAAAGCAATCCGAGAGGGAGAAAAGGATATTAAAAAAGGAAAATATGTAACATGGGAGGAATTGAAAAAAGAATTAAATCTCGATGTATAAGCTGCATATTTTCCCAAAAGCCAAACGAGAGCTAAAGAAAATTTCTATTCGACACCAAAAAGCTATTTTAGAATTACTTAAAGATTTAGAAGAAAATCCATTTTTAGGAAAGCCATTAACACGTGAACTAACCGGAAAATTTTCATATAAAGTGGGTAGTTATAGGATTATCTATGCTGTTAGGAAAAAAGATAAAATCGTAGAAATTTTTACCGCTGGCCACAGAGCTACAATCTATAAATAACTTCCTTGCCCCTCGTATCCTTGCGCGTTTACACTGAATGAAACCGAAGTGAAGTGGGTTCTGCCACCCGCTGTTCTTAAATCGCCTTCAAAAGATTATTTAGATATTTATATTCCTTCAAGTTATGAACATCCAATACTTCGGATAAGGAGAAGAGGGAGTATATTCGAAATTACTAAAAAAGATCAAGTTTTAAAAGGTGATTTTTCGCGACATATTGAAACAACAATAAAATTAACAAAAGAAGAATTCGATGAGTTAGAAGTATTAAAAGGGAAAAGAACTCTAAAAATAAGATATTTTTATGAAGAAAAAGGTGTAAGCTTTGAGGTTGATATTTTTAAAGGAAAATTAAAAGGTTTAATTTTGGTAGATATAGAATTTAAAAACACAAAAGAAATGAAAAACTTTACTCCCCCTAGCTGGCTACTTGTTGAGGTAACCCAAGAAGAATTTCTTGCTGGAGGAATGCTTTGTGGTAAGAGTTACGGCGATATAGAGGAAAGACTTAAAGTTTTTGG
>JACOXV010000001.1 GCA_016182225.1 Candidatus Levyibacteriota bacterium
AATACAAGATTTCCTCAAATATGTTCTTAATGGCAAAAGACCTGCTGCTGCTTCCATGCTCCCTGTGAAATACTTTTGACTGGGGAAAAAAGTAGGTTTGTATTCCTTGCTTTTTTGCTCTAAAACATAGCTCCATATCCTCTATATACATAAAAATATTTTTATCGAATTTTCCGATTTTATCAAAAATAGATTTTTTTACGAGCATAAAAGCTCCACTCACCCAATCCACTTTTTTAATTTTATCCGGACTGGATTTTAAAAATCCAAGCCTTTCAAATCCTAATATCATTAATAAAAAATTTGGAAGCGTATAGAATTTACCAGCCGACTTTTGAACTTTACCATCGGGAAAATAGATTTTTCCGCCCACAATTCCTACATTTTTGGAATTTGCAAACTCCAGCATTTCTAAAAAACTTCTGTCGTTTACTTGGGTATCGGAGTTTAAAAATAAAATATATTCTCCTTTTGCCTTCTCTTCTCCCAGATTACATCCCCTGCCAAAACCCAAATTTTCCTGACTTTGGATAACTTCAATATTTTTGTGATTTTTGGCAAAATCAGAAAGTGTTTTAAAAGAGTTATCTGCTGAAGCATTATCTACCACAATGATTTCAAATAATCCTTTTTCCAACTCGTCAGTGTATTGTCCAATCAGAGATTTAAGGCAGTTAATAACGAGATCTTTTGTGTTGTAACTTAAAATTATTATTGAAAGGCTCATCTATCTAAACCAAGCAGCTCGACCTAATTTATAATTGGGGTTTTTATTTTTTCTCTCACCTATAGCTTGGGCAGGAACACCGCCGACGATGGCAAACTCGGGGACATCTTTTGTCACAACTGCTCCAGCCCCTACTACTGCGCATTTTCCAATATTTACTCCAGGTAATACGATCGCACGAGGACCAATAAACACGTAATCACCTATAGTAACTGGTTTTAGAACTACCTTTTCAGGATCCGCAAAATCTTCCTCCGATAAGTCGTGCTGCGAATTATAAATCATAACACCCGTTGCAATATCTACATGGTCTCCAATGGTTAATTTTTCTCTTCCATCTAAAACAGCCCATTCCCCTATTATTGAATCTTTGCCAATAGTAATCTTTGATGCATTGTAAATACTGGCCGCCATGTGAATAGTAGAGCCTTTCCCTATTTTCATTCCAAATAGTCTGTAGAAAAAACGTCTAAAGCAATGGCTTGGCGTGAAACCAACAACCCAAATCAAAAAGCCATTTATGGTCTCAAGAAGTACTGTTTTAATTCTCCTTATTATTTTCTTACCCATTTGATGTAACCTCCTCTAAAACTTTAAGTGTTTCTCGCGCTGCTTTTTCCCAGGAAAATTTCTTCAACTGCTTATGACCTTTTTCAACTAGATCATCTCTTAATTTTTTATCATCCAAAAGTTTTTCCATTTTTGAAGCAATATCAGATACATCTTCTGGATCGACATAAAGAACAGCATCTCCCCCAGCTTCTGGCAAACTTGAGACATTACTTGTAATTACAGGACAACCATAGCTCATTGCCTCCAAAATTGGCAAACCAAATCCTTCGTAAAGACTCGGGAGAATAAAAAACTCAGCATTTTTATAAAGAGATGGTAAATCCTCGTCAGAAACAAAATCAAGAAATCTCACTTTTTCTTCTACTCCGAATTTTTTAGGGGCCCCTAAAATTTCTTCGTACTGCCATCCTTTTTTTCCAACTATAACAAGTTCCAACTCGTCCCTTTTGAGTTTGGCAAACGCTTCTATCAGGCGGGTAATATTCTTTCTTGGCTGCAATGTCCCGACAAGCAAAATATATTTGCCTTCAATTCCAAACTTTTTTTTGAGTTCCTCCATACTTAATTCTTTATTCTTAATTCTTAATTCTTCCTTTATTCCAGGATAAATAACATCCACCTTGTTGGATGCTATCTTATATTCTTTGATTATAGCATTTCTACTGAACTCACTTATCGTTATAACACGGCTTGCTTTTTTTACAGAATATGAAGTCCAATTTGTTAACTGGTATAGATCATCCTTGTTAAAAAGCTCTGGATAATGAATATAGGATAGATCCATGACAGAGACAACTGTGGGTACAGGAGAAAATCTTGGAGCATAATGGCTGGGAGTAAAAAAAACATCCGGCCTTGGACTTGAAAAATAGAGATCGAAAGGAAGCGCTATCTGAGTCCACATTTTTCTTGGACCAATAACTTTGTATCTGAAATTTTCTGATTTTATAGGAAGACTACCTAGGGGGAATTCCTTAAGATAAACTTCAAACGAAAGGTTAGGCTTTTTGATCTTGGAAAATTCCGTTGTAAGTCGAAACGCATACTCTCCTATTCCGACTTTATTCCCTATATTTGCCTCATTTCCATCTATTCCTATTAACATATTAAAAACCTGAATAAATAACTTTCATTTTTTCTTCATCTATTTTTAGAATTTCTTTTGCGTCATTTGCAGTTGCCTTTGAAATACAAATCACCAAGCTTGATTCTTTTTTTACCCATTTAAGTTTTCTCTTCTGAGAAGCAACAATATTTGGAGAGATTAAAAACTTAAAAGGATTAAATTCTGTTTTACTGTGCGTTTCTTCTGGATATTTATAAACAATTAGATCATAAAGAATTGTTGCTTTTTTAAGTCTACTGGGGGGTTCTGTCCAATCGGATGTAATAAAAATATCAAATTTACCTATAAGCCATTCAATAGGTAAGATATGAAGCTTATTCCAAATAAAATCTAAAACTGTCGGTGGAATCTTGAAAACTTTTAGTTCAAAGTTTTGCGGGAGATGTAGATTCGGCGGGGAATTACGCATTGAGGAAAAAAATAGAATATAATCGTTTTTTTGATCTATTTTACCCAAGTTTTCGAGCAAATTTTTAAGATAATTTGAGACGCCTGTATTTTCGTAAGCTAACTGACTTATATCAATTCCAATCTTCATAATTGAATATTTCAATATATATAAATTCTACATATCTTTCTAAAGCTAAGCAAATAAAACACTTAGCTTACAATACTCCAGTACTATGTAGCATCATACTATTGAAATGATTTGGGATAAAGAAGCTTTTCTAATTCTCTATGAAGTTTGTTCTTTTCTATTAATGACTTATCAAGGCTTGCAACCGATTTTCGTAGTCTTTCTTTTTGTTTCTTATTAGCGTTTTTAATTATCTCTTCTATTATAAGCTCGGGCCAGAAATACATTGCATGACGTCTTTTGAAATTTCTAAAATCATAGCTAAGCGGATCTTTGGAATCTTTATTTTTTGGAAGTGTTTTTATAATGTTTCTAAACCCATCGCCCTTATCCGCAAGCCAAATTGCGACTTTTGCCACGGTGGTATGGCTTACATGAAGTGACTTTTCTATGCTTTCGTAGGTTTTGCCTTCAAGAAGAAGTTTTGCAATTCTTAACCTCCTCGAAAGAAGTTGCAATTCGGATCTGGTTAGAATATCCTGCAGAAATAAGGCGGCTTCTCTAACAGTCTTGCAGTTTACGAAAGCGTAAATCAGATCTGATATAACTTCATTTTTCTCCTGTTGCGACAATTTCTCAAAACCTTTTTTTGTATAATTCATCTTACAGATATTTCAGCAAATACTCCAGTGCTATGTAGTACTATACTTTTAATATAAACTTACAAAACACTTATCTTTTTTACTGATACTATTTTTTCCTTAAACTTACTATATTTAGAATCAGCGCAATTAGGAAGAATGCAAACGCATACCAAGTAAGACGCTGAGCTGTGAAGAAAATCCACTG
>JACOXV010000049.1 GCA_016182225.1 Candidatus Levyibacteriota bacterium
GTGGCGGAATTGGCAGACGCGCAGGCTTCAGGAGTCTGTGAGAGCAATCTCGTAGAGGTTCAAATCCTCTCGGGGGCACTAATACAAAATAAAAAATAAATATGGCACCGAAAATTAAACGCGAATCGGAGAAAGAAAACTATTCTCACAACAAACCACAAACCCCGAAAGACAAGGGCGAAATTTTGCGCATCGTCCCTCTGGGCGGCTTGGAAGAAGTAGGCAGAAATATGTCTTACTTAGAATACAAAGACGAAATAGTAATCATTGATATGGGGCTGCAGTTTCCGGAAGAAGAAACTCCCGGCATTGACTACATCATCCCCAATATTACCGCCCTGGAACCCAAGAGAAAAAATATCAGGGCAGTCATTATTACCCACGGTCACTACGACCACATAGGAGCTATTCCTTATTTAGTGGGCAAATTGGGGAATCCTACGATCTACACCGCGAAGCTTACCAAAGCCATTATTGAAAAACGGCAGGAAGAATTCGCGAACGCCCCCAAACTAAACGTGGTATCCATAGAAGACGGCTATAAAGCGAAGGTTGGGCAATATTTTGAACTGGAGTTTTTTAGTGTGGAACATACTATCCCCGACTCTACCGGCGTTAGCATCAAAACTCCTGTTGGCAACATTGTCCACTTCGGCGATTTCCGTATTGACTACGACGAAGCGGGCGAGGCACACGGACTTGACGTAATCAAACGAGTCGGCGAGGCGGGAGTGCACACGTTTATGTGCGACTCAACCAACGCCGAGGAGCCCGGAAGGACGCTTTCCGAAAGAGTGATAGAAAAAAACTTGGAGATTCTGTTTAAGAGCGCCGAGGGAAGGATAATTCTTACCACCTTTTCTTCTATGCTTACCCGTATAGCAGAAATCATTAAAATTGCCGAGAAGCTGGGAAAGAAAGTAGTGATAAACGGTCGCTCTATGAAAGACAACGTCCAGATATCCCAAACTATGGGCTATATTAAGGCTAAAAAGGGCACCATTATCCCCACCGAGGAAATGCACAAGCACAAAGACGATAAAATAATGATTATCACGACCGGCGCCCAGGGAGAATCCGGCGCGGGGTTGATGAGGATAGTTAACGGAGAACATAAGCACATACGAATTAAGGAAGGAGACACGATGATTTTCTCTTCTTCGGTTATACCGGGAAACGAAAGAAGCGTTCAAACATTAAAAGATAATCTTACAAGGCAAGGCGCTTTGGTCCACCAATCCAACATCATCGACATCCACGCGAGCGGACACGCGCCCGCCGACGACCTAACCATGACCGTAAAACTCTTGAAGCCTAAATTCTTTATGCCTATTCACGGTTATTACTACATGAGAGCGGCTAACGGCAAAAACGCCGTAGACGGCGGATTAGAACCGGAAAATGTCCGGCTTATGGACAACGGCCAAGTGGCGGAACTTACTCCTGACAGTTTTCAGGTCACCGGCGAGAATGTGCCGGCACACTACATCATGGTTGACGGGTTGGGCGTGGGAGACGTCGGTGAAATAGTTTTGCGCGACAGGAAGGTCTTAGCGCAAGAAGGCATGGTGGTAGTCATTGCCACTATTGACCGCAAGAACGGCCGCATACTTAAAAACCCGGATATTATCTCACGTGGCTTTATTTATCTTAAAGAAAATCAAGCGCTGCTTGACGAGATACGCAATAAAATCAGAAGTATCGTGAATCGCATTCCGCGCCATCAACCAATGGACCCGGATTACCTTAAGACTCTTTTTAGGGACCAGGTGGGACAGTTTATCTACAGCAAAACCAACAGACGCCCGATGGTCCTGCCAGTAGTGATAGAAATTTAGGCTAGTCGACCGCTCTAAAAACAAAAAAGTATACTATAATCCTGATCACGATTGTAGTATACTTTTAAAAAACTTAAAAATTAACGTATACTTAAATTATGAAACCAGTAATCGTGAGTGGTCTAAAGCCTTCGGGCGAACTGCACATCGGTAACTACTTGGGAATGTTGAAACAAGCGGTGGAATTACAAAATTCCAACAAATACCGCTGTTTTTATTTTATTGCCGATTATCACGCCTTGACGCAAAGATATAACCCGAAAGAAAAGGCAGAGGAGATTTATAAGATGGCTGTAGATGCCTTCTCTGCAGGCATTGACCCCAAGAAATCCGTAATTTTCGTACAGTCGCATGTGTCAGAACACGCCAACTTAGCTTGGATTTTTAATACCATAACTCCCGTAGGAAAGCTCCAAGGGATGATTGAATATAAGGAGAAATTAAGCGAGGGGCAGATCCCGAACGCGGGGCTTTTGGATTATCCGGTGCTTATGGCTGCCGATATTCTGCTCTACAAGGCAGAGTTCGTTCCAGTGGGAGAAGACCAAAGACAACACGTAGAACTCACAAGAGAAGTAGTAAGGACGTTTAACGACAGGTTTGGAAAGACTTTTAAAGAGCCCAAAGCCGTCCATACCAAGGCTCCAAGGATAATGAGCCTGGATAATCCAACAAAGAAAATGTCCAAATCAATGCCGGCGGGATGTCTTTACCTCTCGGACTCGCCGGAAGTGATAAGAGAAAAAGTTAAGCGGGCGGTGACCGATTCGCTCACGGGCATTGATTATGACCCCGAGAAAAGGCCTGCCGTTTCCAATTTGGTTTTAGTTTACTCGGAGTTCTCCGGCGTTCCTATCCCAGAGGTCGTTAAAAAATTCCACGGGGTGGGTTACGCCAAATTTAAGGAGGAATTAGCCGAGGTCATTACAAAAACTTTGAAGCCCTTCCAGGAAAAACGCAAAAAACTTCTTAAAGACAAGCGGCTGGTTATGAGCACTCTTGAAGCGGGAACCAAAAAAGCCAAGCCCATAGCCCAAAAGACAATGAAGGAAGTGGCTAAGAAAGTAGGTCTTATTTAAATTTTTCTAATCCCGATCCAAACAGGAGAAGATTCCACCCGCCCGCTAAACTCCGCGTCAAACTTATCCGCGTGCTTAAACTCCACGCTCGAGGCTCCCACTTCTTTCGAAAAGTGTTTAACGTGTTTGTTTAAAGCGACAAGCGAGGGACCGGCAAGGTCAATGGATAAGGCGATTTTATCTTTAGGTTTTAAGTTGGCGCGCTTGCGCAAATCCTGAACCAATCTCGTAAACTCCCTTACTATTCCCTCTTCCTTAAGTTCCGGCGTAAGGTAGGTGTCCAGTTTTATCTCCTCTTCCATTTTATCGTCAAAAATAATTTCCTATTTTGAATCTAGGCCACAAGTTACAGTTTTTTTTAGAGATGAAGCCACAGATCCGCAGATCGATAAGATAAAAAAGGATGTAATAGCTACTGGTAAAGTTTCAGACGTAAAGTTCGTATCCAAACAAGAGGCACTGGAAATTTATAAAGAGCAAAACAAAGATGATCCGCTCCTGCTTGATTTGGTAACGGCGGAAATTCTCCCTTCATCCTTGGAAATTTCTACTGTTGAACTTGAGGACTTAAGTCAAATTTCGGCCATGTTTAAGGATTCGCCCATAGTTCAAGAGGTTATTTTCCAAAAAGATGTTGTTTCTACGTTAACATCTTGGACAAGTGCTCTCCGGAAATTAGGTCTTGCCGTGATAGTTTTACTTTCGTTTGTTTCGGTCTTTATCATGATTACTATAATAGGCATAAAAATTTCCCAGAAGAGAGCCGATATAGAAATAATGAGACTAATAGGTGCAAACAATTGGTATATAAGATGGCCTTTTATCTTTGAGGGAGTATTCTATGGAGTAATAGGTGCCCTTGTTGGATGGATGATATCTGTAGGAACTCTCCTTTATGTTACTCCTACACTTTCTTCTTTTCTAAGAGGGATTCCTCTTTTTCCAATATCTCCTGTTCTCTTAATTGCTTTGCTTGGAATTGAGATATTTTTAGCAATGCTTCTTGGAGTATTTTCAAGCTATCTTGCAGTTTTAAGATATCTCAAATAGCTATGAAAAAGTTTTTATTGCTCCTTTCTTTCATTTATGTTTTTTTCTTCTCCCTTTTTCTGGTAGATAACTTAGGTTTTGCCCAGACACCTACTCCAGGCTCCCAATCCGATGACGTACAGAAAAGAATCAATGAGTTTCAGCAAAAGATTTCAGAACTGCAAGCACAGGAAAAAACCCTTTCTTCCCAAATTGGGGTAATGGATAATCAAATAAATCTAACCACGCTTCAAATAGAATTCACGAAAAAAGAAATATCAGACTTAGCACTAGACATAGATACAACAGATAAAAAAATAACCCATATAGAAAAATCACTGGATGAACTAACAAAAGTTTTGATCAATAGGATAAAAGCGACATATATTACGGGTAGCGCTTCTTCTTTCCAAATATTATTAGGCTCTTCGGATGTAACAGACTTTGTTCAGCGGGCAAATTATTTAAGAATTGCCCAGGCCCACGACAAAAGACTCATATATGACACTGTTCAAGCAAAAAATGATTACAGTAATCAAAAAGAAATTTTTGAAGATAAAAAGAAAGATGTAGAGACTTTAAAAAAAGAATTGGAGGAACAAACAGCAAGACTTGAACAAGAAAAAAAGGAAAAAGATACATTACTTACTGTTACAAAAAATGATGAAGTAGTATATCAGCAAAGGCTTCAGGCAGCTCTTGCTGAGCAAAGAGCAATTCAGGGAATAGCGTCGGGTGGAGGAGACGAAACCCTAGCGGGAGACATAGGTGAAGGATCAACAATTGGTCGTATGATATACGGATCTTCTCCATGCTCTTCAGGGACACATGTGCACTTCGAAGTTAGACGAGATGGTGGGCTGCAAGATCCAAGTAGCTTTCTTTCGAATAGATCTATAAATTTTGTTAATTCTCCCGATGGATCATTCGGTTTCGGAGGTTCTTGGAATTGGCCTCTAAACGATCCTATATATATTTCCCAAGCATATGGCATGACTTATTGGGCAAGGTCAGGATGGTATGGTGGAGGTCCACACACAGGAATCGACATGTACTCAAGCGATATGAGCGTAAAAGCGGTCAAGTCAGGGAAATTATATCGAGGAAGTATTGCCTGCGGTGGCGGTCAGCTTTTATATTCAAAAGTTGACCACGGGGATGGTACGCAATCTTATTATCTTCACATAGTTCCATAATGTGAAATTAAAATTTTATAGAAAGGCTTTATTAATCCTTTTCATAGGATTATTCTTTTTACTCCTTACTCCAAAAGTTAATGCAGAAATAAAAATAAATGAGTTTTCTTCAAATTCAGATCCTGATTGGATAGAGATATATAACTTTGGTCCGGATAAAATTGATCTTTCCTCATACAGAATAAGAGATCTTACTTTGAGTAACAAAATCGACCTCTCCGGAGAAATAGATGCGGGGAGTTTTATAACTTTTGATTGGTCGAACAAGCTCAATAACAGTGGAGATTTAATAAAACTTGTTTTAATATCAGATGAGTCAATTATCGATCAAATTACATATGGAGACCAGGGTGGTGTTTCTGCGCCGGGAGTAGGACAAAGTGGGGGAAGAGAA
Organism: Candidatus Levyibacteriota bacterium; assembly: GCA_016182225.1. Classification (GTDB taxonomy): domain Bacteria; phylum Patescibacteriota; class Microgenomatia; order Levybacterales; family UBA12049; genus JACOXV01. The sequence continues at coordinate 5,537 of JACOXV010000049.1, forward strand.
AAGGATGGAGAAAATAATTGGGTAATTTTCTCGTTAACATCCAAAGGATTTTCTAATAATTCCAGTTTGATTGTTCCCACGCCGACTCCTACCTTTGCTCCAACAGCTACGCCCACAAAAACGCCTACTCCTACTAAAACCCCAACACCCACTAAATCCTCTCCAAGTACAAAAAGTAATACTCCTACCCAAACTCCAACTCCTACTCCGAAACCACTTTCGTTTCCTACATATAATTCAACGAAGGCAAGTCCAATGCCTATTAAATCATCCACTTCTTCAGGAAATATTCTTTCCTTTTCTAAAGAGCTAACTCCAACTAAAGAAAAATTAAAAGCGAAAGTTCTGGGAGAAAAAAATACCAGAATATCACCATTCTTTTTTGGGGGATTTATAATTGTTTTAATTGCCGGAGGCCTTATTGGTTACCAAATTTATAAAAAGAAAGAAAAGCTAAAGTTCAATGATATATAATACTAGGCTATGAAAAAATTGATAAGTAAATCAAGTGAGGAGACAAAAAAAATCGCACAAGATTTTGCAAAAGAGCTTAGGGGTGGAGATGCAATACTTCTTTATGGAGGCTTGGGAGAAGGTAAAACCACTTTTGTCCAGGGACTAGCAGAAGGATTAGGCCTAAAAGAAAGGATAATTTCCCCAACCTTTATTATTATAAGAGAGCATAGACTTTACTTGAAAAAAAACGTTAATAAATTTTTTCATATTGATCTTTATAGGCTAGAAAGTGAAAGTATAGAAGGTATGGGATTTGATGAGATTTTCTCTGATTCATCGGCTATTGTAGCAGTAGAATGGGCAGAAAAATTGGGTAGACTTAGTCCAAAAAAATCATGGAAAGTGATTATGAAAACCATATTTGATAATGAAAGAGAGATAGAAATAGATAAAAATGAATAAGAAAATTAAGCAAGCGATAGAGGTATTAAGACAAGGAGGAATAGTAATATTTCCTACAGATACTGCATTCGGGATTGGGTGTAGAATGGATATTGAGCTTTCAGTAAAAAGGTTGTTTGATATAAGAAAAAGACCGAAAGAAAAAGCACTACCTGTTCTTTTTGATTCAAAAGAGAAGGTTCTGGATTATGTTTGGTTGCGCAGTAAAAAGGTGGAGAAAATAATGGATAGGTATTGGCCGGGAGCATTAACTATTGTTCTTAAAGCTAAAGAGAACGTTCCTTTTATAGTTAGAGGAGGAAAGGATACAGTGGGAGTAAGAGTTCCGGATCATAAATTTTTATTGTCAATAATAAAAGATCTTGGAATTCCGCTTCTAGGACCCTCTGCCAATTTTAGCGGAGAAGATACGCCATTTAAGCTTAGTGAGATAAATAAGGAATTAATTAGAAAAGTTGATTTTGTTTTAGAAGGAGACACAAAATTTAAAGGTGTTTCTACTGTGATTGATTATTCGGGAAATGAATGGAATATCCTGCGACAGGGAATACTGGATATAAGATTATGAAAGTAAAACTTTTAATTGATACCAGGGAAAAAGATAAAGCGACTGTAGGGCTTTTGATAAGAGAAAAAAGATTGGTTCTTGAAGAAAAAAGAACTGCCCTTAGCTCACAGGTTGTCCTTTTATTAGTTGAAAAAATACTAAAAGAAAACAATCTTGAGCCATCTGATTTAACAGACATAGGCGTAGAGGAAGGGCCAGGATCTTTTACGGGAATAAGAGTAGGGGTAGCTATAGCCAATGCTTTTTCATTCGCCTTGGGTATTCCGGTGAATGGAAAAAAAGAAATAGTTGTCCCTACTTTTAAATGATATATACTTAAGTATATAGATGAAAAAGAAGCTTGCCCATCTGTTCTTTCCTCACGAATCTAATAACTTTAGAGCAAAAATTCTTCATCACAAGATACTTAGTATTTTTATAATTTTTTTTATTTCTCTGTCCTTTTTATTTTCCAGTTTCAAAACCGCTTACCCCGCAGTTTTGGGAGTAAGTAGTGATATTTCTTCCCAAGAGCTATTGCTTTTGGTAAATAATGAGAGAAAAGAAAAAGGAATACCACCTCTTATTCTTAGTGACAAATTAAATACTGCTGCGTCAAATAAAGCAACGGATATGTTTGAAAAGAATTATTGGTCGCATAACTCCCCCGAAGGAACAACACCCTGGTTCTTTATTAAAGAAACAGGATATAACTATGTTTATGCGGGGGAAAATTTAGCCAGAGGATTTAATACCGCTCACGATTTGCTAAATGCGTGGATGGCAAGCGAAAGCCATAGGGAAAATATCCTTTCCCCAAATTTTGAAGATGTTGGTTTTGCTGTTGTTTCGGGAACAATGGACGGAGAAGAAACTATTTTGGTGGTTCAGGAGTTCGGAGGACAGAAAGTGATTCAGAATGAAGAGTCCATTTTTTCGCCTCCCGAAGAGACCATAAAAGGATTATCTAGCTTATCGTATGAAATTCCCGTGGGAAAACCGCTAATTGAAGTAAGAAATTTATCCTTTAACATTTCTTTTATAATAATTTCACTGTTTATATTCGCTTTGATACTGGATTTATTGATAATAAGACAAAAGAAAATTATAAGACTTAGGGGACACAATATGGATCATATTTTCTTTCTTTTGCTAATGCTTTCTCTAATTGCTATCCTTAACAAAGGGTCGATACTTTAATGTTTAGGAAAAGTAAAGATTTTTTTTACTATCTATCTCTTTTTTTAATTCTTTTTTTAGGGGGAATTTCCATATATTTAGCATTTCCTAATAAAAATCTTCAGGTATTACTACTGGCAATGACAGGATTTTTTTATTTTCTGTGGGGAATTCTGCATCACTATTTAAATCATGATTTGATAGTAAAAACTGTGATAGAATATGCTTTAATTGCTATGCTTGGAGTAGTTATCGCGGCATTTGCACTAAAAGGAGGATCAATTTTTTGACCCTCCTACTCCGCCGGCTGGCGGATTCGGACGGGTCATGCCGCCGAAGCTCAAGCTTCGGGGACAAGTTTGTTAATATGAATATGAAAAGAATATCAAAAAGGAGCGAAGAAGCATGAAAGGCGTAATTTTAGCTGGGGGATTAGGAACTAGATTATATCCCCTAACCCACGTTACCAACAAACATTTGTTACCAATTTTTGACAAACCGATGATTTTTTATCCCATCGATACGCTTGTTAAGGCCGGAATTAGGGATATTCTCATAGTAACAAGCGGTCCTCATGTTGGTGATTTTTTGGGAGTTTTAAGAAATGGAAAAGAACTTGGCGTAGAGCATTTGGAGTATGCATATCAGGAAAAACCAGATGGTGGAATCGCTGACGCTTTACTGTTGGCTGAGGATTTTGCAGATGGAGGACCAGTCTGTATGATTTTAGGCGATAATACGACGGATGCAGATATAGGAGGCGATGTCAAGACATTTCAGGATGGAGGACTGGTTTTCTTAAAAAAGGTTACAGATCCAAAGCGTTTTGGTGTTGCAGTTTTTGATGAAAGCCGTGAAAGAATAATAAGAATAGATGAAAAACCAGAAAATCCCGCCAGCAACTTTGCGGTAACAGGACTTTACGTCTATGATAATAAGGTTTTCGGATATGCAAAAAGCCTTAAGCCGTCGGAGCGAGGACAACTTGAGATAACGGATGTTAATAATTGTTATATAAATGAGAATAATCTCAAGTGGGTTGAGCTAAAGGGCTTTTGGAGCGATGCGGGAACTTTTAGAAGTCTATATAGCGCGAATAAATTTTGGGCCGAAAAGCAGGGAGAATAGCAAAATTTAATGAGCAAATGGAAAGTTGTTGGGAAGAAGAGAGTCTTTAAAGCTCCACTTTTTGAAGTTTATTCCTCGAAAATCAAATTTGAAAGCGGGAAAGAAGAAGAATATCTTGATGTTTATAGAAAACCTACTGTCATAATATTTCCTCTTACTCCTAAAAATGAAATTTATTTAATTTCCCAAAAGAGATATTTGCACGCAAGGTTTATTCTTGAGGCGCCAGCAGGATACATAGATGAAAATGAATCTTCCCTTTCTGCTGCGAAAAGAGAATTAAAAGAAGAAACAGGACTTGTTGCTAGTCATTGGGAACAAATTGCAAAAGTTGAATCATCGGCAAACGTTATTAAGGCCACCGCTAATTTATTTTTAGCAACAGATCTAGAAGAGGACGATGCAACGCCTGAAGAATTAGAAAATATTGAGGTTTTTAAAATTCCCATAAAAACTGCTGTTGAAAAAATATTCACAGGAGAAATATTTACCGGTTCTACTATTCAGGGAATCCTAATGATTGATAAATTAATTAGAGACCGTAAGCTTTAAGGTTGCAAAAAAGAAGCACCACAAACTATAATTGATTATTAATTTATGAAACTTTTTGTTACGGGTGGGGCCGGATTTATCGGCTCAAACTTTATTCTTTATTGGATGAAGACCCACCCAGAAGATCAAATTGTTAACTTTGATAAATTAACCTACGCAGGAAATTTAGAAAACCTAAAAGAAGTTGAGAAAAACCCGAACTATTCCTTTATAAGAGGAGATATTTGTGATGTTTTACGGGTTGAATCAGCAATGCAAGGAGTTGATGTGGTTGTTCACTTTGCAGCAGAAAGCCATGTGGACCGGTCAATTATGGAACCTTCATCCTTTGTTATGACAAATGTTGTCGGAACGCAGGTGCTTTTAGACGGCGCTCTTAAAAACAATATAAAAAGATTTCATCACGTTTCAACGGATGAAGTATTTGGTCAGCTTCCTTTGGATTCAAATGAAAAATTTGACGAATCCTCACTATATGATCCAAGGAGTCCTTACTCGGCGAGTAAAGCAGCCTCAGATCATTTAGTTCGTGCATATTATCATACGTTTGGTTTACCAATTACTATAACGAATTGTTCAAATAATTTTGGTCCCTATCAATTCCCTGAAAAAATAATTGCGTTAGCAATTACTAACGTAATTGAGGATAAAAAAATACCAATCTATGGAGACGGTCTTTATGTTAGGGATTGGCTATATGTTGAGGATCATTGTCGAGGAATAGATATGGTTTTAGGTAAAGGAAAAGTAGGGGAAACGTATTGTTTGGGTGGATTAACTGAAGACATAAACAATCTTGAGGTGGCAAAAAAAATATTACGGCTTTTAGGAAAAAGCGAAGATCACGTCTCTTTCGTAAAGGATCGTCCGGGACATGATAGAAGATATGCAATCGATTGGACAAAGTCAAAGAAAGAGCTTGGCTGGGAACCGCTTCATTCTTTTGACGAATGGCTTGCTCTCACAGTTAAGTGGTATCAAAAAAATAAAGATTGGTGGAGGAAAGTAAAAAGCGGAGAATATAAGAATTATTATAAGAAGCAGTACGGAGATTGAAAGCTTTTATCATTTTTCATTTTAAAAATGATAAAATAATACCTTAACGCAGAATTGTATAATCCTGTACTGATATTATTATGACTTTAACATTTATAGGACATGGTTATGTCGGACTAGTAACAGCAGCTGTATTTGCTGATTTAGGTAATAAAGTTTACGTAATAGGACACACCCCCAAGAAAATTGAAGATTTGAAGAAAGGAATTATTCCTTTCTTCGAGCCGGGACTTGAAGAATTGGTGAAAAAAAATTATGAAGCAGGGAGACTTATTTTTACTCTCGATTATGCCCCGGGAGTTCCAGATTCTGAAATAGTTTTTATAGCTGTTGGTACCCCGCCTCAAAAAACTGGAGATGCAGAGCTCTATACTGTTTTTGAAGTTGCGAAAAAAATCGGCGAAAATCTGAAACCGGGTGGATATACGGTTGTCGCTACTAAAAGTACTGTGCCTCCGGGAACTAATAAGAAAATAGCTAGAATTGTTGAAGAATCAAAATCTACTAATTCAAGTTTTGATATTGCGTCCGTGCCGGAATTTCTAAGGGAGGGAACAGCAATTTCTGACACACTTAATCCGGATAGGGTTGTTATTGGAACAGAAAGCAGTAAAGCAAGACAAATATTGGTTGATCTTCATAAGCCACTAATAGAGGACAGTGATTCACATAAAGCATTTATAGTTGACTCCAACTTAGAAACAGCAGAGCTTATCAAATACGCTTCAAATTCATTTCTTGCTACGAAAATTTCTTTTGCTAATGCAATAGCTAAGCTTTCTGAACTTTGTGGCGCTGACGGATTGAAAGTTTTAGAAGGTATTGGATATGACAAAAGAATCGGCAGAGATTTTTTAAGTCCCGGAGCAGGCTATGGAGGAAGCTGTTTTCCTAAAGACGTAAAGGCACTGGTTTCTATTGCAGCTGATTACGGATACGATTTTTCCTTATTGAATGATGTGGAGGGAATTAATAAACAAGCAAAAAGAGATATTGTAAGAAAAGCGAGAGCAATGACAGGAGACTTAAGGGGCAAAACAGTAGCAGTTTTGGGTCTTGCCTTTAAACCAAACACAGATGATATGAGGGAAGCTCCGGCAATTGACATTATCGAGCTTTTGAAAAAAGAAGGCGCATTAATTAAGGTTTTTGACCCTCAAGCAACGGCAAATGCAAAAGAAATAATTAGAGATATTGAATATTCAAATGATCTTTATGACGCAGTAAAAGACGCTGAAGTTTTAATAATAGTTACCGAATGGAATGAGTTTAAGGAAGCAGATTTAGAGAAAATAAAATCCCTCATGATGTCTCCTAATATTATTGATGGAAGAAATATTTATGACCCATCAACGATGAAAAACCTTGGGTTTTCTTATGAGGGGACTGGAAGATGAATCCCGTTAGAAAGATTTGTTTAGAAAGTAATATCTTTTTATTTAAAATACAGCTTGGAAGGAGAGCTTTCTAACGGGATGAAAGCATTTATAACAGGCGCGTCCGGATTTGCCGGAAGTTTTCTCTCTGAAAGGCTCTTAAATAGCGGATACGCCGTTTTTGGAACATATCTTTCAGAAAAGAGCTTAGAAAATTTATCACACATTAAAAATAAAATTAACTTAGTTCACCTTGATCTTCTCGATGAAGAAAAAACCAATCAAACAATCAGTGACATAAGACCGGATCTTATTTTTCATCTAGCCGCATTTACTTCTCCGGCCGAGAGTTTTAAAAATCCGAAGGAAACTTTTGACAATAATATTTCTGCGGAATTAAATATTTTTGAATCTGTGGTAAAAAATAAATTACTTGATACTAAAATTTTGGTTGTTTCCTCCTCAGAAATATACGGAGTAGTAAAGCCTGAAGATATTCCGGTAGACGAAGATACTCCGTTAAGACCGGGAAGCCCCTACGCAGTTTCAAAAATTGCTCAGGATTTTCTAGGGTTTCAATATTTTTTGTCTGCAAAACTAAAGATTGTAAGAGTCCGTCCTTATAATCATTCAGGACCTAGGCAGGCTCCAATTTTTGTGATTTCCTCTTTTGCTAAAAAAATTGCAGATATTGAAAAGGGGAAAGAGGACCCAGTTTTAAAAGTGGGAAATCTAGATGCTAGAAGAGATTTCACAGACGTTAGAGATATGGTGGAGGCATATGTTCTTGCTCTTGAAAAAGGCGAGGCAGGAGAAGTTTATAATCTGGGTTTTGGAAAGTCACAAAAAATAGGCGATATTTTGGAAATGCTTCTTAATATGTCAACCAAAAAAGACATTAAGGTAGAAAAAGATCCGTCTCTTTTCAGACCAGTTGATGTTCCCGATATAGTTTCAGATTCCACTAAATTCAGAAAACTAACCGGTTGGAAGCCTCAGATCTCAATAGAGAAAACTTTGCAAGATACTCTAGATTATTGGAGAGATTTATCTTAAAATACATTTATGCCAAAAGCACTTATTACCGGAATTACCGGACAAGACGGTCCTTATCTTGCTGAACTCCTTTTATCAAAAGGATATGAAGTATATGGATTAGTGAGAAGATTAAGTACCCCAAATCTAGAGAACATATCCCACATCTCTGATCGCATAAAACTAATCTCCGGTGATTTATTAGATCAAGGATCTATAACAGATGCGATTAGAGAATCTGAACCCGATGAAGTTTATAATTTGGCAGCCCAATCTTTTGTTAAGGCATCCTGGGAGCAACCCGTTTTGACTGGTGAATTTACAGGCTTGGGAGTTACTAGAGTTTTGGAAGCAATAAGACATATCAATCCAAAAATTAAATTTTACCAAGCCTCAAGCTCTGAAATGTTTGGAAAAGTTACCGAGACTCCGCAAAAAGAAACCACAAGGTTTTATCCAAGAAGTCCTTATGGGGTAGCAAAAGTTTATGGTCATTATATAACTGTCAATTATAGGGAAAGTTATGATATTTTTGCTTGTTCAGGAATACTTTTTAACCATGAATCTCCAAGGCGCGGAATAGAATTTGTTACAAGAAAAATATCAAATGGCGTTGCAAGGATAAAGCTGGGCAAACAAGATAAGCTAGAGTTGGGAAGTCTGGAGCCGAAAAGAGATTGGGGTTTTGCCGGGGATTATGTAGAGGCAATGTGGTTAATGCTCCAGCAGGGAAAGCCAGACGATTATGTAATTGCTACAGGAGAAAATCATTCTGTACAAGAATTTGTTGAAATAGCTTTTGAAGTAATAGGTATTAAAAACTGGAAAGACTATGTTGTATCAAATGTTAATTCTTATATGAGGCCTGCTGAAGTTGATTATTTAATAGGGGATGCAACAAAAGCGAAAGAAGTATTGGGCTGGGAACCAAAAACTAGTTTTAGAAAATTGGTTGAAATGATGGTGAAGGGAGATCTTGAAAGAGAAAAAGATAAGTAATGCAAAATGTATTGGTAGCTGGTGGAGCAGGCTTCATAGGTTCACATCTTTGCACCTCGCTTATTAACGAGGGTTTTTTTGTTTTTTGTCTAGATAATTTAATTTCGGGGGACGAAAAAAATCTTAAGGATTTACCAACACAAAATTTTCAATACATAAGAAAGGATATCACCAAAGACTTTGGAGATGAATTCAGAAATCTTGAAATTGATTATATTTTTCATCTTGCAAGTCCAGCATCACCGAATAAAAAAAGTCCGAAAAGCTATATTTCTCATCCAATAGAGACGCTTTTGGTCAATTCGCAGGGAACGTATAATCTTTTACATATTGCTGTTAATAAAAAAGCTAAATTTCTTTTTTCTTCCAGTTCTGAGATTTACGGTGATCCAACAGAAAGCCCGCAAAAAGAGGAATATAGAGGAAATGTAAGTCCAAACGGACCCAGATCTGTGTATGATGAGAGTAAGAGATTTGGAGAAGCCATTACAATGGCCTTTCACAGAAAATATGGACTAGACAGTAGAATTATTAGAATCTTTAATACATATGGTCCTAATATGCAGCCGGATGACGGAAGGGTGGTCTCAAATTTTATAAATCAGGCTATCTCCAATAAACCAATTACGGTATATGGGGATGGAAGCCAAACCAGAAGTTTTTGTTATATTTCAGACATGATAGATGGAATAAAACGGGCTATGTTTACCGAAGATACGAATGGAGAAGTAGTCAATCTTGGAAATCCGGATGAAAAAACAATCTTGGAATTAGCAAATCTTATTAAAGAAATTACCAGATCAAATTCTAATGTTGTTTTCGAAGATTTGCCAGAGGATGATCCTAAAAAAAGAAAACCTGATATTTCAAAAGCAAAAAGAATTCTAGACTGGGAACCAAAAGTCCCTCTTTCGGAAGGATTAGAAAAAACGATAAAATATCTAAGAGAAATATGAATCCCGTTAGAAGCCGCGATCGCATGTGGTGTCTAATGCGATAATATAATCAATGAAAGTAACAAAAATCATAAAAGAAAGGAGATACAAGTAGATCGCGATCTGCTTCTAACGGGATGAGAGTCGTAATTGTAATTCCAACATACAACGAAAAAGGAAATATCGAGCGTCTTATAAATATATTGGAAGAAGAAATATTTCCAAAGATAAAAAAACACCAAATGTATATTTTGGTAGTTGATGATAATTCTCCAGATGATACTTCGGGTGAAGTGAGAAAACTCATGAAGAAATGGAAGAACATAGATTTGAATCTTGGAGAAAAACTCGGATTAGGGGCGGCTTATGTTCGGGGAATGAGCTATGCGATAGAGAAAATGAATGCAGATATTCTATTAGAATTTGATGCCGATTTGTCTCATGATCCAAAAAAAATCCCTGAATTTTTAGAAAAAATAGATGAAGGATTTGATATGGTCATTGGGACAAGATATAGCGGGGGTGGATCTATTCCTAAAAATTGGGGAATAAACAGGAAAATCCAATCGATAATCGGAAATCTGATTGTGAAAACAATTTTAATGAGATTTTGGATTCACGATTGGACGGGTGGATTCCGCGCTCTTCGTTCAGAGGTTTTCTCGAAAGAAAAAAAAGAACTTACAGCATTTCGAGGATATACCTTTCAGGTTTCATTTTTACACAAAGTCCTGCGTGATGGATTTAAAGTAGCAGAGGTACCTTTCCACTTTCAGGACAGAACGCTTGGGAAATCCAAGATAGTTCCGACTGAGTATGTTGTGGATCTTCTCAGATATGTAATTACGGCTCGAATAATTGAGCTTTATCATTCCCCTTTTATGAAATATGCGGTGACCGGTTTTATAGGATATCTAATTAATTCTATAACTCTTGAAATTTTTTCAGAATGGTTCCTTATTGCGCCATTTTTTGCAGCAGCTTTTTCTTCAGAACTTTCGATTGTATGGAACTTCATAGTTAATAATTTCTGGGCTTTTGGTAAACATAGAATTACAAACCCCTGGAAAATACTTCTTAAATTCCCTCAATTCAATCTAGTTTCAATAGGTTCAGTTGTGATAATCTCCACAGTAGTATTTCTGGGAACACATCTTTTTGGAAATAACACCTTTGTTCGACAAGTCTCTTTAGTTATTGCAATAGCACTTTTTGTGATTCCATATAGTTATTCCATGTATAATATATTTATCTGGAAAAGATGGCACATATCTTCTCTTTCTTGGCTTCAAAAATTAGTAGGATAGAAAAGAAAGAATTTTTTCTTATCGTTCCCATTTTAATAATTGCTTCCTTTTTAAGGATTTTCAGGATAGAGAATTACCTGGTTTTTTTGGGAGATGAGGGGAGAGATGTTTTAGTTGTTTACAATATTCTTCATGGCAATTTAACTCTTCTTGGGCCAACGTCTTCTGTGGGTGGTTTTTTCCTGGGCCCCATCTATTACTACTTTATGGCGCCTTTCTTGTGGCTTTTTGGTTACAATCCCGTAGGCCCGGCCATAATGGTGGCAATTTTCGGAGTACTTACAGTCTTATTTATATATATTATAGGAAAAGAGTTTTTTGGAGCTAAAGCAGGAATAATAGCAGCTGCACTTTATGCAATAGCACCTTTTGTAATTTTACATTCTCGATCCTCATGGAATCCAAATGTCATGCCCTTCTTCTCTTTAGTTACGCTTTACTCGCTGTATAAAGCATTCGAAAAAAATAAAAAATCACTATTCTTATTGAGTGGTTTTTTATTTGGTATATGCATGCAGCTTCATTATCTAGCAACATTCTTAGGAGTCGTTATTTTTGTTTATATTTTATTTTCCGGAGTTTATTTAGAAAAGCTTAAAAACATAAAATCACTTGTCGTAAACACACTAAAGAGATATGTATTATTTGTTATTGGCTTTTTGATAGGGTTTTCTCCTTTTATATTGTTTGAAGCAAGGCATAATTTTACCAATACTCTTAATATCCTTAATTTTATAGTTAACTCTCCTGACACGGGAGCAGGACCAGGATTTAGCAATACAATAACCGATGTTCTTTTTAGAATTTTTGGGAGTTTGATAGTTGCATTTCCGCCGATTTCAAAAATTTCCCTGTTTGGTCCAAATGTAATTGGAGTTTGGGGTATTTTTGTTTGGGTTCTAGTTTTTGTTAGCATTTTCTTTCTTATTAAGGATTTTAAAAAATCAATTTTAAAAAACTCTCTTCTTGCATGTTGGTTGCTTTTCGGAGTATTGCTTTTTGGTTTTTATAAAAAACCTATCTACGAATACTATTTTGTTTTTATTTTTGCTTTACCGTTTTTGCTCGTTGGGAATGCTTTGTCTGAGCTTTTTAATTTTTTCAAAAGAAACAGCTTCTTGAGCCTCATCCCTCTTGTAGCTTTTATATCAATTGTTTTAATAAATTTATACTTTA
>JACOXV010000013.1 GCA_016182225.1 Candidatus Levyibacteriota bacterium
CAAATGAAGAAATAAAAGAATTAATAGAAAAGTATTTTTTACTACCCGCAAGAGTAGATGGATTTTTATGGGAGGGGTATGATGGATTTACCGTAGGACATGCATCTTTCAGCAACAGTAACGTCACGGTAGGAGGATTTAACGACGGTCTATTATTTATTTTCGCTGAAATGCTCCCGCCGACTACTGAAGAGACACCTGATTTTAATGGAACGAATCCCCCCGTAGGCCCAATCCAAACCTAAAATTAATAAAGACCGTATCTTTTATATTTAAAAGGTCTATAATGGATACATGGATGATAAATCCCCCACCGGTTTAATTCTTCTTACGTATAAAGGGAAAGTGCTTCTCATGTACAAAACCAACAGCCCAATCGATGAAGAAAAACACGAATGGTGTTTTATAGGCAGTAAAAAAAACGATAAAGAATCATTTAAAGAAACGCTATTAAGAAAAGTTGAGAAGGAAGCAAGTATAATAGTAGATGAAGTAGAATTGGTATCTGAAAATTTTTATCATGCCAGGCTTACCGATGATAATGTTAATCAAATAAAACGCGGGGAAGGACAGCTGTTAGACTTTTTTACGCTTCGTGAAGTACAAAAACTTCGCCTAGAGGCGTCTACTAGATCTTTTATCTCCAAATTCGGCAATTTAATATAAAACAACTCCAGGCTTTCCTTATATAACCATCTTTGTTATAATATGTGGGCCGCTTGAGGCGGTTTTTTTTATGAAGGACATACGAAATGTTGCAATAATTGCCCACGTCGACCATGGCAAAACCACTTTGGTTGATGCTCTTTTAAAGCAATCCAAAACCAAACTTAACAAGAATGTATCTGATTCTCTTATTATGGACTCGAATGAGCTTGAGCAAGAAAGAGGAATTACTATTTTTTCTAAAAATGCCTCCATTCTCTGGAATGATCCTGCCTCGCCAGACGCGAGTCAAGGCGGGACAAAAATAAATATTATTGATACTCCGGGACACGCTGATTTTGGCGGAGAAGTAGAAAGAGTACTTACTATGGCGCAGGGATGTCTCCTTTTAATTGATGCAAAGGAAGGACCCATGCCTCAAACCCGCTTTGTTCTTAAAAAAGCACTAGAAATGAAGCTAAAAATTATTGTTGTAATAAATAAGATTGATAAGAAAGACGCCAGAATAGATTATGTTCTAGATAAAACTTTGGACCTTTTTTTGGAATTGGGAGCTGATGATAAAACAGCTTATTTCCCCACAGTCTATGCGTCAGCCAAGGGGGGTGTAGCGGGACTTCACCCAAAGCTCTCGGAAATGACTGATATAACTCCCATATTTGAAACAATTTTAAAAGAAATTCCATCTCCTAATGTTGATAAAGAAAAACCCTTGCAAATGCTTATAACCACCTTATCGTCTGATTCCCACAAGGGAAGAATTGCAATCGGCAGAATTTATAATGGCACTTTAAAAACTAATCAGGAGGTTGCCCAAATTACGAAATCCGGAGAAATAATCAAAACCCGCCTCACCTCTCTTATGACTTTTGAAGGATTGGAAAAAATAGACGCAGATGAAGCGTTAGCAGGAGATATTGTCGCGGTATCAGGCATAAAAGAACCTATTATTGGTGAAACAATTTCAGATCCTATTAATCCAATTGCTTTACCAAGACTTGACGTCGATGAACCTACGATAAAAATGACATTTATGGTTAATGATTCTCCATTCGGAGGACGGGAAGGAGAGTATAAAACATCCCGGCAAATTAGAGATAGGCTTTACAAGGAACTTGAAACCGACATGGCGCTTTTGGTTGAAGATAACCCGGACGGAACATGGAGTGTATCAGGACGAGGAGAACTTCATTTGGCAATTTTGATTGAACGGATGAGGAGGGAAGGATATGAATTCCAGGTATCACATCCTCAGGTGATAAATAAAGTTGTAAACGGTAAAGCCCTGATTCCATATGAGCGCGTATTCATAGAAGTTCCTGATGAATTAAGCGGTGTTGTTATCCAAAAAATGGGCGCCAGGCGAGGAGAACTAAAAGATATCAGCAGTGAAAATGGGGTTACGTTTCTTGAGTTTATTATTTCAACAAGAGGCCTTTTTGGGTACAGAAGTGAATTTATCACTGACACCAGAGGACTTGGAATCATAAACACATCTTTTTATGAATATGCTGTGGATAACGGATACAACCATGAAAGAGAACAGGGATCGTTAATAGCTCATGAAAATGGAGTAACCAACCTATATAGTCTTACTAATATTCAGAATCGAGGACAGTTATTTGTCGGCCCGGCAGTAGCAATTTATAAAGGACAGGTCATAGGACGGAATTCAAGGATTGAGGATATAAGCGTTAATGCTTGTAAAACCAAACAACTTACAAATCACAGATCCAAAGGAGAAGGAGTATCTGAATATTTTAAGACCCCTAAAGAAATGGGTCTTGAAGATGCCATAGGATATATAGCAGACGACGAATTGGTAGAAATTACTCCCCAAAGTATTCGCATTAGAAAAACAATATTAGATGAAATAGAAGCCAGAAGAAAAAAAGCACAGGGTATAATTTAATAATGTTAGTAGATCACATTAAACTTCAGATAAAAGCAGGCAGCGGCGGAAATGGAGCAGTCTCATTTTTAAGAAACGGGCAAAAGGCTAGAGGAGGTCCAAACGGTGGAAATGGTGGAAACGGTGGAAGTATTTACCTTCAAGGCAATCACAATCTGAGCGATCTAGGACAATTTAGATTTAAGAAAAAAATAAAAGCAGATGACGGAAAAAGAGGAGGCAGAAATAATTTATTTGGTAAAAACGCAGCCCACACTACTATTTTTTTACCCCTAGGCACGCAGGTCATAGATGAGAATTCTAATCTGATTTTTGAGATCTTAGATGAGACTTCGATCTTAATAGCCAAAGGCGGTAAAGGCGGAAGAGGTAACAACGAATTTAAGTCATCCACAAATCGGTCCCCTGCATACGCTGAGTCGGGAGAAATCGGAGAAGAAAAAAACTTACTTCTAGAGCTAAAATTTATAGCAGACGTTGGATTAATCGGTCTTCCTAATGCCGGAAAAAGCAGCTTACTTGAGGTTCTTACAAATGCCCACCCCAAAATTGGTAATTTTCCTTTCACAACAGTTGAGCCAAACGTCGGAATGATGCCTGCCTCGCCTGATGGCCCGCTTCGACAAAGCACCAGCGAGGCGAGCGGTCAAGGCGGGGAAAACCATATGATTGCTGATATTCCGGGACTTATCGAAGGCGCCGCGGAAGGACGCGGACTAGGAATAAAATTTTTAAAACACATTGAAAAAACCAAACTTTTAATTCATTGTATTGACGCAACAGAAAAAGATTTTCTAAAAGCTTACAAAACCGTTAGGACGGAGTTTGAAAAATATAACACATTGCTTCTGGAAAAACCTGAAATAGTATTAATTACAAAAAAAGACTTAGTTTCAGAAACTGACTTGGAAAAGAAAATGAAAAATTTTGAAAAATTGGGTTTAAAAGTATTTACTTCATCAATTTATGACGAGACAAGTCTCAAAAACCTTACAGCGCGAATCAAATCTCAAATTACTTAACAAGTAAAGTTATTTTGAGACAAGTCTCAAAAACCTTACAGCGCGAATCAAATCTCAAATTACTTAACAAGTAAAGTTATTTTCAACAATATCTGTTTTGTTCTTTTGACGGCGGGCAAGAAGCCTTAGTACGAAATATTCTTTGAATAATATTTGGTAGATGTTATTATTCGTTTATGTTAGATATTCCTAAGACTACACTTTTCCTTATAGAGTCTTTGGACGGAAAAATTACCACAGGGGATGTGGATTCGCTGGATGTAGATAAAGACTTTGCGCAAATTCCCGGAATTAAAGAGGGGCTTTATCAATATTATGACATTGAAAAGACTACGGATTTGGTTTCACTTAACAGCGGACGGGTTATGGAAAAGGTCGGCGCAAATTCCAAAAACACTGGCTATGTTTCAAAAACAGATATTGACTATATAGTTATTGATAATAGGCCACATTTGACATTGGATGGCACAGAATACATGGCCAAAAAATCTAAGGCGCTTTATTTAGTCACCACAAATAAAAATCATCCTGCTTATGGACCCTCCCAAAAATACTCCAACATTAAAATTATTTACTATGAAAAAGAAATTGATTTTACTAATTTATTTACCCGTTTTAAAAAAGAGTTTGGGATAAATAATATGACTATTCAAACAGGCGGGACTCTGAATGCAGTATTTCTAAGACTTGGGCTAATTGACACTGTTTCAATTGTTATAGCGCCTTCTCTGGTCGGAGGTTCGAAAACTCAATCATCAATCGGCGGAGAATCTATTCATTCAGAAAAAGATCTGCAAAATATTAGGCCACTAAAGTTAGTTAAAAACGAAACTCTAAAAAATAATTATATCCACCTCGTCTACAAAGTCCTCAATTCTTGATACAAAACTAGTTTAAAGTTTTTTAAATTTTATCGTCTCGTAGACTAGTCGACGGATATTTGTATCCGTGTATTGATACATCACTACAAAAAGGATAGTTTAATGTATGATATATCGATATATCATACACTGACAAAAGCATCCTGAGTCTCTTTTAGATTAAAAAAATACAAAACTGCTTTTTGGAATTCGACTCATATAATTCTGCTATACTTTTCTCAATGAAAAGAGAAATATTGCGTAAGTATTTTCCCATCATCAAAAAACATTATCCAGAATGTAAAGAGGATGAAATAGAAGTTATAGATAGTGGGCATGATCATTTCATTTTGCTTGTTAAAAATTTGTACGCTTTTAGATTTCCCAGGACTGATGGGCATGGAAAAAATGATCATATGGAGAATTCGTTTTTA
>JACOXV010000050.1 GCA_016182225.1 Candidatus Levyibacteriota bacterium
TAGCATTGGGGAATCAGAGTTGCAAGTCCGAAGGGCTTGTTGCTCAGTGTCGCGCGCAATATAGATAATCAAGCTCCGATGCTTGGCATCGGAGTTACCATCGCGCTTGACATAGCCTCATTTTTGCCCTACTCTTAAACTATGACAAGGTTTGGGAAAATGCTTCACAGAAAAGACGGACAGGTGCTTTTAATAGTTGTTCTTGTTATGATAATTGCTCTTACGGTGGGTCTCTCTATTATTTCAAGGAGTATAACTTCTCTTAGGACTTCTACAGAGGAGGCCGCTTCACAAAAAGCTCTAGCCGCTGCAGAAGCAGGTGTAGAACAAGCGCTAAAGACAGGACTGGATATTAGGGAGAAACAATTTGGCGTCGGAAACATTACATATCAAACAGGAGTTGAGGAAGTAACAGGAGGCAACATTGTGTTAAACGGTGGTAATCCCGTACTTAAGGATGATGGAATCGATTTATGGCTTTCTGATTACTCTACTGATTCAAATAATTTGTACGCAAACCCCATCGGGGGTAATATGCAAATAGTTTGGGGAGATCCAAGTAAAACAGATTGTGCAGCTACTGGAAATAATGCGCCTTCGGCAATTGAGATTATGATAATTTACAATAAAGCCTCCCCGACAATAAGAAGATTTGCTTTTGATCCATGCTCAACCAGAAGAACAAATAACAATTTTTCTGCTCCAACCGTAACAGGCACTGACATAACCTATAGCAACGGAGTAGGTCAAACCACTCTATCTTTTGCATACAGAACACCAAATATTAATTTAGTTAGCGGTGGTAATGCAATTATTGCCAGAATAACACCTCTTTACGCAGACGCTATTATGGGAGCTTTAAAAAATGGAGGGGCTAACTTTCCAAGTCAAGGCAGGATAGTTACTTCTACGGGTACTGCAAATAATGAAGGTACAAAAAGGACAATCCAAGTTTTCCAAGGATACCCGAAAATCCCTACAGAATTTTTCCCGTATACCATATTCTCACCATAATTTGCCATGAATAAAAAAACTTTTGGGCTCGATATCGGCGCCACGACGATGAAATTGGTTTGGCTTACGCACCAAAAAGAAGGATACATTCTTAATGCATCTCTAATAGCGCCAAGTCCGCCAAAAGGAATGCTTTCTCAATCCCCAATTGATGAAGAAGAAATGGCCCAAGCCATTAAAAAAGCAACCGAAGATGCAAAAATTGGAACAAAACTTGTTAACGTAGCTTTAGCCGAGAATCAAGTCTACACAAAGGTTATTGAAATGCCCAGCCTCTCCGATCGAGAGCTCTCGTCTGCTATTTATTGGGAAGCAGAACAACATATTCCTGTTCCACTTTCCAACATTACACTTGTTTGGAACGTACTCAGAAGATCTGCTAAAAAAAGTGGAGATAAAATGCAAGTTCTTATGGTGGGGGCCCCTTCCCTTTTGGTCAAAAAATATCAAAAAGTAATTTCAATGGCAGGATTATCAATAAATTCAATGGAAACAGAAATTTTAGCAACAGTAAGAGCGCTTACTGACAGATTTTGGTCTTACCTCAGCTCAAGCAGAAGAATATAAAAAAGTGTATGGAATATCCGGTCGGAGTGTCGGGATAAAAATCGGTCAAGCAACAGCGCCAATTCTGTCTTCTATCTTAGGAGAAGTAAAGAAAGCTTTAGCTTTTTACTCACAGCGCTATTCTCAGGATAAGCCCATTCGCCAGATTATATTATCAGGTGGAACAGCAAAGCTTCCCGGTATCGATTTATTTTTTGCTCAGAATTCAGGTATAGAGACAGTAATAGCAAATCCATGGAAAGTGCTACTTGCCCAAGAGGTTCCAAAACAGATTATTGATAATGCATCAGACTATACAATAGCAGTAGGGCTTGCGATGAGAGATTATGAATAATGATATTAATCTTGTTTCACCACGAAAAATCAGTCCCCAAAGACAAAAAACAATACGTCTATTTCGGGTAATTGCTGTGTTAGCTTTATTAATCGTTGGTTCCTCTTCAATTCTTCTTTTTATTCTTAATGCAGTAAGTACGACCTCCTCTTTAAAAAAAGAACAAGATGAAGTACTGGTATCCATTGCTTCACAAAACGAGAAAGCAGTAGGACTAAATGTAGTAAAGGAAAGATCAGGTGCAATTTCAGACATTTTAAAAAGTAGAGTTAATTATAATGAGATAATTGATCTTATTTTAAGTAAAAAACCGATAGGCCTTCCTACAACATCCCTATCAATAGATAAAGATTCAGTAAGTATAACAGTTTCATCTTTATCGCTTTTACTACTCAATGAATATCTATCGGAGTTAGTTAATATTTCACTTACCGACGATAGGTTAAGCAACCTGTCTGTAGAAACTCTATCAGCGAATCAGAGCAGCGGAGAATACTCTTTATCTATAAAGGCGTTATTAAATGGACCTAAAAATTAATCTCGATCTCGAAAGTCTTAAAACAATTTACCTGGATTATAAGCCTTATCTGATCCCTGTTGTTACTATACTTGCTTGTATACTGATTTTTATTTTAATCATTATTCCACAGCTTAATTTATTATCTGATAATAGAGCAAAAAGAGAAGAAGAGATTAATAAACTTAATATTCTTAGAAAAAACCTTTCCATAGTAAGTGGTGTTCAGGATAGTGAACTTAAAAATAATCTTAGTCTTGCTAGCAAAGCACTTCCTGTAAATAAAGATTTTGAGGCAATACTTGATGCTGTATCTAGCGCTGCAAACATCTCCGGCGTAGCTGTTGGAGATTTTGAATTTAGTGTTGGAGACATTACTAATCCTCCCAAAGCACAGAAAAAATTTCCTTCGCTTGAGATAGATCTAAGTTTGGCGACAAATACTGACGGCATGATAAGATTTATTGACGAAGTATACAGAACAGTTCCTTTAGCTGAAGCATCAAACGTAAGAGTGGCAGGAAATTCGGCTACAGTAGTACTCGTCTTTTATTATAAACCACTTCCTCCTCTTAACCTTAATCCCGCTATTCAATTCAAAGATTTAGATAAAAATGACGTAGAAACACTTAATAAAATTTCCTCTTTTAATAATGCATTATTTTCAGGATCCGGTGCTATTAATCCTGTTTCTACAGAAGGGGCACAGATAGAACCAGAAGCCCCAAGTGTTACGCCGGAAAATATAGAAAACGAATCAACAGAAAGTGGCGAGGTTATTCTCTAGGCTTAATTAGATCAGGTCTCTTTTTTTTCGTAATTTCATTTGATTTTTCTAGTCTCCATTTATCGATTTCAGCATGATTTCCTGACAAAAGGACATCTGGTACAAGTTTACCTTTAAAGCTTTGGGGTTTTGTATAATGGGGATACTCAAGCAGTCTTTCTTTTCCAGAAAATGATTCAGTAGCAGATGCGCCTTCTCTTATGCTTCCGGGAATAATCCTAATCACAGAATCCACTATTAACATTGCTGGTATTTCCCCCCCTGTCAATATAAAGTCACCGATTGATATTTCTTCATCTACAAAATCTTTTATTCTTTCATCAATACCTTCATAGTGACCGCAAACAATAATGAGATGGGAAAGATTGGAATATTTCTCGGCCTTTTTCTGGGTAAACTTTTCTCCAATAGCAGAAAGAAGAATTGTTTTTTCTTTTTTAGATTTTGTTTTTGTTTTTTCAATTGCTTTATATAAAACATCAGCTCTTAAAATCATTCCTGCCCCACCTCCATAAGGGGTATCGTCTACCAATTTATGAGGTCCAATTCCGAAATTTCTCAAATTGATAAAATTAATAGTTGCTATTTTTTTATTAATACTTCTTTTGATTATCGAATGATTAAAGGGTCCCTGAAACATTTCAGGGAAAAGCGTGATAATGGAGATTTTCATTTTATGAAAATTCTTCTAGGTTTACTTGGACTTTTTTGTTTTGTTTTATTGCCGGAATTTTAATTACGTTTCTGATCGCTCTTATCACTTTTCCTTCTTTGCCGATTACCTTTCCCATATCTTCTTTTGCAACACGAAGCGTGAAAGTTATGAATCCGTCCTGCTCTTCTTCTTTAATTTCTACTTCTTCGGGTTTATCAACGATCGAGGTTAGAATTAGGTTTAGTGCGTCCTTCATTATGAGAAAATTTTAGCTACAGTAGTGCTTGGTTCCGCGCCAACTGAAAGCCAATAACTATACCTTTCTTTATTAGCTTCTTTTTTTCCTTTTTCTATTCCCTTTTCATACCATCCCAAGAATTCGATAGCTTCACCATCTCTTCTAGATCTCTTTTCTTGCACGACGATTCGAAAGCGACGCTCGCCTCTTTTGCCTACTCTTGATAATCTTATTACTAACATAGTCTATAATTCTACCATTTCTTAGGATTAAGTTCAATCGCTGCTTCTGTCGCAGCGTTTTCTTCAGCTTCTTGCTTGGAACGGCCAGTTCCCTTTCCTAACATTTTTTCATCTACAAATACGCCCACAGTAAAAATTCTCGCATGTGGTGGTCCATCCTCTTCAAGCACATTATATTTTGGCGATAGTAGTTTGTGGCTTTGTACATATTCCTGAAGTAAGCTTTTTGGATCCTTGAGCATATTTTTATCTATGAAAGATTGTGCTTTTGGGAGAAGACTTTCCTCTATAAATTGACGCGCTTCTGATACCCCTTGATCTAAAAAAATTGCGCCGATTACAGCTTCATAAACATCTGCCAGAAGGCTTTGGTTATTTCGACCTCCAGATTCTTCTTCGCCTTTTGAGAGTTTAAGTTTTGACCCCAAACCCAATTCCTTTGCAGCTTCTGCAAGGCTTTTTGTATTCACCAAAAGCGATCTTAGGTTTGTCAGTCTTCCTTCATCAAAATCAGGGAATTTAGCGTAAAGGTGGTTAGATACTACAAAAGAAAGAATACTATCTCCCAAAAATTCAAGTCTTTCGTTAGATGAAATTTCTTCTTTTGTTTCATTCAGATAAGATCTATGAATTAATGCCTGCTCAAGTTTTGTTTTGTCTTTAAAGTTAGGTATTTTCATTATGATCTATAACTTTTCCTAAAGCCCCATTTATAAAGGCTGGGCTGCTATCTCCTCCATATTCCTTTGCTAATTCAATTGCCTCATCTATT
Organism: Candidatus Levyibacteriota bacterium; assembly: GCA_016182225.1. Lineage (GTDB taxonomy): Bacteria > Patescibacteriota > Microgenomatia > Levybacterales > UBA12049 > JACOXV01. Next base: position 5,127 of record JACOXV010000050.1, read on the forward strand.
ATAACTTTTGGCGGCTGACTTTTTTCAACTAGTAGTTCGTACACTGCTAATCGAAGTATTGCAAGATCTGTTTTGTTAATCTTTTCTATTGGAAATTCTGGTGCTGCTTTTTGAATTTTTTCGTCTACAAAATCTTTTTCAGACAGTATTTTTTGAGAATCGGGACTAATTTTTTGGGTGTGGAATTCAAATCTAAACAAGTCCTCAATTATTTTTTGTCTTCTTTTATGCCTTGGGTCAAAAGCGGTCTTCATTCTTCAGGACTTGCGGTTGTCTGCCTTTTTACAGATAGACTAAGGAAGTCTTTTCCTTTATAAAATCCACAGTGTGGACAAACAATATGTGGTTTTATGGTTTTCCCGCAATTTAGACAATTGATGGTACTGGCAATTAAGAGCCGTATAGAAGCTCTTCTTTTTCCCTGTCTTTGTCTTGAATGACGTTTCTTGGGCTCTTGTGGCATATTAAGATACAATTTTACCTTATTTGAGGCAAGCGTGCAATATACTAGTCCGGGGAGATTTCTTTAGAATTGATTTCGGCAACTTTTTTTGAAAGTAAGGAGTATTTAGAAAGCTCTGGAATTATATTTTCAGCTTCCTGTTTTGTTCTTTGTATCAGCCCAAAGTCGGAAAAAGAAGCCACCTTTAAAAGAGGTATTCCATGCTGTGCTGTTCCGTAAATTTCCCCTGGACCGCGAAGCCCTAAGTCTAACTCTGCGAGTTCTGCTCCTACATCGATTTTTTCCATAGATTTAAGTCTTTCTAGAGTCAATGGAGCAGTTGATTCCGTGAACAAAAGACAAAATGATTCCTTCTCTCCCCTACCTACTCTACCGCGAAGTTGATGCAGTTGTGATAGTCCAAAGCGCTCAGATGCCTCTATAAGCATAATGGTTGCATTAGGAACATCTATTCCCACCTCGACAACAGGAGTAGCAACCAAAATGTCAAGCTTCTGGCTTTTAAAATCTAATAAAACACTATCTTTTTCTTTATGATTTAGCTTGCCATGAAGAAGGCCGAGGTGAAAATCAGGAAAAACTTCCTTTCTTAACCTATCAAACTCTTTCGTTGCCGCCTTTACTGTAGCTAAATTTTCCGATTCTTCTATAAAAGGACAAATTATAAAAATTTGTCCTCCGGTTTCTTTTATTTGTTTTTTAATCCAATCATAAGCTCCACTTCTTTTAATAGGAGGGACAAGCCAAGTTCTTATTTTTTTTCGTCCTTTTGGCATATCAGTAAGAGTTGAAAGATCCAGATCTCCATAAAGAGTTAGCGCTACTGTTCGTGGAATTGGAGTTGCGGTCATAGTAAGAACATGAGGATTTTTACCTTTTTTTCGTAAAATTGCCCTCTGCTCTACCCCAAACCTTTGTTGTTCATCAATGACTATTAAACCGAGTTTGTCAAATTTGATTTTTTCATGAAGTAGCGCGTGAGTACCCACCAATATATCTGAATCATGAATTATGAATTTTGAATTATGGTTTTTTTCCTTGATTCTCGATTCATGCTTCTTGCTTCCGCTAGTACGTAAACTCACCTTTAAACCAAAAGGTTCCAATAGGCTCGATATGGTTCGAAAGTGCTGTTGGGCGAGAATTTCAGTCGGTGCCATGAATAAAGATCTATAGTCGTTTAAATATGCTAAATAGAACAAAATTCCAGCAACTACTGTTTTTTCAAAGCATTTTTTTGAGAATTAGTAAGTTCGAAAGGAAGCTGCTTTATGAGCTTATCAATCTTTTTTTTATGTTTTTCGATCTCAAAACTGATTCCCTTAAGATTTTCCTTCCACTCGTTTTTTCTTTGCAAAGAAGCAAGTTGAAGAAGTAAAAATTCATCAAATGAAAGACGTTTTCTGGCAGTGACTGTTTCTTCAATGTTTTTGGGGAAATGGATTTTTTGAATAGACTCAGAAAGATCCAATAATCCATTTGTTTTTTTTATTTTTTCGGGAAGAAAGTCAGAAAGAGAATCTTTTTGTTTTAATAATAAATAAATTTGTTTTCTTAACCACTTAGAAGATATTCCTCGAGTCTCGGGATAAATAGGAACCAGTCTTCCTGTGTGGATGCTCTCACCTTCTCCTGCTTCGTAGTCCGGTGATTTAAAGATAAGTTTGTTAATATTTTTCTCGACCTTACCCGATAACGAAATTACATCTCCCTTTTTTATATTTTTAACTAAATATGGTTGATTAAACCAAATCACATCAATCACTCCGGTGCTATCTTCTACTTTTGCTTTTTGCAATGTACGAAATCTTCTTGTGTAATTATTTTTAATTTCAACTACCTTTCCGCGTATCGTAACGATTTCTCCTTCCTGAAGATCGCCGATTTTAGAGATTAAAGAATAATCAACGTATCGAAATGGAATATGAAATAGAAAATCGCCAAATCTATATATTCTCAATTTCTGTAATGGTTTTGCGTAGCGTTTGTATATTCCCCCGAGGGATGAAATTTCGACCTTCAGATCTGGCATAAATTAAAGACTTAAGAAAGGAAGGACAGATGATGCTATAAGAGAGATAGCAATAAGCGCGGTTATTATTATTAGTATAGTCTTATGTTTTTTATTTGATAAATCCATAGTTATTTAATAACTAATTTTACTATTTTTTTGCCGACTTTCAATATTGAATTATTGCTGGGTTTTATCTCTATGTTAGGATCAGTAATTCTCTCATTGTCAAGAGACACCCCTCCTTGCTCAATTAACCTTTTTGCCTCTGATTTAGAGCTTGCAAGATTGTTATCAACCAATACACTTTCAACTGTAATTATTGGTTGTTTTATATTTATTTTTAGAGTTAACGCATCAGCTGGGACTTCTTTATTTTGCACAACTCTTTCGAATTCTTCTTCTGCTCGTTTTGCATCCGCGTCGCTGTTTAGTTGTTTTGTAACTTCAAAAGCCAGTCTTTTTTTAAATTGAATAGGATTTTCCTCATTTTTTATTTTTTTCTTAATTTCTGAAATCTCAGTCATAGAAACGCCAGTTAGATACTCGAGACCTTTTACGATAATTTCGTCTCCAAGCGCCATAATTTTTCTATAAAGAGTCTCTGGACTATCAGTTAACGCTATTACATTTCCCTCAGTCTTCCCAATTTTTCTTCCTTCAGAGTCCTCCAGAAGTGGCGTAGTCATTACAAATTTATCTTTATTTTTCATGGATTTCATAAGATTTCTGCCAGAGAGCATATTAAATGTTTGATCAGATCCACCTAACTCTAGGTCTACATCCATCGCGACTGAATCATATGCCTGAAGAAGTGGGTATAGAAATTCTCTTAAGTTTATTGGTTGATGATTTTTTATTCTTTCCTGAAAAAGATCTCGTTCGGATAATTGTTGCCAGGTAAAATGTCCGGCAATCTCCAAAATATCTACCAAGTCTAAATCGTTTAACCAATCGCCATTAAAGAGAATTTCTACAGGATTTTCTCCATCAAAATTTACTATTTTTCCTGCTTGCTTTACGTAATCTACTGCATTATCTCGGAGTTCTTCACGCGTGAGAAATTTATCGCGGGCAGTAGTTTTTCCAGAAGGATCACCGGCCTGTCCGGTACCGTCCCCTATTAAAAAAATTACATGATGACCTAGATCTTGCCACTGCCTAAGTTTTCTAAAACCTACCATGTGTCCAATATGAAGTTTTGTACCTGTAGGGTCAAAGCCCTGGTATAGTTTTAATTTCTTACCGCTTCTTAATACTTTCTCAAGTTCATCTTTTGAGGGATAGATTTTGTCTACGCCACGTGTTAGAAGTTCTTCTATTTTATCCATGCCAAAAGTATAGCATAACCTTACTGTCAGTGGCCATATTTTGATTGAGACAGGCAGTTTGGTATAATTGATTACTAATGGTGGACTACGGATTGCCCTTTGGTAAACGCCGAAGATCTAGGCTAAGATCCTCAAAAATCCTTATTTATTCCAAGCTATCCCGGTATGCATTGGTAGGTTTGATTGGTGGAATAATTTTAATGTTTGTTCTTTTTCTTTGGTACAGCAGGGATTTGCCTGAGCCGGGAAAATTGGCAAATGCACAGCTTGGAAATTCAACAAGGATTTATGACAGAAAAGGAATCCTTCTATACTCTGTTTATCAGGAGCAAAATAGAATTTATGTAAAACTTTCAGATACTCCAAAAGTTCTTCAGCAGGCAACGATTGCCATAGAGGATAAAGATTTTTACGAAAATCAAGGCTTTTCAATTATGGGTTATATAAGGGTGGCTAAAGATGTTGTTTTACTAAGAGGATTAAGTGGAGGATCAACTATCACACAACAATTGGTAAAAAATGTTTTACTTACTTCGGAGCGGTCTCTTCCCAGGAAAATAAAAGAACTAATACTTGCGATTCAGGTAGATAGGGTTTATTCAAAGGATGAAATTTTGGAAATGTATCTTAATGACGTTCCTTATGGCGGAACGGCAATTGGGGTAGAAGCTGCGTCCGAAACATATTTCGGAAAAAAAGCAAAAGAATTGGATTTAGCAGAATCCGCCTTTTTGGCAGGTCTCCCCCAGTCTCCAAGCGTTTATTCTCCTTTCTCGGGAAATAAATATTATGAAGTAAGAACAGAAGCAGTTCTTAAACAAATGGTTGAGGAAAAGTATATTACCAAAGAACAAAGCAAAAAAGCACTCGACAAAATTAAGAACTACAAATTTTCCCAAAGAGACACTTCAATAAAAGCTCCGCACTTCGTGATTTATGTGAAGCAACTTGCGGCAGAGAAATTCGGTGAAGCAGCAGTAGATGGAGGCGGTCTTCAAATCTACACTACGCTTGATTATGAAATTCAAAAAGATGCAGAAAAAATTGTAAAAGATGAACTCGAGAAGCTGAAGGGATATAGAGTGGGGAATGGTTCTGCGATAGTTGCAGATCCCAAAACCGGTGAAATTTTGGCTATGGTTGGTAGTAAGGATTATTTTGATGTCGACAATGATGGTAATTTTAATACAGCCCTCTCTCGTCGACAGCCGGGTTCGTCTCTTAAACCTGTAATTTATGCAACTGCCTTGGAAAAAGGATACACAGCGGCAAGTTTTATTATGGATGTAAAAACAGATTTTCCCACAGAAACTACGGGAACCTATACCCCGGTGAATTATGATGGTAAGTTCAGAGGACCCATTCAGCTTAGGTTTGCTTTGGGAAATTCTCTTAATATTCCAGCCGTAAAGACTCCGTAAAGACTCTTGCGCGTGTAGGTATAAAAGAGGCAATGCAAAAAGGATATGAGATGGGAATTGATAACTGGGAACCAACAACAGATGCCATGGCAAACGTTGGACTTTCTTTGGTTCTTGGAGGACGCGAAGTATCACTTCTCGAAGAAGTCACTGCTTATTCTGTTTTTGCAAATAAGGGCATAAAGCAGGACAACATAAGCATCCTAGAGGTTAAGGACCTTAAAGGAAAAACATTATTCAAGCACAAGAAAAAAGATGGATCCAAAGTTTTATCAGAGGACATTGCATTTATAATTTCCCACATACTATTGGACAATAACGCCAGAAGCGATGCATTTGGTGCTTTTTCAGCACTAAATATTTCGGGAAAAACTGTTTCCGTAAAAACCGGAACAACAGATGAAAAAAAGGATAATTGGACAGTAGGATATACTCCATCATATGTCGTTGGTGTTTGGGTAGGAAATAACGATAATACTCCAATGAATCCTGCAATTGCCTCGGGAGTTACAGGAGCATCCCCTATTTGGAACAAAATTATGACCAGGGTTCTTAAGGGTAAGAAAGATGAGCAGATAGCAAAACCATCGAATGTAATCGCTGTTCAAATAGATGCGTTCGCTGGTGGATTGCCCGTGGGAGGACAATCAACTCGTTCAGAATATTTTATAAAAGGAACTGAGCCCAGAAGTATGTCCTCTATTTATAAAGAAAAGGATGGGAAGCGTTACATTGCGGTTAGGGAATCTGATCCTGTTTCAAAAGACGGAACAAACAGGTGGCAGCAAGGAATTGATGCTTGGATTGAAGCAAATCATAAAAATGACGAGTTATGGCATCCGCCAGGATCAGTTTTTGAAGAACCCAAAAAAGAAGAAGAAAAAAAGGATGAAAACAATCCAACCCCAACCCCTAGCCCAACGCCTACGCCAATACTTCCTATTCTTACTCCAACACCCACTCCTTAAAGGAAAGCGCCAAATTTTTCTTTAAGCATTGAGATAATTTTTCCCCTTATTCTAGAGGCGTCTTCATTTGATAGATTTCTATTTGGATCTTGATAAACTATATGAAAAGTTCTTTTGTTCTCGTATTGGTCTAGAAGGACTACTTCGGCAATAACCGGGTCGATTTTTTTAATTTCGTCAATTACCTCTTTAGTTAAAAAGTCATTGTCTATGATGGTTTCCAGGTCCTCTACTATCGGAGGATACTTGGCTACTGGTGAATATTTCTTTGCGAGACTAACATGTTTCAAAATTTTTTCAAAATCGAGTTCAAAATCCAAAATATTTTCTTCAAGGACTTCTATATCCCCTACCAGTTCTTTACCAATACACACATCTGCACCTATACCGCCGTCTTCTCTTTTTACAAAATTGACATTTTTTATTCCTAGATCCCCGAATAATGCCTCAACGATTCCTTTTATATGAAAGAAGCTTGTTGATCCTTTTATAACACCTGCAAGTTTTTGTGTCTCTTTGGGCAAATCCCCTTCTCTTTTATCGTAGACATTTGATAGTTCAAAAACTTTTATTTGGTCTCTTGAAGGATTTTGTTTGATTACTTCAAGAAGAGACGGCACAAGCGTTCTTCGCATGTATAAAAGATCTTCAGATAAAGGATTTGCGATTTTTAATCCGTCTCTTGGCAATCCCTCAAAAAGTTCCTCGCTAACCATTGAATATGTATAAACTTCAGTAAAACCCCAATACTTTAATGCATTTTTTACTCTAGTCTCAAAATAAAATGGGTTTTTTGAAAGGTTAAATAAAGGGACATTGGTTACTGGTGGAACTACCGGGTTTATTTTAAAATATCCATAAACCCTAGCTATTTCTTCTATTAAATCTTCCTCGATTGATATATCATTTAGTCTAAATGATGGAACAATCGCTGAAATTTTCCCAGATTCAATTTTTGTTTGAAACCCTAGCCTTTCCAAAATTTTTTCTGATTTTTGAAGATCAACATCGCCTATAATTTTCTTGATTTTTTCCTCAGATACGCTCACTGTTCTTTCTTTTGGAATATTCGGATATATGTCGATAATTTTTGATATTAATTTTCCGCGAGCTTCATTTTCATAAAGTTCAATTCCTCTGAGAAGAGCCTTTTTAGCAAGTTCCGGGTCTACTCCTTTCTCATTGAGAACTGCTGCCTCAGATCGAATTCCCAGATTCATCGAAGTCTTTCTTATTCGATGTTGGTCGTTGTTGTCCAGAAAAAATAAAATCCTTCTTGTTTTATCTGTCACTACGCTATTTGCAGTTCCCATCACACCCAGGAGATCCACTATTTCTCCTTTTCCATTGTCTGCTACTATATCTCCCCCCGAGAGCCTATGTCTTTTACCGTCAAGCGTTACGATTTCTTCTCCGGCCCTAGATTCTCGAATAATTAGTTTTTTGGTAGTTAATCTGTCGTAATCAAAAACATGACATGGATGTCCTATTTCCCGCATTACGTAGTTGGTTACGTCAATAAGGTTATTAAGAGACCTTATGCCTGATGCTTCTAGTCTATCTTTAATTTCCTTGGGACTGTCTCCTATCTTTACTTCAAGAATTGCTGCACAAATTCTATTCACCAATTTAGGGTCATTTTGTATTTCGATAGTTTCATTCCCTTTTGGAGTCGGTTTTGTAATATCCTTGAGGGTTAATCTGGCATCTGTCCCAAATTCCGGAAGAATAGCTGAGGCCTCCCTAGCTAACCCCTGTATGGACATAAGATCGGGTCTGTTTGTTGTAACCTCAATATTATAGATAAAATCATCTCCGTATTTCTCCATTCTTTCCACGGAAACACTGGTAAGTGAAAATTTTTCAGCAAGTTCTTCGGGCTTTGCTTTGGTAATCACAAATTCCCTTAGCCATGAATCAAGTATTTTTATATTCATCCCGTTAGAAAACCTCCTCCTCAGAGGTATTTATTAAAAATACAAATTTCCGAAATAAAAATATTTTTCTAACGGGATTCATTAAAATTGTTCCAAGAAATCCAGATTATTAGAATAAATAAGTCTTAAGTCATCAATGTTTAATCCCTCTCTCATCATAAGCACTCTTTCTACTCCCCACCCCGATGCAAAACCGGAATATTTTTTAGGGTCTATCCCTCCAGCCTTCAAAACATCCGGATGCACCATTCCTGCTCCTCCCATTTCAAGCCAACCTTCTTTACAAAGCTTGCAGCCTTTGCCCATACATACTCCGCAGGTGACATCAACCTCAAAAGAGGGTTCAGTAAATTCAAAATGATAAGGACGAATTCTAGCTTCCCTTTTTTCTCCAAAAAAAGACCTGGTAAAATAATCCAAAACCCCTTTCAGATAAGATATGGAAACATTTTCTGCTATAAAAAGTGTTTCGAATTGATGAAACATGGCTGTGTGAGATGCATCTGACTGCCTTCGATAAGCTTTGGCAATATTAAGCATTCTGATTGGAGGTTTGATTCGTTCCATTTCCCTAATTTGACCACCAGACGTATGTGGGGCCAAAACCATAGATCCATATTTTGGATGTTCTTTCTCATCAATAAAAAATGTTTCCCAGTCATCTCTGGCAGGATGATTTTTGGGAAAATTTAATGCTTCAAATACATACCAATCCCATTCTACTTCTGGATAGCGGACGCGATTAAACCCTATTTTTTCAAAAATTTCCGTAATTTCTTCAATTGCTTGAGTTATGAGATGACGGTGTCCCAACGGTGGGTGTATGCTAGGATTTGTAATGTCAATCTTTTCTCTCCTTGCGGTTGTTGTTTGTTTGGATAAAGAAACTGCCTGTCGATCTATTGCCTCTTCAATGGTTTGTTTTACCTCGTTTGCCAACATTCCTATCTCTTTCCTTTTTTCCTCAGGAAGTTTGGAAATTCCCTTGATAAGAGATGTGAGATTTCCTGATCTTCCCAAGAACTGTAGTTTTATTTCTTCAAGTTCAGACTTTTCCTTTGCATCAAGGATTAAAGAAACTGCATTATTTTTTATATTCAATAACTCATTTTCCATATTTTGGTGATTTAATAATTATAGCCGTGATACTTGTAGAAAACTAGTATAATTTTCTTTAGCATCTTGGAGATTATCCTCAATAACCTTAAGGTTATAAATTTGTGCCAATACCTTGCTTCCCATTACGGCAACATGTTTTTGCAATTTGTTTATTGATAGTTGTTTTGCTACAACTGCATGATCAATGAGTTCATTTTTTCCTGATAGTTGCTTAAGGTGAGGATATTTTTCTAAAAGGTTTGTTTTACATTGTGCAAAGACCTGAGGATGAGACATAATTGTATTAATCTCATCGTAATTAGCATCTTTTCTTATCATAAGAGCGTGGGAAATTTTTATAGCATATTGATCAACTATCTTAAATTTATAATTAGCCATTGCGTCAATACTTTCTCCTACTATCCCACCAATTGAATTATGAATAGCAAATTGTCCAATATCAATCTCTCCTTTATGCAAAGCTTTTAGAACATTATTCGATGTATACAAATATTTAATTTTGTAATTTGTGATTCCTCCGCGTTTGAGAAAATAAAATATAGCCTCTTCATTGAAGCTTCCCTTGCCACCTTGTATACCATAGGTTATATAGTCTTTACTTACTTGTTTTGGTAATAATTTGTTATAAAGTTTGTCAAAAGATTCTCCTAAATCAAGACGCATTTGCGTTGTGTATGGATTATAGTGCTGAAGGTCGGTAAAAAGCTGCCAGGTATCATTACTAGTCTGTTCTATTATCTCGTGTAATTTTTTAGTGCCTAGTGAATCTATGGGGCTTTTGGTTAGCTTGAACTCTTCTAAAAGTCTTCCGATAAAATGAGTTAGGCCTTGAGACCGAGCGGCAATTTTGTCATGTTCTCTAGCCGACATTTCAATCACCTTAAGGCCCTTGCCTTCAAAATATTTTTTCCAGAACCTATAATTCTCATCTTTTGTCTTAAACTTATCAACAATAATTACCCTGTTTTTAAAACCGTCTTTAGTACTATCTGGTCCAAACATTGGATGAGTCAAAAGGGCTTGAGTACTTCCCGTAAGATGTCTGTCAAAGATTTTTGCAGGATGTAACTTGACAGAAAGAACATCAATAAGCAAGTGGTTTCTAAAATATTTCTTGTGCAATTTTATTACTTTTTCAAATTCAGAAATCGGTATCGCATAAAAGATAACTTCACTTTCATAAACCTTGTTTAAGTCTTTAGTAATTATAGTGTTTTTCTTATCAATTTCTCCGTCATTTACTTGAGAACGATTATAAACCACAAGTTCAAAATCATCTTTTAAAAGACGATACAAAGTTTTACCGAATCTTCCGAATCCTATAATGCTTACTTTTTTCATGGTTTAGAAATACTCTCCTATCTTGTCAATATTAACGCAAATACTTACTCTTACATATCTATTTCCATTTTTGCCAAAAGCTGTTCCTGGCGTTAATAATATTTGTTTTTCTTTAAAAAGCCGCATACAAAATTCCCAAGAATTTTTTTCTTTTTCTGGAATCCTAGCCCAAATATATAAGCTTCCTCTTGGTAGGTCAAAATCTAGTCCTAGCTCTTTAAGATGTTTTGCAATGATGTTCCTCCTTTTTTTATAGTTTGTAATCATATCTTTGTACCATTCCTCATCAGTTTTTGTAAGAGCATAAGCGCCAAGCCTCTGTAGAGGTATTGAAAGTCCTGAGTCCATTTGGGATTTCGTTTTTGCCAGAGCCCCAATAATATCTTTATTGCCAACAATCCACCCCATACGAAAGCCTGCAAAAGAAAAAGTTTTAGAAAAAGATCCAATTTCTACTGCAATTTCTTTTGCACCTTTTATTTCCAGTATGCTCGGAGATTTATATCCATCAAAAGTTATTTCCGAGTATGCATTGTCATAGACAACAATAATATTATTTTTCTTTGCAAATTTAACAATTTCAGATAATTCTTCTTTTGTAGTTACCTGACCGGTTGGATTTGATGGGAAGTTAACCCAAATAAATTTAGTTTTTCTAGATAATAAATCTTTTAGTTCTTCTAAGTTTATTTTAAAATTGTCTTTCTCCCTTAAGTTATAAAAAACCGGTTTTGCTCCTACGAGAATTGCAGGATCAGAAAAAGCTGGATATCCTGGATCAGGAACCAATACTTCATCCCCTTCATCTAAAAGCGCAAGCGGCAAATGACTTATTCCGTCTTTTGCCCCGAGTAGCGGAAGTAATTCATTAGACTTCAGTAAAACGCCAAACCTTTTTTTGTACCAATTAATCAATGCTTCCGCAAATCCATCGATTGCATTGTATCCAGGATACAGATGCGCATCGGCATCTCTTATAAATTCTGAAAATTTATCAATATATAACTTACTAGGTTTTATATCAGGCGAACCAGGACCAAAATTTAACACTTTTCTTCTAGTTTGGTTTTCTATCTCACTAACCTTTTTTCCCAGACTAGAAAACACATATTCTGAAATTCTATCTAATCTTTTTGATGTTTTTGTACTCATTTTGCACCTCTCTCAATCATCAATGAGTATTCATGTATAAGATCGTAAAGTTTTTTTATAAATTCTTCTTGTAATTTAAGCTCATTTGCCGTATTGACCCGAGATTTTATCAGCTCTTCCCATCTTTTATTATCCCGAAACGTCATTCCCCGTTCTTTTTTAAATCTCCCGATTTTTTCTACCATTTTCATTCTTTTCGCAAGGGCATTAAGCAGATTTTCATCCGCCGCATCAATTTGCCTTCTGAATAACTCTAAGGGTTTATTATTCATTTAAATAAATCTTACGCTGCCTGTGCTTCATTATCAATTAAAACTCTTACCCTTTGCGCATCGGCCTCGTCAAGTTCTCTTTTAAGATCCATCCTTGCCCTCCATAATCTCGCTTCATCCAGTCTGTCCAAACTACCTGAATTCGCAGGCTCAGTAAACTTATTTCCTGCAACGTCCACGATTAAAACTGTTTCTCCTCTTTCAATCTCGTCTCTTAAATCTTCGGACATGCCTACAGTTGCTGTAGGTAATTCAGCCTGTCCAATTATTTGTCCTTTTCTTTCTGTTATTGTTTGTTCTGTTTCTGCCATATCTATCACCTCCTTCTTGACAACAAAAAAACCTCCCTTTCGGGAGGCATATTGCCGTTAGAAATTTGGCAATACTTTACCTCCCGGGTAGGGATGCAAAATAAAACCAAAATGTTACAACTCTATTCATTGAAATTATGATAGCAAATATTTACCCAATTGGCAAGATAGTTAAAATTTAATACCGATTAAAATATTAATTTATTCTCTTAAGAATTACGGCGTGGCCGAATTGGACAAATTTATTATTCTTTGGTTTTGAAACAGGCTTTCCGTTTAGGATTAAGTACTTTAATTGTCTAATTTTTCTATCCAAATCGCTGAGTTCAAATCTTGCTGATTTATATGCTCCATTTTCACTTAAGTCTCCGAGTTCGCGGGATCTAACAAGTGATTTTAAGGCCTTCGGCCTTTTTTCTTCCGCAGTTTTAAGTTCACTCTTAAGCTTTTTATAGCCCTCTTCTGTAAATAAAATTGAAGACATCTCTATTTAATTATACTACTTAATTACAAATAGCTTGTTAATTCAATCCATATTCCCGTGGTATATTACTTGATTTTCAAACCAAGAAGATGATTTTAGTTTAGCAGGACAGTCGTTGACGATTCGCTACCGATTAGACGAGTGATATCATTCATTAAATCCTTTCCTGGGGTTCTTCCAAATTGTTGTGCGGCTGCTGACATGCCATCGCCGAACATCCCCAAAAGGTCCCCGTCTGTTACGATCTCTCCTGCTCCATCCTCAATATGTTTTGATTTTTTTCTAAGATCCCAAACTGCGTTTTCATCAGGGCCAAAGACTAACGCATAATCTGCCGTAAGCCCCCTAATTCCCCCAGAAAATATAAGTTCTCCCCCAAGAGACCCAGTTAATAATGGCGCTATTTCACGAAGTAGCGCATAATTTTCTAATGCGCCAGTTGCAGGTTCTTTTTTATGGTCAGTCAGGTCTTTTCTATCCCCGCTAATATATGCCAGTTGAATATCTTCTAATACTCTTGATCGGGCGTGAGGGTCAACCATGGGTGGTAATCCAATCACATCAGCAGTATATCCACCGGGTTCAACACCAATCATTGTACAAATTTAATAATAACACCGAGGCTAAAAAATTGTCAATTGCCAAAAAACTATTCGTGGGTTATTTAACAGAGGAGACGATTTTTTTGAAGGTTTCGGGATCATTAACGACTAAATCACTTAGAATTTTTCTGTCCAGCTCTATGTTTGCTTTTTTAAGTTTGTTAATAAAAACACTATAAGAAATTCCTTCTTTTTTCGCAGCTTCAGAAATTCTCGTAATCCAAAGAGTTCTATTGTCTCTTTTTCGAAGCTTTCTTCCATGATAGGCATACTGATCCGCGTGCAGAGAAGCTTCTTTTGCCACTCTTATTAGCTTGGATTTTGTTCCTCTATATCCTTTAGTTAAAGACAATAGCTTTTTATGTTTTCGTCTGCTGACTGTTCCTCTTTTTACTCTTGCCATATTAAACTCCTAAAATTTGCTTTACCTTTTTTGCAAAAGGCTTTGCTAGAACTCCCGGTTCTTTTTGGCGTCTTAATCTTGACGCTTTTTTTCTAAGCTTAAGATGACTTTTATACTGATGAGAAAACATGACTTTCCCAGTCTTAGTCACCTTAAATCTCTTAGCTACCGATTTGTTGATTTTCTTCTTGTTCTTTTTCATCTTTCTTTCCCTTCTGGACGGTGCCTTTCTTGTCTGGTGCCAGCATTGCGATTAACTGTCTTCCTTCGAAATGACGGTCTCTTTCTACTTTTGATATGTCAGAGAGACCATCTACCACTCTATCCATTACTTTTTGTCCAAACTCCGGATGAGCGATTTGTCTTCCGGTAAATCTAACTACAAGTCTTACTTTATTATTTTCAGTTAGAAAGTCCCGAGCCCTATTGGCCATAACCTCAAGGTCATGGTCGTCCATAAAGGGTCCGAGCCTAACTTCTTTTGTTTCGCTGGATTTGGCTTTTCTTTTTTCCTCTCTCTTTTTCTTTTCTTCCTGATAGAGAAACTTATTAAAATCTATAATTCTTACCACCGGCGGTTTTGCCATTGGTGCTATTTCAACCAAATCAAGACTCAACTCTCTGGCTTTTTCAAGTGCTTCGAATTTAGTTAGGATTCCGATCTGTTTTCCCTCGGGATCCAAAACCCTGAGACTGGGGGCAGAAATCCGCTCGTTAATTCTATAGAATCTTTTGTTTTCTTTTTTTCTATTTCTTGCTGCCAATTTGTTCCGTAACCTTTTCTAAAAATTGGGAAAGACCCATTACTCCTAGATCTTTCCCATCTCTAGTTCTTACGGAAATCGAATTAGATTCGATTTCCTTGTCCCCTATTATACAAATATATGGTATTTTTTGCAAAGTGGCATCTCTTATCTTGGCCTGAAGCGTTTCGGATCGATCATCAACACTTACTCTGACTCCTCTTTTCTTTAGCTCTTCTGAGACCTTCAAGGCCGCTTCTAAGTGTCGATCTGCTATGGGAAGTATAATTGACTGTATTGGAGAAAGCCATAGCGGAAAAGCGCCCTGATAGTGTTCAGTAAGAATTCCGATAAATCTCTCGAAAGAGCCTAAGATTGCTCTGTGGATGACTACAGGTTTTTTTTCTTTGCCATCTTTATCTACATATTTAAGATCGAACGCATCAGACAGCCAAAAGTCTAGTTGTACTGTTGCTAGCTGCCATTCTCTTCCCAAAGAATCTTTGATGTGAACATCGATTTTTGGTCCATAAAATGCTCCATCCTGGGGCTTCATTTGGTATTTAAGGTTTTTCTTTTTGAGAACTTCTTCAAGGTCTTTTTCTGCTACTTCCCAATTCTTTTTAGTACCAGCGAATTTTTCCGGACGAGTCGCGAGCTTAAATTCAGGATCAAACCCAAATTTAGTGTAGAATTCAATCATCATATCAAGAATATTTCCTACCTCACTAAAAATTTGATCTTCAGTTATATATAAATGAGCATCGTCCATAGTTAATTGTCTTACCCTAAGGAGTCCGTTTACTTCTCCTGACTTTTCTCTTCTATGAAGTCTTCCTATTTCAGAAAGTCTCATGGGAAGTTCTCTGTAGCTTCGCGGTCTGAATCGGAAGAATACGGTGGATTCAGGACAATTCATGGGTTTAAGTGTATATTGATCAGTAGATCCTTCTTCTTCGTCATCTAACATCAGATTGTACATATTATTAACTCCAAACTTATCCCAGTGACCGGATTGTTTAAAAAGATCGCTTTTTACCATTATTGGAGTGGAGATCTCGACATAGCCATTTTCATCAAGCAACTCTCTTATGTATTTTTCGAGTTCCTTGAAAATAACCATTCCTTTGGGCATCCAAAAAGGTGCGCCCGGAGCTATGTCGTTTGTAAAAAAAAGCTCAAGCTCCTGCCCTATTTGCTTGTGGTCTTTTATTTGTTTTGTATCAGACATGAGGCTATTTTATCAGTTGAGGCATGCTTTAGCAATTAGATTAGTTTTTATCATTTTATGACTGTGTTTTGGTTTATTACAAACTGGATTATGCTAGAAATAAAATTCCCAACAATCGGAACAAAATCTACACGGCTCACTAAAATTCCTAGAATTCCAAACAAAAGAGCAAGTCCTAGGGTTACCCCAATTCCCCACATAATTCCGCCAAGAAAATTGTTAACCATTATTTCCTTCTTGGATCTTTCCACTCTTTCATATTTGTCTTCAGCCATAAATTTAGTTTAAGGGCAATTGCATATTTTGTCAAAGATTTCATGGTATTAGCTGCTGTCGTTTTGATTTTTGATCATACCAGCGAGGATTTGATAAGCTTTCGATCTAGTCATACCAGTAGTTTAGCAAATTTTTTATTAAGTTTCGTAATCACAAAACCCACACCAGGTTCGTCGTAGCTGGACACGTAGGGAAAGATCGATCTACTATATAATTTTATACTCTACCGCAAAACCCTAATAGCTCCAAATCAAATTTACTATGTCTTTAGAAGTATAAGGTTTTTGTTAGATAAAGTTGATTATCAGCGGAAGTTGAATAGGCTTAAGCATCTTCTTTTAGAATAATCCTTATGTGTCTAGGTAACACAAACCTGGTGTGGGTTTGAGTGTGGGTTTGAGTGTTTGATCGTAAGAATTTATTCTGTTAAAATAAACGTCCAGGGCTCGTAGCTCAGCTGGTTAGAGCGTTGCATTGACATTGCAAAGGTCACAAGTTCGACTCTTGTCGGGCCCACAGATATTTTACCAATACCATTTTTTAAAGCCACTTTTTTCTCTCCTCCCGCTTGGGTGAGTTCCATAAGCAGGATGTTCCAATTCTATTCCCTCTTGCTCAATTAAAATATGGTAAGACAAATCATCGATTCTATTTGTATCTACTATGGTAACTTCAACAGTCTCTTGTGGTTGATCCGTTGACGGCTTAAAGCCTTCTGGTAAACCAGGAACAAAATCCGTCCAATTATCTCGACTGGTGTCAACTAACACTTCTGTCATAATAAATCCACCTCCTTTTGATAAATTTAAATTAAGCCTGTGGTTTTCCCCCTCTGTTTTGGTTAACTAGCCTTTGTAAATCTGCTCGTACAACAGCAAGGTTAGAGGCAGTGATACCATCTCCCACTGAATAATCTACGCCTTGCGAGATTCCCTTTTTAACGTTATCTACTTGCTCGGTATTTGGTAATGCAATATCAATATATGGATCTTTGTGATCGCCAAAATTAGGATCACCGAATTCTCTTACTATTCTTCTTGCCTCTTCTCTTGCTGCTCTTGCAGCAGGATCGTTATATTTTCCTTCCATAATCATTTCACCTCCTTTTCCAATAAAAAAACCTCCCGTCTGGGAGGTCTTATTCTTCGCTCTAACCTAGATTATCGCGAGAACTTACCTCCCGTTAAGGAGTTAAGGATGACGATAATAAGGTTTTTAACGCGATTCATAAAAATAAATGATAACAACTGACAAAAACTATGTCAAGAGGTAATTGCTTTATCCTGTCTGAGTGGAGACTGATCTTTCGTTGGAAAGACCAAAGGAAGTGCCATGTTTTTTGAACATGTTCCAATATTTCCTTTTGGATTTTTTGCTGTAAAATGCTTCAAGCCACGCTCCGCCGTATTCTACTTTCTGCCTTGTGTCGCGTATTGTAGAAAGAAGCCATTCTAGGAAATTTAGATGGTATTTTCCTGGTTTTTCTACGACTTCTTCTACCGCAACTTCTGCAAATTCGACTTGAAGTTCTTGGGAGCTTTCAATAAGTCTTCGAATCTCGATCATTACTTCCTCGATTTTTACACGAATTTCCTGAGCATTTTCAGTAAGCACTCTTTTTTCTCGCCCAAGAATCTCTCTTCTGTAATTAATTGCGGGTTCTAGATCAGCGTGTTTTGGAGCTTCATTTTTTTGATTAAGTATTAAATCCTGTCCTTCTGAAAGGTCCCCACCCCTTCTGTTTGGTTTTTCTGATCCAAGCATCTGGTTCCAGAGATCTTTTACCATTTCGCGTCCAAGATCTTCTTTCACCGACGAGGCAACTCCCGAACCTATGCTCCGAAGAGATTCGATAGGGTTATCATTAACATATTGTTTTGATTGCTTTTTGCCACCTTTTGGCTTTAAAAACTGCATAAAGAGTGCCCCTAATTTATCACAGGCTCTTTAGGAAATCAAGCGTCTTTTGTTGCCTGATGATTGAGGCCAGTAAATAGCGGTTGGCTTCAAGGCCCTTTTTTTCCTCAGGAGTTTTGGCTTTTGCGATTGTTGAAGAGATTTCAGCGTCATCAACTGTTATTTTTTCTGATTCTGCAACCTTCTGAAGAATAAGCTCAAGTTTAAGATCGTTTTCTGCTCTTTTTTGATATTCAAGCCTCAAACCTTCAGCAGTCTTTCCTGTAGAAGAGAGATATTGATCAAGACTAAGTCCTAATTTTTTTATTTCATCCAGGCTTTGAGCGAGCAGTCTATCTGTTTCTCTGTCTAAAAGCGGGGCCGGAATTTTAAGGGTAACTGTGTCTAGAAGAACTTTTACTATATCGTCAAATTTTACCTGTTCTGGCTCCCCGCCTTGACTCGCGTTCGGCGAGGCAGGTTTTCCCGGAACAATTATTTTGGATTTTGCCGTTACTTGTTTTATCGCTTCTTTGTATGTTCCCAGGTTTACTTCTGGAGCTTCAGCTGTACTTGCTTCAAATTCCCAATCTTCTCCTTCCTTAAGATCACCCTTTACATGAATTCGAGGATCCATCATGGGTCTTATTTTATGTTCTTGAACCGCCTGAATATAAAATTTAGGGAGTAAATGTCTTAATACCTCTTCTCGGATATTTGCTTTACTTACGTTTGTCTCAACAATTTTTTTCGGAGCCTTTCCTTTTCTAAATCCTGGTATTTTTGCGTTTTTTGCAAATTCCTCTATAACTTCATCTTCTGTTTTTTTAACTTCAGATTTTGGGACAGTAATGTGTAACGTAATTGTTCCGTCCTCAAGACGGGTTATTGTAGATATCATACTTCAGGATCTGCTTCTTTTAATCTTGGGAACCATTCTTCAGTTGCCCTTCTTTTTGCCTCCATTGCTCTAAATACAGCTCCAGAATCACCCACTTCAGCAGCTGTTTCAATTTCGGCATTTGCAACGTCTAATATGTCTGCATAAGGAGTGAAGTCGGAAGGTTTTTCCAGGTTAGGTTTTTGTTCGTTACCCATAATTAAGTAAGGATGCCTTCCATGCCTTGAGTAGGCCGGAGAGGACTTGAACCTCCAAGGGTTTCCCCATATGGTCCTAAACCATACGCGTCTGCCAGTTTCGCCACCGGCCCATAAACTACTGAGCGCTGTTAAGTATAACAGAATGGGACGTTAGCCTCAAGGCTTAGATAGTTATGCTCAGGCTAGCTGTAGCATTGCTTACTTCGAATTTTCTCACGCCTTCCATAAATGAGGCTACCCTAACTGCCCATGTAGGAGAAGCAGCATAGGTAGGACCGATTACAAATACATCGGTTTCAGAAAGATCTTTTAAATATCTTTCTCTAAGACCTTTTGAAATTGTCTCAATACCCTCAGACCATGAGGAGAATCTTATAACATTATCTCCATACACTCCCCAACCCCAAGCGTTGTAAGAGTTAAAAGGAATATGATGTCCAAATCCAGACTCAAGTCCGGCAATAGAGGCTACAAGTCTCCAGTCAAGATCATATTTATCCGCAGAGCGAATAAAATCTCCGGAGAATTCCGCAAGAGGAGAATCATACTGTTTAAGGTAATCTCTAAGGATTTTTTCCCTAGTATCTCCTGTTTCAAGCGCTCTCACAGGTTCAAGTTTTGCAGAAGAACCTGAAGCCTTTGAAAAGGCGTATATGTCTGTTGTAATGCTTAGAAAAAGCAAAAAGACAACAAAAATAACAGCTATAAAAGTTGTTATGGATTTCATAAAAAAATCCTAACGTATGCATTTGGAAGGGCATACCTTAGGATCTGAGGTGTATTATATCACCCGACTATAGGACTTGTCAAGTCCCCGCTATAGGCTAGTTTAGCTTGAAAAGAGGAATTATTGAAGCTGGTTCATGACTAAATTAACGTTTGCAGCCCAGCTTCCGTTGCTCGCGGGCGTGTATTTGGTCATTATCTCCTCTGGCGTGTCAAGTCCCTGTTCTTTGTATTTTGTTGCTAGGCTTTTACTTATTGTTTCGATAGCTTCTGAAAAATCTGAAAACCTTGTTACTTTAGCTCCATAAATCCCAAATCCCCAACAGTTATAAGAATCTTTAAGTTTACTTGGTAAATTGTTGCAAAGAGTTGATTCTTGCATTGCTATGGCAGGGACTAGTCGGAAATCAATCTCATATTTGTCCGCAGCGTTAACTATGTCTTCGGAAAAAGGCTCAAGTGGAGAGCTGTATTTTGAAAAAAACTGCCTGAGCATTTCCTTTCTTGAATCTTCCTGAATAATTTTATCCTCTATTACGAAGTCTTTTTCTGGAAGTGCGGTATATGCTTTATAGTTGGACGCTGATAAAACATTTGATGGATTTTCTAAATATGAAAGATATGAATAGAAGACAGCACTTGCCAGAAGCAAAAAGGGCGTAGCCAAGAAGAAGGAAATAAATAAAAAGACCCTTTTCATGGTTCTTGACTATTCTGTCATTTTTAATATTTTCTTGTCAAGTTAGCTGCTCTAGTTGTTTGATTTTTGATATAAAAGATGCTATTTGGACGAAAAGAAAAAGGATTCCTTTAGTTGTGAAACCAGCTGATTGCCCTGCAGCAATTTTGTATGGAAAAACAGAAGAGGACGAAGATATAATAGGAATGGTTCATGCGTCTTGGCACACCGCTGATATAGGACTTCCCTACGAGTTAATAGTTCATTTATTAAAGCAAGGAGTAAAAGCGGATTCAATAAGAGCGGCAGTATCGCCTGGAATATTTATGCCATATTTCTCGACAGATTACGACAATATCAAGTATCCCAAGAATTGGTATGGAAATGCTAGGCTTACTGTGATGCCGGACAGATCAAAAAGGTTGAATTTGGACATAGCAGGAGCTATGGTGTCTCAATTGATTCAAGCAGGAGTTAATCCCCTTAACATCGAAATACATAGGTTAAATTCTTACACAGAGGCGATAAAAGGCAATGCTTTCTCAAATCAGCTGGAAAATGATCAAGCTTCACAGGGAATAGAAAACGTGAGAAGAGGTAGACATTTGGTTGCTGCTATGCTTGTTTGAAAATTGGAGCGGGTGAGGAGGTCTTAGCCAGACCCGCTTCGCCCGCGAAGCGAGGCGAGCTGCCAGAGTTTATCCAAGAATTTAGCTCCTCGCCTATTTTACCAGATTTTTTGTATGAATTATAGCCAGAATTAGCCTCAAAAACTGAAAGACCAACCTAGAGTATTGATTGCTATCTATATTTATCTTCTCTTGATTAGCATGTATTTGCAATTTTTCTTGCATAGTTATGCATATTAGAAATAAAAAGATAAATTTCCTCTTGACATTACTATTCCTCTTTTGTAGTATTTGAATGTACGTTCAAATACTATGTCCGGACATCAGCAAATTAAGAAAGAATTAAAAAACAAGAAAGAGCTTATCGCCTGCGCCGAGCAACTTGGAGTTGTGGGAGATGCTACCCGCTTAAAGATCTGTTACCTTCTCTGTTGTCATCCAGAACTCAATGTCAGCGACATGGCAGAAATTCTAGATACTTCTGTTTCTGTTGTTTCCCATAGTGTGAAAAAATTATTAGAGCTTGAGCTTGTTACAAGGAGAAAAGAAGCGCAAACAGTCTATTACTCCCTGAAGAAAAATGAATTTACCAAAACATTAAAAGATTTCATTACATAATATGACTGATATTGCCAAGAAATTACAGACAACTCTTTTACCTATACTCGGTGCTGGAGCGGTTGGGGTGTGTCCCTTATGTTGGTTAGGTTCTGCCTCGCTTTTAACTTATTTAGGGCTTGGAACACTTATTCCAATATGGAGAGAACTTGCCTTTGGATTGTTGTTTATAGCAGGCATTGGTTTTCTTCTAGACTTTCGCAGTCACAGAAACATTATACCTCTTACCCTTCTTATTCTCGGTGGAGTTTTTCTCTATGTTGGTCGGTACGTATTTCTAAGCACATGGGGAGCATGGCCGATTTGGGGAACTGGGGCATTGATGATTATTGTAGCTGTTGTATATAACAAGACTCTTTTTAAGAAACCTAAAACTTCACAACATGAATGAATACGATTTAATAATTATTGGTGGAGGAGCTGGAGCATTTGCTGCTGCTATTAAAGCCAATGAACTCGGAGCTAAAACTTTGTTGGTCAATAAAGGATTGCCACTGGGTGGGACATGCGTCAATGTGGGTTG
>JACOXV010000051.1 GCA_016182225.1 Candidatus Levyibacteriota bacterium
AGAAATGAAAATTGACCTAATTGATCTAATCAACCTAATTCCTGCCTGCCTGCCTGCAGGCAGGTCTAAGAAAGTACCAATTTGCTGATAATTAAGGTCGGACCTTGGTTAGGCTCATGTTAAGGACGGACCTTTGCGAAGTCTTTGCGAAGTCGCTATAAAGATCCCTGTTGCGAGTAGAACCTCTTAACTCCCCATTTTTCTATAGTCCTGAACGCCTTTAAAATATTGATAAGCAAATTCTTCCAGTCTGGCGAGTTGATCCCTGGCTGAGTCATCTATTCACTTCAATACTTTAAAGTATTGAAGTATCATGTAGCTTTGAGTAGGGATAATTAGTTTTGATGTCTTTCCGTCTTCCGTAGAGAATTTCGTGGTCAGAAATGTAGTCTTTGATCGCTGGAATATCGCAGATTAGAATTTGTTCTTTTCTGTTTCTCACCCTTTTTCTTATTCCGTCCAATGGCGCTATGATTTGGGTACAACCCGCAGATCTTTTTACTTCTTGATAACAGTCGGACTCGAGATACCGATGATTTCCACCAATATTACAAAAAATCATTCCCATATTGTACTCATGCGATCTAGTTTCAATTAAGGCGTTTAATCTTTCAGACTTTCTGATTGCAATATTATATTGTTTTGAAGGTAATCCTCTTTTTTTAGCTAATGCTTTTGACTGATCTAAACACCAAAGAGACGTGTTTATTATCCATTTGACGTTTTGTTTGATTGCTTCTTCAAAAATTCTGCGATCCATTACATCAAAACAAATAATCTGCATCGTCTTTCCTAAAACACTATCAAATGCTTTCGGCTTGTACGGGTTTATGCTGTAATCTTCTCTTTCAGCTAGCCATAAATTGGTTTTAAAATATTTATTTAAGATTTTACCTGCGGAGTTGATATATACAGTCGTGTTGTAAAGTCCACTGTTTTCAATTGAGGGTAAAGACCCCGGGATCAGATCAATTTTGTATCGTTTCGCAAGAGCACAAAATTTATTTAACCAAAAGTCAAACTTCTTTCCAGCAAGTAAAATGTCTTGCCTGCCCCTCAACACGCCATTTAGAAAATCTTCAGGAAAAATGAAAAGTTTGATTTTTTGTTTGGAATACTTCCTAACCACCTGTTCAATAGTTGCAAAATTTTTCCTAGGCTTTCCTGCTTTAGGATTTAATTGACACAATGCAATCCTAATCATGGTGGGATTTTACACCATTATAAAAATACTATTTTTATAGTAATTAATTGGCTTAAAAATGAGTATTTTTTGCTTCTTGACAATAATTTTAAACAAAGAAAAACCCCTTCCAAAAATGGCGGGGTTTTTCTATTTCTTGCTCTTGAAGTTTTCTTTGAAAAAACTTCAAGACAGATGTTAGCCTCCAATCTTATACATTCCTGTACCACAGACTGGACACTTTCCCTTAAGAGCCGGTTTTCCATTTTTCATGGTGACTCTTTGAGCATTAGGATCGTCTCTTTTTGCTCTACATTTAACACAATACATTTCCGCCATTCCTAAATCACCCCCTTTCTTTTGTTATCTCTTAATATGTGATTCCGGGCAGATTAATAAAATGATTTTTTAAAAAATAAAGAGTAATTAATTGAGAAGAAATAATTAGGGCAGTTAGTATCATTGTTTTTTTTATGTCAATAAATGAAGCTTTGTGTGTTGTAGCAATAGCTTGGGGTTTTGTAATAATATTTGGACTTTTGGGCTCTTTAATGGGTTGAGAAATGTCTTCATAATGGTAAAGTTTGTGTCTTTCCTCTGCTATTATTTTTTGGCTTTTTGTCTTTCTTTTCTTAGCCATTTGCAAAATAATCTGTCTAGCCTCAAATAGGCTCGGCTAAACACACAGATTACACTATTGACAGCAAGGCTGTCAAGAGGCTAAGATTTATTTTATGAATTTACCACTACTTTTTCTTCTTCTGGGAATACTATTTATTTGGCTTCTTATCTTAACTATTCTGCTTTGGAAGGCTACTTCACACTATAATAAATTAACTTCTGGAGCAACTGACAAAGGTCTTCGCCCCATACTTGATAGTTTGTTAAGAGATGCTTCGCAGAACAAAAAGGATATTGATTTTTTGAAAAAATATTATGATACAATACAAAGAGAGGGTTCTTTTCACATACAGAAGGTAGGTCTCCTCCGATTTAATCCCTTTAAGGACACAGGAGGAGATCAAAGTTTTATATTGTCTCTTCTGGATCAGAACGACACCGGGGTTATAATCTCCGGGCTTTATTCAAGGTCAGGTACCAGATGGTATGCGAAAAAAGTAGAACAAGGAAAAGCAGTGGATCATGGACTCTCTGAAGACGAAAAAAAAGCTATAAGACAATCGAAATGAATAATAAGAAAGTTATAATAATTGCCCTGTTCATATTCGTTTACCTTATTTCTTCCGGGATTTCATATTTTCTTTTTTCTTCCTCACCCCTAAGAAATGTTGCTTCTCCTATTCCTTCGCCCACAACTACAAAGAATGGTCAAATAGTGTTTGATGAAACCCTACCTAAAACCGAACCATGTCCTCTTAATGGAGCCTTGTATTCCAAACAACAAAGAAGTTGGTGGGAAAAAAGCAATAGGCCCTTAGGAATCATGATTGAAAATCATGAGAATGCTAGGCCGCAGTCAGGATTAACATCTGCAGATGTGGTTTATGAAGTAGTGGCAGAAGGCGGAATAACCAGATTTTTAGCTGTATTTTATTGCAAAGCTCCGGCTCAGGTTGGTCCTGTCAGATCCGCTAGAACTTATTTCTTGGATTTCATTTCTGAATACGGCTCTAGCCCTCTCTACGCTCACGTAGGAGGCGCAAATACCTCTGGACCGGCAGATGCACTTGGTCAGATAGAGGAGTACGGCTGGGCAGGTTATAATGACATGAATCAATTCTCTATAGGATTTCCTACTTTCTGGCGAGATTACAATAGGCTTGGGCATGCTACCGCTACAGAACATACCATGTATTCAACTACAGACAAGCTTTGGAAATTCGCAAAAGAGGAGAGAAAACTTTCTGTTGAAGATGAGGACGGAGTTAAGTGGAGTGAAGACTTTCGAGAATACCAATTTAAAGATGATCCGTCTTCTTCGAGCAGACCGGCAGCTCAAAAGGTTCATCTAGAATTCTGGAGCAGCGACCAAAGATACTTTGTTGATTGGACATATGATAAAGCATCTAATTCCTATAAAAGAACAAATGGCGGTGCGCCTCATATCGATAAGAATAACTCCAAACAATTAAGCGCAAAAAATATAGTAGTTCTTTTCATGAGAGAATCAAATGCAAATGATGGATACGAAAACAACGTTCACCTTCTGTATAGAACAGAAGGAAGCGGTAAAGCTGTTGTCTTCCAAGACGGAAAAGAAATTAAAGCTACATGGTCAAAGGATGAGAGAGAGGCAAAAACCATTCTTAAGGACTCTGACGGAAATGAGATTAAGTTTACAAGAGGAACTATTTGGTTCTCGATTCTGCCCATAGATGGGGTAGTAGAAGTGAAATAGTTTGAAATAGTTTACTAAACCCCAAACTTCGAGTACAATAATCTCAAATATGTTTTCAGATATTATTACTTCAAGGTCTCGAGTCAAACTTTTGGGAGTATTCCTTACTCATCCAAATGAAATGTTTCATGTTAGAGAGTTGGTGAGAAGAACAGGGGATGAGATAAATGCTGTAAGACGAGAACTATCTTACTTGGAGAAAAAGGGAATTTTAGTAAAAGAGCCTCGTGCAAATAGAGTATATTATTCTCTTTCAAAAAACTATCAATTCTACTATGATCTTTTAAGGATTGGTGCGAAGACAGTAGGGTTGGGCTCTGAGATTCTTAAAAACCGGGTAAAATTAGGAAAAATCAAATTTGCAATGTTTTCAGGAAGATTCGCAAGAGGAATAAAAAAGGGGCCGGATGATGTAGATCTTTTAATTGTAGGAAATGTTGTTTTACCGGAACTTGCTCTTCTCATAAGAGATGAAGAAAAAAGATTAGGAACAGAGATAAACTATACAGTTATGTCTGAGGAAGAATTTGATTTTAGAAAAAAGAAAAGAGATCCTTTTATTCTAGCAATACTGGGCGGATCGAGGGTAATGCTTATAGGTGATGAGGAAGCGATGCTTTAATGAAACCTCGTTCTCTTTTTTTCTTAATACTTCTTATTACCGTTTTGGCAATATTTATTAACTTGTCTTCTTTAAGTGTAGGGAAAATAAATATCAGCCCCAATGCAGTTTTGACAAGATTTAATATTCAGAAAGAGCTTACTTTTCGTGAAGGACTGGATCTTCAGGGAGGAGTAAGCCTTACATTCAAAGCAGATATAGCAGATGTTCCCAAAGGAGAAGAAAATAATGCTCTGGAATCTGCAAAAGATGTTATCGAAAGAAGGGTAAATCTATTTGGAGTTTCCGAGCCTTTGGTGCAGACCTCCAGGGCTGGCGGAGATTATAGAATAATTGTTGAGTTACCGGGAATAGAAAACGTAGATGATGCAATTAATCTTATTGGAACCACTGCGCAGCTTTCTTTTTGGGAAAAAGGAGCATCAGCTTCCGGAAAAATCGCTAGTGAATCTGCATTTCCAATTGGGCTAACTCAATTCTTGGGAGAAAATCCTAAAAGGACAAGTCTAGGAGGTTCCGATCTTCAAAAATCAGCAGTCGTATTTGATCCCAATACGGGAAGTCCGCAGGTTCAGCTGAAGTTCAGCGCAAATGGAGCTAAGAAATTTGCAGATATTACGAAGAGAAATGTAGGAAAACCAGTAGCGATAGTTTTGGACCAATATGTAATTTCGGCACCAAACGTAAATGAACCGATTCTTACCGGAGATGCAGTGATCAGCGGATCTTTTACTCAGGAAGAAGCAAAAGCGCTTAGCACACAGCTTAATGCAGGAGCCCTGCCTCTTCCTTTATCGATACTTGAACAGCATATAGTTGGTCCGACACTCGGCATAGAGTCTTTAAAGAAAAGTCTTTTTGCTGGAGTAATTGGATTTATGACTATTGTTATTTTTATGATTACTCTTTATGGAAAAAGAGGTATTATCGCCAGCATAGCACTTATTCTCTATACTTTTTTTAACCTTGCTATTTTTAAAGTCTCTTCACTCACACCATTTGGTATAACGTTAACTCTTGCAGGAATTGCAGGTTTTATTTTGTCAATCGGTATGGCAGTTGATGCTAATATTCTTATTTTTGAAAGAATAAAAGAAGAACTAAGGGGAGGACGATCAATAACTTCTGCAACTGAAGTGGGTTTTTCCAGAGCATGGACTTCCATAAGAGATTCAAATTCTTCAACTCTAATAACATGTTTTATTCTTTATACTTTTGGGACAGGCGTTATAAAAGGATTTGCGCTAGTTCTTGCTATAGGTGTTTTGGTATCGATGTTTTCTGCAATTACAGTAACTAGAACATTCTTAAGGCTTATGGATAAATCGTTAACTTAGTTTTTAATATGGACATAATCGGTAAAAAAAAGTTTTATTTCTTAATTTCTTTTATTCTGGTCGTGCCGGGACTTATATCCCTTTTTCTTTACGGTCTTAATCTTTCTATTGATTTTACGGGTGGATCAAGATTTAGTGTAAAATTTGAAAAAAATGTAGGCGATAGAGAAGAGGAAGAAGCAAGAGAAATCCTAAATAAAGAGAAAATAAAAATCTCATCTATTGAACAATCCAAAAATCTTCTTTTTGTAAGAACAGAGCCTATTCCACAAGAGAAAGGAGAAAAATTAAGACAGGATTTTGCCACTTTTGTTAAAGATGCAAAAATAGAGCAATTTGAAACAATAGGACCTACTATAGGCGAAGAAACAACTTTAAATGCGGTTAAGGCTGTAGTTATAGCCTCTGCATTGGTTGTCCTCTATATTACCTATGTTTTTCGAAAGGTTCCTAAGCCTGCAAGCAGTCTAAGTTTTGGAATTTCTACTGTTATTGCGCTTATACATGATATATTGGTTGTTTTGGGAGTTTTTTCTCTTCTTGGGCACTTCTCGGGTATAGAAATCGATGGTCTTTTTGTGACAGCAGTTCTTACGGTAATAGGGTTTTCTGTGCATGATACGATCGTTGTTTTCGATAGAATTAGAGAAAATCTTGTAAAGTCAGAAAATGCTCCTTTTGAAAAAGTAGTTAATGATTCCATACTCCAAACATTAAATCGCTCAATTAATACTTCGCTCACGGTTATTCTTGTTTTGCTTGCTTTGCTTTTATTTGGTGGAGAGTCTATCAAGTGGTTTGTTGTTGCATTATTGATTGGAATTGCATCGGGAACATATTCCTCAATCTTTAATGCCTCCCCGATATTAGTAGTTTGGAATGAATTTGTTCGCAAAAGAAAAAAATAATGGCTTTAGATAGAATTTGGGATCCCCAAGGAAAATATAAGGATGGTTTTCTGAAAACATATAAGTATTGGATTTTGGAAATAAGTTTTCGTCAGCACACGCTTGGAAGCTTTATTATCTTTGCTAAGAGAAAAATCGAAAGAATATCTGAATTAGAAAACGCAGAGTTAATTGAATTAGGAGAAGTTATGAAGGAAATTGAAGATGTAGTTAAAAAACAATTTAGAGCTGATAGATTTAATTATTTGCAATTAGGAAACGCACTCCATCATTTACATTTTCATGGAATTCCAAGGTATGCTTCTAGTAGGAAATTTGGGGGAAGGATTTGGATTGATAAATCATATGGTCATCCTCCTGTTTGGAAAAAAACTGAAACAAATAAAAAGCTCGTGATTAAGATTAAAGAAGAGATTCAAAAGAAATTAAGATAGTCTTTCGCGAACGAGGTTACTAACAAATCCCATATCTGCTTTACTTTTGAGTTTTCCTGTTAACGCTCCCATTACTTTTCCCATGTCCGCAATGGTCGTAGTACCCGTTTCGATTATAGCTTGTTCAACTATTGCTTTTACTTCATCTTCGCTCATTTGCTCAGGGAGAAATGATTGCAAGATTTCTAACTCACTGGTTTCTTTATCAACTAATTCCTGACGTCCTGCTTTTTTGAACTCTTCAATAGAATCGCGTCTTTGTTTTGCTTCTTTTTGAATTACAGATAAGACGTCTTCTTCAGAAGCAGTATATCCGGCCCCACCTTTTTGAATTTCATAATAAGAAAGTGAAGATAAAAGAAGTCTTAGAACAGAAGTTCTCAATTCATCACGTGCCATCATTGAGTTCTTCAATTCTTCCTGTAATTTTTGCTTAGTCATCTAACATTGATAAGATATTATCAATAATTCATATATTTAGCAAAGTTCATAATCTTATTCATAGTACAGTCTACAGATATGAATATATTTATCTTTCTATATCTTTTCTTTTAATTCCTGTATATTCTTTCCTCTTAAATATTAATGTTGATCCACCTATTTTTTTATATCTTTTTGCTTGGTATTCTTTTTCTACTTTAACTTTTCTTTTCATGATTAATTTGAAAGCGTTTGGGTTTTGATCAATACTTCTTGCTACTGATAAAATTGTAGTTTTTCCCACCTTTAATATTTTTGAAATTTCTTCAAAGCGCATCCCGTCTTCCAAGCATTCGGCAATTAAAATTCTTCTACCTATCTTTAGCTTTTCGTCCTGCGTTAGTAAACCACTTATGATTTCATCTACCTCAGTTCCATTTTTTGCAGCAAGGAATGAATCTCTTACCCTGTTGAGAGCCGAATATATATCATCTTTTTCGAGGAATCTGTACCTTTTCATTTCAGTAGTACAGTCTAAAATACAATTTAAACATAAATTTATATCTAATTTTTTTCGAGTTCATGTACTCTTTTAATTAAATAATTTTTATTGTTCTTTGATAAGTCTTCGTCGACTTCCTCAAAAAGTGTCTGCAAAATTTTACCAATTTGCGGACCTGGTTTTAAATTTAGCTCGCGCATTACGTCGTTTCCATCTATTGCCATATCCTCCATAGAGAATGGCTTAGGGGATAGTTCTTTTTCCACCCTAGTTTTAAATAGTTTTAATCTCCAACTCTCTGCAGTTTGTGTTCCGCCACCAAGCCTATCTCCTATGCGAAGATCCATCATGTCCTTGACATTTGCTACGCCAACTCTTCTTATAAACCTTCTTACAGCTGCATCAGTAATTTTGTCATCTACGGAAAACATGTGCCACCTTATGAGATTTACTACTCTTTCCTTGTCCTTTTTAGAAAGTCTAAGTCTATCGCAAATCTCCCAAGCAATTTTAGCTCCTACTATTTCATGATTGTAAAAAATCACTAGTCCATTCTCATCTTTTCCCATGCAGTAAGGTTTTCCAACATCATGAAGAAGAGCAGCAAGCAGAACAATCGGATCTTTAGCGGGACAAAATTTAAGAGATAAAAGATTGTGAGTAAAGACGTCATCTTTGTGATGTCTACCGGGTCTTGCCTGTGAAATGCCTATTCCTTCGAGAAGCTCAGGAATTATTTGTTTGAGCAGACCGGAATCTCTTAAAATAAGTACTCCCTGAGTAGGGTTATTGCTGGATAGAATTCTTAGTAGCTCATCCCGTATTCTTTCTCCTGCGATATGTATTATTAAAGATGAATCATTTTGGATTTCTTTCCAGGTATTTTCTTCTATTTGAAAATCCAGTTCCGTAGCAATTCTTATTGCTCTCATCAGTCTTAGGGCATCTTCTTTAAATCGTTCTGCTGGATTTCCAACCGCTTTGATAATTTTTTTCGATAGATCATCTTTTCCGCCAAAAGGATCAATTATTTTAACTTCGTCATCAATTATTTCTATTGCGATTGCATTTATAGTAAAATCGCGACGCTTAAGATCTTCTTCGATTGTTTTTCCCCACTCAACTTTTTCTGGGTGACGCTTATCGAAATACTTTCCCTCGCTTCGAAAAGTTGTTACTTCGATTATTTTGTATTTTTCATGATTTGAAGCGACGCCTACAGTGCCAAAACTATTGTCATAAAATGAATCCGGAAAAATTTTCTGAATTTCCTCGGGCGTTGCTTCTGTAGTGAAATCCCAATCTTTAACTGGTATGTCCAATAGAATACTTCTTACGCATCCTCCCACCAAATAGGTTTTGTAACCGCTTTTCTGTAATTTTTGATAAACTTTTAAGATCTTTTCCGGAATCTTATTAAGCATAATTGTGGAGATAAAAGCTTCTCTGGTATAGTATAGCAGATGAAAAAGTGGCAGATTTTAAATAATAAATCAAAAATTAAATCTAAAAAATTTAATACAGATAGTTTGATAAATATTTTGCTCGCGAACCGCGGAATAAAGACTAAAAAACAAAGAGAAGATTTTTTAAATCCGGATATGTCTTTGGTGACACCAAAAAATGTAGGAATAGATATTCCCTCCTTAAAAAAGTCGATAAAAAGAATTAGAAAGGCTATAGATAAAAAAGAAAAAATAATAGTTTTTGGAGATTATGATGTAGACGGAATTACCGGAACAGCAATTGTTTGGGAAACTCTTAACAAACTGTCTGCGGACATAATGCCATATATTCCCATTCGAGTAGAAGAAGGATATGGTTTATCAAAAATTGGCATAAATAACGTTTTAGAAAAATTTCCCGATACGAAGGTGATTATAACCGTAGACAATGGAATTGTTGCGAATCAGGCGGTTGAATTTGCCAATGAAAAGGGAATAGATGTTATTATTACTGACCATCACCAGCCCGCTAAAAGCTTGCCCGATGCTTATGCTACTGTTCACACTACTCTAGTGTGTGGTGCAGCGGTTGCTTATATCCTTTCGCAGGAAATCTCCAATAAAAATTCAAATCTAGAGTTGGTTGCTTTGGCAACTGTTGCAGATCTTGTTCCCCTGAAAGGCTATAACAGAATCTTATTGTCAGTCGGTTTGGAAAAATTACGAAATACAACTAGACCTGGTCTGCTGGAATTATTCTCTGAAGCCTCTATTAAAAAAGATGAAATTGATGTTTATGAAATTGGACATGTGATTGCTCCAAGAATAAATGCAACCGGTCGGATAGGAGACGCTATGGACTCATTAAGGCTGATTTGTACAAAAGATTCTAAGAAAGCAAAGCTTCTCGCGGAAAATCTAGGCCTTACAAACAGAGAAAGACAAAAAATTACCCTGGAAACAGTTGTGCATGCTAAATCTTTAATCACAGATAAATCCAAAAAGCTTTTATTTATTTCCCATGAAGATTATCAACAAGGAATAATAGGTCTTGTAGCCGGAAGGCTTACGGAAGAATTTTATCGCCCATCGATTGTTTTATCTATAGGAAAAGATTACTCAAAAGCCTCAGCAAGGTCAATTCCGGGCTTTAACATTATCGAATTCATAAGGGAATCAAATGATTTTCTCGTCGATGCCGGAGGGCATCCAATGGCAGCAGGTTTTACTATCGAAACAAAAAATCTTTTATTACTTCAGAAAAAATTAGAGCAATTAGCAGAAGAGCAGTTGGCAGGTAAAAACTTAACGAAAACTTTAAGAGTCGACTGTTATTTGGATTTTGAAAATTTAAACCATGAGCTATTTGCTGAAATTCAAAAACTTAAGCCATTTGGTATGGGAAATCCTGAGCCGACTTTCATTTCAGAAAACATTGAAATTGAAGACATGCGACTTGTTGGGATGGATCAAAAACATCTCAAAGTACAGCTTTCGTCTCAAACAAGGTCCGACCTTCATTTAGCCTCAGATCAAGGTCGGACCTTGAAGATTGGTGGGATAATGTTTGCTTACGATCCGAGCCTGAAATTAAAAATAGGGGATACGGTTGATATTGTTTATACAATTTCCAACAATACTTGGAACGGAAATAATAGATTGGAAGTAAAGATAAAAGACATTAGAAAAAGTAAGCTTGTTAAAGCTAAACAAAAATAATAAAATACGCATATGCAGAGAACTCTTATCAGAGAAACGGTCCGAAATGTTGGTAATGAGGTTTTAATAAAGGCATGGATCGATGTGAGACGCGATCATGGAAAATTAATTTTTTTAGACCTTAGAGATAGATCTGGAATCGTTCAGGCAGTTGTTATTCCACAAACTTCCCCTGAGGCTTATAAAGTTGCTCAAGAACTTCGTCCTGAGTTTGTTGTTGAAATTATTGGAAAAGTAAATCAGCGTCCAGAGAAAAATGTAAACAAAGATCTAGAAACAGGAACAGTCGAGATAGAAATAAAAGAAATAAAAATTCTGGCTAAAGCAGAAGCATTACCTTTTGATATGGGGAGAGCGGATCTAAGCTTGGAGCTTCCAACGCTTCTTGATCATCGTGGACTTACATTAAGACATCCTAAAATCCGGGCAATTTTTAAAGTCCAGGCGGTAATTATTGATGAATTCAGGCAATATTTAAAAAGTTATGATTTTGTCGAATTTCAAGCTCCATCAATAGCTCCGGCGGTCGCCGAAGGAGGAGCGCAAGTTTTTGAAGTCAGTTATTTTGAGCACAAGGCATATCTTTCTCAAAGTCCGCAGTTATATAAACAGATCGTAATGTCGGCTTTTGAAAGAGTATTTAGCGTAAATAAGATTTTTAGAGCTGAGCCCTCGGTTACCACAAGACATCTCACAGAAGTGGTTTCTTTGGATGCTGAGATGGCATTTATAGATTCTTGGGAAGATGTAAAAGATATGGCAGAAAACGTAGTCAGAAGTATACTAAAAAGACTTGAAAAAGAGTGTTCAAAAGAACTTAAAATGTTTGGTGTTACGATTCCGAAAATGATAGATAAAACACCATTTATGAGCCTTATAGAGGCACAGCAAAAAATTTTCGAAAATTCAGGAAGAGATGTTAGAAATGAAAAAGATTTAAATCCGGAGGATGAAAGGGAAATATGTGAAATAGTCAAAAAGGAAACTGGATCTGATTTCATATTTATTTATGGATACCCTACAAAACATAAGCCTTTCTACGTTTATCCCAATCCGGAAAACCCTGAATTTAACGAGGGCATGGATCTTCTTTGTAAAGGACTCGAGTGGCTTTCCGGTGGAAGAAGAATAAATGATTTTGACCAACTAATGACTCACGTAAAAGAGTGGAAAATGAATCCCGAAAAAATTAAACTCTTTCTAGAAGCTTTTAGATATGGTGTTCCGCCTGAAGGAGGATTTGCTTTTGGTGCGGAACGAA
The DNA here is from genome assembly GCA_016182225.1 of Candidatus Levyibacteriota bacterium. Classification (GTDB taxonomy): domain Bacteria; phylum Patescibacteriota; class Microgenomatia; order Levybacterales; family UBA12049; genus JACOXV01. The sequence continues at coordinate 12,191 of JACOXV010000051.1, forward strand.
TGACCATGCAAATTCTAGAACTCCAAAACATAAGAGAGGCAAGCATGTTTCCAAGAGATATGGAACGGATTGATGAGAGATTAAGCTCTACTGTTAAGCAAAAAAAATAAAGTTTTCCGTTAATGCTTCAAATGAAATATTCCCTGCCGAAAAAAAATAAAAAAAATCCCAAAGAATCTCAGGCTAAAAGAAAGATATCCTTTCTTTTAATTCTCCTGCTTATTCTTTTTTTATTTTTGGCTTTAATGTCAATCTTAAATGTTGCTATTAAAAAAAACACAATAGGAATACGTGTAATAAATAGTCCTTTGGCTTTCAGTGCTACGGAGTATCCAATACTAAAAAATATTTATGAGCCGCAAATTTCAGCCAAGTCTGCGATTATCATTGAAGATGATTCTAAAAAAATAATTTACTCAAAAAATTCAAAACTCCGTTTGCCCCCAGCTTCAACAACTAAAATTATGACTGCCCTAACTTCTTTAGATTATTTTAAACCGGAGGATATTCTAACGGTAAAACAAATTACAAACGAAGGATCAGTGATAGGTTTGGTTGAGGGAGATAGGATGAGTTTTGAAAATCTTTTTTATGCTATGCTTCTTCCTTCGGCAAATGACGCAGCCCATACCATAGCTCAAAACTACCCTGGCGGAGTAGGCGAGTTTACTAATGCTATGAATAAAAATACAAGAGAATTTAGTATGATAGATACTCACTTCGAGGATCCCACAGGACTTATTGATAATAAAGATTTTACGACAGTTTATGATTTGGCACTACTTTCATCAATTGCTTTTAATAATGAATATTTTAAAAATGCCGTAGGCACTAAGTACAAGATAATAAGAAACGAGGCTGGAAAAGAATACGAACTTAACAATTTAAACATTCTTTTGGGTAGGAATGGAGTAGAAGGGATTAAGACAGGCTTTACTGAAGAGGCAGGTCAGGTTCTGGTTACCGCGAAGGTAGAAGAAGTAAATGGAAAAAAGAAAACATTTATTATTGTCGTTATGCATAGTGAAGATAGATTTGCTGATACTGAGGTGTTACTGAACTATCTTTCTGACAACGTCAATTTTTTATCCATTCATCCCTAACTGCAGACACATAAGCAATAAATCCATCGTTTCCTTCAAAAACCACTACTGGCATTAAATAATTAGATCTTTTGTCAGTCATATAATAAGCAAGGTATATATTTTGAATAGAGATTTCGCCTTTGGTTCCCTGAAAAGAAGCAATATATGCCTTTCCGTTCTTTAAATCTCCCAACGCCTCCGTGGCTGTTTTAACAGGATATGTTGAGGATGCTCTGAGAATATTGTGATGCGAAAAATTACTGCCGATCACAATGGGAATATTATTGCCCCCTACAATAAGAGACATAGGCGATGACCCTCTTTCATAGACGATAGGTAAGCTATTTGCTGATCTTTGAAAAAATTCAACCTTAACTAGCTGTGCTTTTGATAAGCTGGTAGAATCTATTAACCCTCCAGCCCCTATTGTTAGGAGGGTTGTTTTGGTTTTTCCTTCGTCTAAATCTTCCGGCAGAATAGCTAAGTCGTCCAGAAATTCAACAGCCACTTTCAATGCCTCTTCAGGATTGGGTGGGTAGGTGGGTTTAAAAGTTGGATCATTGAGGGAAGAAGATGTTATATGAAAATTTCCGGAAGTAATATTCATAGTAATTTCTCTTAAAACTTCTTCGTCATTTTCCCATCTGTAGTAATTCTCGGATATTTTTTTTCTTGATCCAAAATGCAATTTATCGAATCTCTCATCGAAATTTTTTAGAGCCAGTAAATTAGGCGGTGGATCTTCAATCTTATTTATTCTGACTAGAAAGGGGAAAGCTGGTAATTCTCCAGAAAGAGTACCTATTGTATAGGTTAGTTTTGCTTTATTTATACTTTCTGGAAATTTAGGATTTTCTAGTTTTCCAAATAGTGCGGCGGGCCTGGGAGGGCCGGGGGGAAATAAAATTTTTTTTATGCCGCCTGCTATCTTAATTAAGATAATAACTACGAATATAAAAGCGACTATTATACTTGCCCATTTTAAAAACCTCAACACCCCTTCTCTCACTATGGTAAGATTAGCCATATATTGAGTATATGAGCTTTTTTGGCTACAATGCAAGTATGGCCAAGGCTATTTCAAGAGAGACAGTTAGAACAAGAATTGCTCCATCTCCCACTGGATTTCCGCACATCGGGACTGTTTATCAGGCTCTTTTCAATTTCGCGTGGGCGAGAAGAAATAGAGGTAATTTTATCGTAAGAATTGAAGATACAGATAGAGAAAGATTTGTTGAGGGGGCTGAGGGGAAAATATTTGAGGCGCTAGATTTTTTCTTTCTTCGGGAGGATGAAAGTCCCAGAAAAAGAGGGGGGTACGGCCCATATAGACAGTCCGAAAGACTCAAGATTTACCAAAAATATGCAGAAGAACTGGTAGAAAAAGGAGGCGCATATTATTGTTTTTGCACAAAAGAAAGACTGGAAGAACTTCGGAAGAAACAGACAGAAGAAAAAAAACCGACAATGTATGACAAGCATTGCTTAAATCTCTCAAAAGAGGAAATAAAAGAGAAGCTGGGTGGAGTGTATGTAGTACGATTGAAAGTTCCTGAGAATAAGACAATTTCAGTAAAAGACGAGATAAGAGGATTTATAAACTTTGACTCCAATCTCATCGAAGATTCAGTTCTTGTTAAATCGGATGGATTTCCCACCTATCACTTTGCTGTTGTTGTGGATGATTACTTAATGAAAATTACACATGTGCTTAGGGGAGAAGAATGGCTGTCGTCTTTTCCAAAACACACACTTATTTATGATTATTTTGGTTGGAAAAAGCCTCTTTTTTATCACACACCACTTTTAAGAAATCCAGATAAATCCAAACTTTCCAAGAGACAAGGGCATGCTAATGTAGATTGGTATAAAGAGGAAGGATTTCTTCCAGAAGCAATATTAAATTTTTTAGCGCTTCTTGGATGGACTCATCCGGAAGGGAAAGATGAATTCTCGTTGTATGAATTTATAGATAAGTTTGATGTAGGTGAAATAAGAACCGTTGCTCCAATATTTGATCTCACCAAACTTGAATGGTTAAATGGAGTTTGGATAAGGAAGTATTCCCTCGAAAAATTAAAAGAACTTTTGCAGAATTTTTACAAAGGCGATAAGGAGATAGAAGAAGTTTTCGAAAGTAAACATATAGATTTGTTAATAAGACTTGCTCAATCCAGAATGAAGAAATTATCAGAATTTAAAGGACTTGTTATTTCGTCAAAAGAGAGAGAGTATACAAAAGAAGAAATGGAAATATCAAAAATCTTATTTGAAAAACTTTCGGCATTGGATATTAAGGACTGGAGAGAGGATAATATTTTAGAGACTCTTAGGAATCTGAAAAATGAGAATGGAATATCCATGAAGGCAATATATTTTGTGATAACAGGCAGGGAGCAGGGTCTTCCCCTGATAGAAACGATGGTAAGGGTTGAGGGAAGAGACGAGATTTTAAAAAAACTAAAAGAAAAGTCACCTCAATAGCTAAATTTGTATATTTTTGATTCAGAGTTTTGGAAGACAAGTTCTATTCCTTCTGTCTCCTCTAAGTTTTTTTCTTGAACCGCACTGTATATATAAACAATTTTGTTTTGTCTTAATCTTTCTTTGACCCCCCTTTGTAAAAGAAGTTTTTCCTCTCCGGTAGCATTCCTTAGATCTAAGGTTAGTTTTAATAATTCCATTCTTGGAGCCAATTGTTGACCGGGAAAATCAATGAATTCATTATTTAAAAATGTCCTTTTATTACCGAATGCAGATATGTGGGGACTCGATTCTCCATACCAATTGTTTAAGCTTTTTTCTTCAGAGGTTGTGAATGGTCCAGGAATTTCCAGAACTGTTGAAAAGTAGTTTTTATCGGATTTTAGATAGTTCATGGATTCAAAGTAAGGATCGGATATCTTTACCCCTATAAGATGAACGTTTGAAAAACCCACGAATGACTCATATGCAGATGGCAAAGCGATAATTAGAATTATTATAAAGGCAGCTATTTGTAAAATTTTTATTTTCAAAAGATTGAAGAAATAGGCGAATCCGAAGGATCCGATAATTGCCGATATGAATAAGAAATAAGCTGTCATTTGAGTTATTTCAAAAACTTTTATTGACTGGATAAAAAGAAGGGGGACAAAAAGAGAAACGAGACAAATGGAAATTAATAAAATTAAAAAGAAGCCATTTTTTCTTTTTTCGTGAACGAAAAACAGGAAAGCACCTATTAGTCCTATGGTTCTTATGCCAAGATTTCCAAAAATATAAATTATAAGTCCATATGACTCAACTTCCAGAATCCCTTTTATTACACTAAGTTTTTTGTAAGTATACATTTTTTCCTCGAAGCCGTACCATGGGAAGTTTTGTAATATACTATGAGGAGCCCATAAAGGATAAAAGATTAAACTTCCGGAATTACCTACAAAAAG
>JACOXV010000021.1 GCA_016182225.1 Candidatus Levyibacteriota bacterium
CAAATTCGCCGGCCCCATTCCTTTTACTGTAAACAATATTAACACCAATAAAACAGACTTCTTTTCAACAACGGGAAGTGGGGAAGCGACAGCTGTTCCTGATACTGCACTTTTGAACTAAGGATCACAGGTTACAATGTCACACAAAGTATAGACGTAAGAGTAAAACCTGTTGAAAAAGCCAATCAAGCTATGGATCTTGCTATCTCAAGTGGAGCAAACATGTCCAGTGGAATAAGTTTTGTTCTTGATGAAAAGGTTAGAGATTCTTTGGAAAAAAAAGCGCTCAAAGACGCAGTAGATGAGGCAAAGAAAAAAGCAAAAGCGCTTGCATCCATTAGTGGCATAAGATTAGGTCGAGTGATAAACGTACAACAAAATTTCAATGATGGCAACCCAATTCCACTAGAAGCAAGGACAGCTGTTGATAAAACTGAGCCAGCAAACACCCCAACAGAACTAACCCCTGGGGAGACGAAAATAGAAGCTACTGTTACTCTAACTTTCGAAACCTTCTAGGACTCTATTTATTTCCGCTGTGGAATGATTTATGCACTTCCTTTAGCTGTTTGTTTGTAATATGCGTGTATATTTGGGTTGTTGAAATGTTTTTATGTCCAAGCATTTCCTGGACAGAACGAAGATCCGCTCCATTAGTTAGTAAATCGGTCGCAAATGTATGCCGTAGCGTATGGACTGTTGCATCTACTGGAATGCGCGCTGCCCTTACATATTTCTTTACTATTCTCTCAACGGAGCGGGCAGTAAGTCTCATTTTTTCTCCGCCGTTTTCAGGAATTACAGCTCCTGAATAACGAATAAATAGGGGTTTGAAGTTATCCTCTCTTTTGTCCAAATATCTTTTTATCCATTCGGACGCCCTATCAGATATAAATACAATCCGACCTCGTCCTCCTTTTCCTATAACACCAAACTCCCGCCGATCTAAATTAATTTTATCTCTATTAAGTCCTACTAACTCTGACACACGAAGTCCGGTAGAGAAGAGAAGCTCAAGTATTGCTCGATCTCGCAATCCTTCTTCTTTCGATGTATCAACGCTTGTAACTAGCCTATCTACGTGGTCTTTTTCCAAAAACTTCAGAGACCGGGACTCGGTTTTTGGCAAGTCAATTTTTGACGGCTCAAGGGTTTTATAGTCATTTTTTATAAGAAAACGGAGAAATGAGCGGAGAGCGATAACATAATAATTTTGCGTGACCCTTTTTAAAGTTTGCCCGTGTTCATCTGCTCGATTTGCCAAATAAACTCTATATTTTCTAATAATCGAGAGGTCCAAATCAGAAATATCTTTTCCGGGAAGAGTAGTGGTAAACCATTGATTAAAAACAACCAAATAGTGTCTATAGTCTCGGATAGTTAACTTACTGCAATTTTTTTCGATTTCCAGATATTCGAGAAATTCATCAATTTGTTTGGCAAGTTCTTCATTCATATGATTCATGTTTATTTTACAATTCTATTCTGCGACGCGACTATGTCGCAGAAACAAAAATACACTTCCATTTTCCGACAAAGATGTTGTGTTTGTCAAGAAAGAAGAATATAATAACAAACTATGTTTTCGGAATTCGGAGAGCAAATATACCATAGAGACAAAGGAAACATAACAATTAGTCCCAAAGATATCAGTACGAGTATTTCTCGAGTCACAGACTCCTTATATCCTGCTGGAAAAGGTAGCGAAGAAGGAGTATCCATTTATTTCAACGGTAGAAAATTTGGAAGAATTAGGGTAGACGTAGAAGTTCAACACAGACTAGATAGACATTATTTTATTTATTTCTTCGAGATGGAAAACCCTGATGATCCGTTTTCTATCATAGGTTTTGACATTAATCGCAGGAATCTCTCAGGATACGAAAAAAGAATCGTTGACGGACAAATCCAAACAAGTCCTAGAGATATCTCTTTAGAAGAAGCATCAAGTATGGTGGGAAAGATTCCCATCTTTCCTCTTAACCTTGAAAATAACCAAACTTCCTGATAGTTTATAAATATATGTCGGATAGCGGACCAGAGTTTCAGCAAGCAGTAGCGCGTCACTCAACGAAAGATAATACTAGACTGCAAAGAGGAATCAGGGCTGCAGTCGCTACGGGTACAGGTGGGGCTGTATTAGCGGGCGCTTTAACACTTGCCTCGGCCGCCCAGGAAATGGAAAAGGGAGAACATCGTGATCCAAATATGATTAGCTTAGGTGGAATTGTTGAAATTATGCCGCATCCTCCCGGCCATAATCCTTTAGATTTCAGAGATCGGTCTCATGTCACATCAACAACCCAAGCTCCTAATATAATTCCACAAGATGAGGTTGATTTACCAGACGGAAAAAGTGCGGCTGGTGTGGACAGCTTTTTTGTAAGCAATTACCTACTAGAACAGGGCTCTGATCAAGATGGCAGACCAACAACCTTTATGGTTTTCCCCGATGAAAATGATCAGAAGGTTTATATACCCCTTGATCCTAACCATTGGGACTACTGGGATACTGAAGTTGCCGCAGTTTCTCAACCCGGCAAACTAAATCCACAAGGAGATTTTGTTTTAGACAGTGGAAAAGTAATTCCACACGAAGAAATCGGGCAAATATCTTTAGAAAATCCAGTAGAAGTACCAACAACAAGTTAATCTGGGTAAAAAGAGTTTTATAAACTTATTCTATTAAGCTTTCCGGGAAATTTGCCGTTAAAGAAAATATCTACAGTTTTTCTTAGTTTTTCCGGATTATCTGTTACATAGAATCTATAAAAAGCTTTAGCGCTGGATTTATTTTGTAGACCCTTTTTCGAAAGTAATTTCTTAAGCACCGCTGCTGTAGGCTTTGCCGAATCTATTATTTCTATTTCCGGACCGATAACTTCTCTAATTACATTTTTTAATAATGGATAGTGTGTACATCCAAGTATTAAAACATCTATTTTTTTATTTGGGCAATCGCCACGGCAGACATTAAATAGACCAAGCAATTATATCAAACCTCACTCTTGAGGCTAGATGAGGACAATAGTAGTTAAAATATAGCTTTGTTTAGCCTCAAAAAATACAAATATACGTATCCTATAGTGGGGAAGTGGTATAGAAAATCGTTAGAAAGAATTTAATAGGCAAATATAGAGAGAACAAATATCGAAAATTGGTGCAATTAATATTTGGTGCAGAAAAATGTTTAAAGAAAAAGGGGCTTCTCCAGGAACCTAGCCTCCATGACGTCGTAAAAGTATTATTCTGCGACGTAATCACTTTACCTTCCCTGACCGCTAAAAACAACATTTATTGACGTCCTTGATTAAGGGAGCAGAATAAAGAATAGATAAT
>JACOXV010000008.1 GCA_016182225.1 Candidatus Levyibacteriota bacterium
CGACTCCATAGTCTGAATAGAATCGATAATCACCAGGCTTGGGCTGACATTTTCAATGACTTCCACTGCCGCATTAATATTACTTAAAGATATCAAAAGCAAACTTTTAGAATCATCTTTAGTCGCTCCTCCGCGGAGCCGAAGGGCTCTCATTTTTATTTGCTCTTCTGATTCTTCCCCACTGATATAGAGAACAGAACCACGAGTATCAAAAGTACCACGTTTATCACGGGGAGGTTTGCTTGTGGTACCTGCAATATTCATCGCTATTTGAAGAAGAAGTGTAGATTTACCGATTCCGGGGTCACCTGCCAACAGAGTAACAGATCCCCTAACTATCCCTCCGCCAAGTACGGTGTCTGCTTCTGAAAATGATGTAGAAAGTCTTTCTTTTTTTTCAAATTTTATTTGGCTGATTCTTTTAGGTTCTAAATTTGCAGATCCAATGCTAGTTGTTGAAACAGACTCTCTGAGGCTGCCGGTTTTTATTTCTCTAAAACTATTCCAATTCCCACATTCCGGACATTTTCCCAACCATTCCGGACTGTCGTACCCACACTCCTGGCAAACGAATGAGGTAAAGCTCTTCATAAATTCCTTATCATCAAGCGCGGGGAGCCCCGCCCTGGCGGGGCGACCTCAGCGCTATCTATACCCAATCGGTTTCTCTTTGAGTACTGGTGTCAATATTACTTTTCGGCGTTTTTTATCAATTTCTGAAACGCTGGCCTCTATTTCTTGGCCCGGAGAAAATGAAATATTAAGTGGAACTTTATCTTTCTTAATAAATCCTTCTATATCATTTCCAAGGTTCAAAGTAATACCCAAATCAGTAATAGATGTAATTTTTCCTTTTATTTTTTTATCCTGTGTATATTCTTTTGTAGCTTCCTCAAACGGATCAGCTGTTAGTCTTTTTACAGAAAGATTAACTCTTTTTGCTTCATTATCTATACCTATTACCTGTGCTGTAAGTTTTTGTCCTGGCTTATATTTATCATCAGTCAGCTCTGCTCTTTCCCAAGATAGCTCAGAAGAGTGGATAAAAGCCTCTAAATCTTTTCCCTTATAATTAAATGAAACGAATATACCAAAATTAGTCAAATTAGATATTTTAGTATCAAAAGTTGCTCCTTCTTTTATCCCCTCTACGGATTTTTTAAATTCTCCAGGATCAATCGCGGCTTTTTGAGAAAAAATAATTTTATTTTGTTCGCGGCTCAGTTCAACTAATATTACTTTTATTTTTCTTCCTATGATATTTCCGGCTGACTCGGAAAGCATCGCATGAGAGTTTGGCAAAAACCCTTCTTTACCGGAGTCAGCTTCTACCAAAAATCCGCCCTTTGTTGAATCAACTACCGATACCTCAATAATTGTTTTTGCTTTCTGTAATTTTTCAAGATCTCCCCATTGTCTTTCGTCAATAAATTTCCTAAGAGAAACCACAGGATAACCTAAATCCGATTCTGGATTGAGAATATAAACACTTACTTTATCTCCCAATTTAACGGCCGAAAGAATCGATTTGAGGATTCCTTTGTCTTTTTCAAAAACCTGGGCTTCAGTTTTAGCTCCAATATCTACTAAAATTTCTGACGGTGTTAACTTGGTAACAATACCTTCAAGTGTTTCTCCTTTTTTGAAGCTTTTAAAACTGGAGGTATGGCGAGCCATTAGCTCTGCCATCGTCTTTGACCCTGAGCCCGCCGAATGGGAAGTTGCCTTGCCAATCGAAACTTTAGCGAAGTTTGGTGTAGAAGTTTTTGTAGTTGCCACTCATTAGTTCCGCCTTTCCTTTTAATTCAACTCAGTATACCACCGAAAGGCGTTCGTAACAAGAGCATTTAAGCTCGAGTTGGCGACATTATTCCCAAGACTTCCGCTCTAATATCTTCAGGTAATGGTCCTATTAACCCGCGGACTACCATTTGAACCGATATTGGATCTCTTCTCCAATCTTGAATTTCCCTTTCCATTCTATTTGGTTGAGGAAACCAAAGATGATATCCTCCCATCTCACCAATATCATCAATCTCTTTAGCAACAAACATGCGACGTCCTTTGTCTTGAGACGGAACATAAACTCTTGATCTCCCTGTTCTTAATATTGACTGATCGTCTGAGGCTATAATGTACTGCGGAAGACTCTTGGCTCCTACTGCAACAGCGACAGACTCCTGAATGTCATAAAGGCGGGTTTCTAAATCTTTTACCAGCCGATTCTCTTGCGCTGGTCTGTAATTTTTCCTTCCTTCATCAAAAAGAATTAATTCAGCCTGAAGCATGACATAGTCAAAATAAACATCTCTATATGGTCCGAGCGGAAATGAATCGTACGTATAAGAGGTCCTTTCTGGAGATGTCATAATTTGGAAATTTAGCACAAGAGGCTAAATTAATCAATAACTAGAAGTAATTTCCCATTAATGGTTGATTTGATTAACAAGAGTAGGTTTATCTTTTTGCATAGCCTCTAAAACTGTATCAAAAGCTTTTTTAGGAGTACCATCTGAATGTTCAAATCCAAAAGTATTCTCATGTTGTGGCTGGGCAGTTGTTTCATCGGTTAGTTCATAAAGCAGAAGACCCATCGGCTTCATACGTCCACCCTTAAGGGAATCTATAGAAGCCCTTATGTATTTAGCTTGATCGTCTTCAGTAAACCTTCCCGAAGTAGGAAGTCCAAGTTCTGCGACAAAAACAGGCTTATGATATCTATTTCTAAAGTGCTCTACATATTCAGGAAGACGACTTATCTCATTCATATCATCATCTGGATAAAGATCAAGCGATAAAACATCAACATCTGAAACTCTATCAAAGAAAAAATCACCCTTTTCTAAAAGATCAGTTTTATGCCCAACCCACCTGCTTATATTTGCCGTAGTTAAAGTATTTGGATCAACTTCTTTTATTGCCGAGTTTGCTGCTGAAATCATATCAGCCAGCTCCCCAAGATACTCTCCATTTCGCTGGTAATCCAAACTAAATTCGTAATTTCTGAAATTATGAATATCTGCCTCATTAAATATTTGCCATATATCAATTTTTCCCTTATATCGAGTTGCAAGTTGCCTATAAAAACTTTCAATTGTTTTCCTATAAGCATTTCTATCCATTTCCTTCGCAAATGCAGGTCCTCCTACCACAAAAAATATTTTTAAACCTTTTTCCTTGGCATAATTAATAGCTTCATCATAAACAGCCATTTTTTCATTCCACTCAATCGAATCAGAATCTGCGCTTCCGATAACCTCCCAGTCTCTTAGGTTAAACCTGATCCACTCTTGATTATTAGCGGCTAGCTGGTCTACGTTTTGCTT
>JACOXV010000052.1 GCA_016182225.1 Candidatus Levyibacteriota bacterium
GGAAACCGATAATTTAATATTGGAAAATCACCTCAATACTTGCGTTGCAGATTCCATTTCAAAAGGAAATAAAAAAGAGGCAATTGATGAAATAATGGAAGTTTTTAAAAAGAACTAAAGAACATGAACGACAGAAAAATAATTATTTTAATGTTCTTGATAACTGCAGTTATTATTGTTGGGGCAATTTTTGTACTTAGTTCTTCATCTGATCCCAAAATAAACGCTTCTGAAAATGCCCAGGCATATACTATTGATCCAACAAGTTTTGATTGGGGAAATATTGAATATGGAGGAGGATTGGTAGAAAAAACATTCACAATTAAAAACAACGGAAGTGATACTCTAAATCTTTTTAACGTAAAAACCTCATGTCACTGCACAAAAGCAAGAGTTGAGATTTTAGGTAAAAAAAGTCCAGCTTTTGGTATGAGCGGGGTATCTTCTTGGCTGGGAGAAGTTCCGCCGGGCAAAGAAGCCAGATTAACGGTAATTTTTGATCCAGCGTTTCATGGCCCTCAGGGAGTAGGTCCTATAACCAGATTCGTTTCTGTTGATACAAACGACAAGGGGAATTCCAAACTAACATTCACGCTTACAGGAACTGTCGTAAAATGAATATCAATACTAAAAAAATCAAAAAAAAGATAAAACCATTTTTTACAAAAAAAATTTCACTTTGGTTGGTTTTAGTACTTATTCTGCAGATCTCTACCATAACAGCTTTAGTTGAGTATTATATTGTCAAAAAAAATTTTAATGATTCTATTGCAGCTCTTTCCAAAACAACTAAAAACCCCGAAGAATTTGTTCAGATTCTAAAACAACAAGTGCTTCCTCAAAAAGGATATACCCTTGCAGTAAGATGGGACGATATTGGATTACAACTGATGAAAACAGGAGTAATAGATAAAACAAAATATGAAGAGTTATTTTCCGGTGATACAGAAGCCATAAAACAAATGAAGTATCTTAGTAATTCATCCAAGGATAACATGGAAATGAATGAATCTAATGCTCACTTTATGGTTAATACTTTGTGGGCTGTAGGATTGGTTAATAAAAGCAAGGTTTTAGACGAAGGTCCGATGAAAACAGAAGGAGATGGAAGTTTTATGAACTATGCATCAACAGGCGGTTGGGAACTTGGAGCAAGACCGACAGAAGAGCTTTATTCTTCTCAAGAATTGATTAAACTAACTCCTGCTCAAGAAGATTTGGTTAAGAAAATAGCGAATAATATTTACAGGCCGTGTTGTGGTAATTCTACTGCTTTTCCAGACTGTAATCATGGTATGGCTGCCTTAGGATATATCGAGCTTGCAGTAAAGCAAGGAATTTCGGATGAAAGAATATATAAGGATCTTCTGGCTCTTAACTCGTTTTGGTTTCCTCAAAACTATATCGAGCTTGCTGTTCTCTTTCAACAAGAGGGAACCTCTTGGGATAAAATAGACTCAAGATTAGCATTATCTTCTCAATATTCTTCCGCTCAGGGCGCTGAGCAAGTAAGGCAGGGTATACAAAACGTGCCCGGCCTGAATATTCAAGGAGGGGGTTGTGGAGCTTAGGTGGAAGAAGTTATATTTCAAACCTCACTAATTGCTGCGTTCGTGGCAGGAGTTGTTGCTTTATTCGCTCCATGCTGTATATCTTTCCTTCTCCCCGCATATCTGGGAAGTGTGTTTAAAGAAAAAGAGAAAGTTTTACTCATGACTCTTGTATTTGGTCTTGGAATATTCATCGTGATGATGCCAGCCGTCTTGGGAGTTGCTCTTTTGTCTAAAGCACTATTCATATATCATGACGTGATTTACTATATTGGAGGGGGAGTTATGTTACTGTCAGCAGCTATTACTTTTCTGGGATTAAAGTTTCCTATGCCGCATTTTTCAGCCCAAGAAAAAGCAACCGGAAAAACAGACATTTTGTCAATTTTCACACTTGGTATTTTTTCAGGAATAACCAGCGCATGCTGTGCTCCGGTTCTCATCGGAATATTAACGCTTACATTTCTTTCTCCTAACTTTATTGGAGCATTAACGATTGGCGGAATGTATGTCTTCGGAATGGTACTCCCTCTTTTAATTATTGCTGTTTTTCTTTCAGGGAGAATATCAAGATTTGCTGTACTTAGAAAACAAATAATGGATTTTAAATTCTTGGGAAAAGAAAGAATAGTTACGGTAAGCTCACTGCTTGCAAGTTCAATCTTTTTCCTAGCCGGAATACTTATAATTTATCTTAAGGCAATGGGAAGACTTTCCATGGACAGTTCAGAAGGATTTTCAAAAACAATTACAAATGCCGGAAACTACGCCAATCAAATATTTGGAAATGGACTTTTACCAAATGTTATACTGATTGTAGTTCTCTTAATCTTTTTTTATATTATAAGACGAAAGTTAGAGGGAGGTGAGAAAAAATGATTAAACCTATTCCTTTTGCAAATGCTTTTGCTCTAGTAGGGCTTGGAATTTATGTAGGCTGCAGACTATTGTCCTTAATTGTTCCTGATCTTCTCTTTTCTGTAGGAAGAAGTTGGTTTCACACTTTTAATCTAGGGCCAGTAAAAGAAACAACGCCTTTTGAAATTGGAACATTTTTGGTTGGGGGAATTACCACTGGCGCTTTAATTTGGATTACGTTTTACGCAGGTGCGTATTTGTACAATAAATTTACAAAATAAATACGAAAATTGTGAGCCTGATTATTTATTGACTCAAGATTTTTGTTTTTATAATTATGACACCAGATAAAATTTTCGCAATAATTTTTACTGTCTTTGGAATTGGATTTACCTATTGGTATTTTTTAATGAAAAAGGATGAAGTGGTATCTGCAAAGAATGAGATAGATGTTGTTGTCCAAGGAGGATATAACCCAAGGGTTATTGCAATTCCTCAAGGAAAAACTACAAAAATCAATTTTATAAGAAAAGATAAAAACTCGTGCCTTGAAGAAATAGTAATATCTGATTTTAAAATTAAGAAATATCTCCCTTTAAATGAAAAAGTTACTATAGAACTTGCGCCCGAAGAAAAAGGCGAATATCCTTATTCCTGCGGAATGAACATGTTCCATGGGAAGTTTATTGTGCAGTAATTATGGCAGAAATTAAGAAAAATTTTTCAATTAAAGGAATGCACTGTGCATCTTGCGTTCGAATTACGGAAAGAGCTTTAAAAAAAGTTCCGGGAGTATCAGATGCGGTTGTAAATCTTGCAACACAAAAAGCTACAGTCAACTTCGATGATAGTCTTTGTTCACAGAAAGATTTAGCTAAATCACTTGAAACAACTGGATACAAACTTGAAGAAGAAAGAACAGATGAACAGGAAGAAATTGAAAAAAGAAAAGAACTTAATCAGCTCAAAATAAAAGTCTTGATGAGTTTAGCTCTCGGAGGATTGATTCTATGGGGAAGCTTTCCTGGTCTTATAGATACATCTCCTCAAATTCTTAAAAACTTTTTTGTACAGCTCATTCTTGCAATTCCAGTCCAGTTTTATGCCGGATTCACTTTCTATCAGGCAACAATTCCGGCATTAAAACACAGGACTGCCAATATGGACACTCTAGTAGTGATTGGGACAACGGTTGCATTTTCCTATTCGGTATTTGTTACATTTTTTCCTCAAATTATAGAAAGTCTTGGAATAGAACCTATGCCTTATTTTGACGTAGGAGCAATAATTATTGGATTAATTCTCTTAGGTAGATACCTTGAGGCAAAAGCAAAAGCCGGAACGACTTCTGCTATAAAAAAACTTTTAAGTCTAGGCGCAAAGACAGCAAGAGTCATTAGGGATGAAAAAGAAATGGATGTCGCAATAGAAGAGGTGAAAGTTGGAGATCTTATAAGAGTCCGCCCGGGAGAAAAAATCCCTGTAGATGGAGAAATTGTTGAAGGTGAATCCTCGATTGATGAATCTATGGTTACAGGAGAAAGTATACCGGTAGATAAGACAAAAGAAGATCTAGTGATAGGTGCAACTATTAATAAAACAGGAACCTTTGTATATAAGGCAAGCAAAGTTGGAGAAGAGACAATGCTTGCCCAAATTATAAAACTTGTTAGAGATGCCCAAGGGTCTAAGGCTCCAATTCAGAGACTAGCCGACGAGGTTTCTTCATATTTTGTTCCAATTGTTATTATGCTTGCTTTTTTTACATTTGGTCTTTGGTATACGATAGGACCTGAGCCTACTCTTCTTTTTGCACTGCTTAACACCATTGCTGTTCTAATAATTGCTTGCCCTTGTGCGATGGGGCTTGCTACGCCTACAGCAATCATGGTGGGTACAGGCCAAGGAGCAGAAAAGGGAATACTTATTAAAGACGCGAAAAGTCTTGAGACAGCAAATAAAATTAAAACGGTTGTTTTTGATAAAACTGGCACGTTAACTCAGGGCAAACCCGAAGTTGTTGATATTATTCAGCTTCATAACTTTAACCAAGATGAAATTTTAAAAATCGCTGCATCAGTTGAAAAAGGGTCTGAGCATTCTCTTGCTGAGGCTATAGTCAAAAAAGCCGAATCTGAAAATATAAATTTGGAAAAAATAGAAAAATTTGAAGCGGTCCCAGGTCTTGGAATTAAAGCAAATATTAGGCAATATGTTGTTCTCTTAGGAAATAGGAAACTAATGGATGCTGAAAAAATAGTTATTGAAAGTAGTGTTATGAATGAGATTGAAAAATTAGAGGATGAAGGAAAGACGGTAATGATGCTCTCCTTAGCTAACAACTTAATCGGCTTAATTGCTGTCGCGGATACATTAAAAGACAGTGCCAAAGAAGGCGTAGATGCTCTTATCAAAAGGGGCGTAGAAGTAGTAATGATCTCCGGCGATAACAGAAGAAGTGCGCAGGCAATTGCCAATAAACTTGGCATCAAAAGGGTTCTCTCAGAAGTATTACCTCACGAAAAAGAAAATGAAGTCCGAAAAATTCAGGCAGAGGGTAAAAGAGTAGCAATGGTGGGGGATGGAATTAACGATGCACCGGCTCTGGCTGCTGCAGATGTCGGAATCGCTATGGGCACGGGAACAGACGTGGCAATAGAATCTGCAGATATCACACTTGTAAATAAAGACCTTATTTCTGTAGCTTCAGCAATAGACCTTTCGAAAAAAACCATGAGAACAATAAAATTAAATTTATTTTGGGCATTTGGTTATAACGTAATTCTCATTCCTGTTGCAATGGGTATACTTTATCCGAATTTCGGTATTCTACTCAATCCTATTTTTGCATCAGGAGCAATGGCTCTTAGCTCAATTTCTGTCGTTAGCAATTCACTACTGCTTAGAAAGATTGCTTAATCTGCTACAATATGTAGTATGAAACAAAAACCAATCAGCGAACTTGAACAATTAGTAATGAATATAATTTGGACTAAAAAAAATTCCTCTGTAAAAGACGTAGTTGAAGCCTTGCAAAAAGAAAAAAAGCTTGCTTACACAACCGTAGCAACTATTCTTCAAAGATTGTTCAGCAAAGGATTGGTAACAAGAAAAGAGCATAAATTTGGCTACATTTATTCTCCAAAGCTTTCAAAAGAAAAATATAGCAGAAATATAGCTAGAACATTTCTTGATAAATTTGTGGATTCTTTCGGGGATATCGCAATTGCCTCATTTGCTGAAAGTATTGATAAACTTCCAGGAAAAAAAAGAGAGTATTTCCTAAAACTACTTGAAGAAAATGATAAAAGTAAATAAAAATCTCGTTCTTTTTTCCGGACTTCCTATTTTATTGGGAGCCCTTTTTTTGTTTATTATCCAAAAATTTTCTTCCTTAATCGGACATGCTGCATATTATTGTCAATCTTTTTTTAATGGTACCATGATTCCTATTCCTTATTATTTAAGCATTGCTCCAATTGTGCTTATTGCAACTATTCTAGCTCTCTTTTTTATTAAAATTTTTATTTTAACATTCAAAGTGCAATATTTAAAATTTGGGTTGAGAGGCAAAATAACAAGTAAAAACAACATAACTAAGCTTATTAAAAACCTTGGGTTAGAAAAAAGAACAGCTATTATAAGCTCGAATGAAAAGTTTGCCTTTTGCTTGGGTATTAAAACACCAAAAATTTATATATCAACAGGGCTTATCTCCTATCTGTCTCTAAAAGAAATCGAAGCTGTACTTCGACATGAACAGTATCATCTACAAAATCATGATACCTTTATAACAGTCGTTGCTTCAATTGCTCATTTTCTATTTCCATTTTTTCCATTACTCGATGATTTAATAAAAAGATATAGGGTGGAACGCGAAATTGCAGCTGATAAGTTTGCTGTAAAACAATTAGGAGATTCGTATTATCTTTTGTCTGCGTTAAGAAAACTACTTACTTTTCCTACGATTGGAATCATACCCCTTACAGCAATTGCTGATCAAGATACACTTGAACCAAGAATTTATTCTTTAGTTAACAAACACTATTCAAGGAAACATTTTCGAATAAAACATCTCTTTATTACAATATTTTCTTCTTTCGTAATCGGATTTATTGCGATAGCTCCTGTATATGCAAAAGAAATACATCATAAAGAACAAGATCTTGTCATGTTTTGTTCCGCAGAAAATGACTGCATTCAATCATGTATGGATAATAAAAATATAAACAAATTATATTCAGATTCGAAAAATCTTCTTTTTACTCCTACAACTAAATTACCTATTGACAAATAAGAATATTAATTACTACACTGTGTAGTAGATGGATTCTGAAAGTAAAAAATCAATTACAATTCCCATTCCTTCTCTTCCAAAAAAGATATCTACAATCCAAGTTTTAGTTGCTTTTCTGATAATCGCCTCTTTCTTAATAGGAGTACTGATAACAAAAGTGAGATATTTAGAGTCTGGATCTCCTTCAAAAGCCGGCGCGGCTGCCCAGATTCCGCCATCGGACCTAGGGCAACCCCAGGCTCAACCACCCGCTAAGACAGCGAACATAGAAGATGTAAGTATTGAAGGACGACCCTTCATTGGAAAAGAAAATTCACCTGCCACGCTAGCTTATTGGCTCGATTTTCAATGTCCGTTCTGCCAAAGATTTGAAACAGATACGCTTCCAACGCTTATAGAGAAATATGTGGATACAGGAAAACTTAGAATTGTATTTAAAAATTATCAATTTCTGGGCGAAGACTCAACAACAGCTGGACTTGCTGCACAGGCAGTCTGGGAACTTTATCCAGATAAATACATCTCTTGGCACAATGCAATGTTTGCAAAACAGGATGAAGAAAATGGTGGCTTCGGCAACAAAGAATCTGTAATTGAACTTACTAAAACAATTTCAGGTATTGATGCTGGCAAAGTATCTAGTCTTATGGATCAGAAGAAAGACGAATATCAAAAAATTCTTGATGACGACAGAAGTGAGGGTGATTCTTTTGGGGTCTCGGGAACACCCGGATTTATTATTGGCAATCAACTTATTTCCGGTGCACAAGCTACATCCTCTTTTACACAAGCTATAGATGATATACTTAATAAATAACATCCTCGAAGTAAATTCCATTAAATAATGAAACTAAACCAAAATAATATTTTATGACTACCGATACAAAAATTATAGTAGGCTCTATTGCAGCTACGGGGTTAGTTCTTATTGGCGCAATCTTTTTATTGTCGAAAAATACTGCGAAACCTCAAACCTCACAAGAGAATATAGTTGCAACAAATGGCCTCCACTGGCACCCAAGACTTGAAATAGATATAAACGGCAAAAAACAAGTACTAGCCAATGGAATAGGCCTAGGTACACTGCATCAGGAAATGCACACCCATGAAGAAGATTATAAGGACGGAATTGTCCACATGGAAATGCAGGGATTAGTTACTAACGACGAAACAAAGTTGGGAAGATTTTTTGAAATATGGAAAAAAACATTTAACTCGTCGCAAATCTTCGAGTATAAAAATTCAAGCGAAGCTGGAGTAAAAATGTTCGTAAACGGAAAAGAAATTATTGAATTTGAAAACTACCATATGCGAGATAAAGACTCTATTTTGATAAGATACGAATAATACAAGATGGATTTATTGACAATTTTTTTAACAGGGCTTTTAGCTGGGGCATTGACTTGCCTTGCGGTGCAGGGAGGTCTTCTAGCTGCTACGATCGCTCAAAGAGAAGAGGATAGACTTAAAAATAACATTTTGCGCGGCGGAAACGCTCTGCCGATTCTTTCTTTTTTGATAGCAAAACTTATAGCTTACACGATTCTTGGGTTTTTTCTTGGGTATCTGGGTTCGTTCTTCAGTCTATCGATAAAATCACAGGTTATTCTTCAAATTGCTGTAGCAGTCTTTATGATAGGAACAGCCCTGGCCCTTTTGAATATTCATCCAATCTTTCGCTACTTCATAATTCAACCGCCAAGATTTCTAACACGACTCATTCGTAAGGAATCAAAAAGTAAAAGTATTTTTGCACCAGCTATACTTGGTACATTTACTATCTTTATTCCATGTGGCACCACCCAGGCAATAATGGCATTGTCCATAGCATCTGGAAACCCTCTATCAGGCGCTGTTATACTTTTTGCCTTTGTACTGGGGACATCACCTCTTTTTTTTATACTCGCATACCTCGCTACAAGAATAGGAGGAATACTTCAGGAAAAATTCATGAAGCTAGTGGCATTAGTAATAATTATTTTAGCAATATTTAATATTAATAACGCGTGGGCTTTGACAGGAAGCACTCTGACTCTTGGATCTATTTGGAGAGAAGCTTATTGTACTTTTTCGTTTTGCAGTGACACAAGCAGTGGAGCAGTTGCCGAAGCTTTCACGAATGAAGCAACTATAAACATTGTGGAGTCGGGCTACTCACCAAATAATTTATCCGTGAAAGCTGGATCAAGCGTGACTCTTAACATAAAAAATGAAGGGGGAGGCGGATGCACTCAATCATTTACAATACCAACATTGGGAATTCAAAGGGTAGTTCCTCTTGGAACCTCCGATACGATCAGCTTTACAGCACCCAAAGAACCCGGTCAAATTGCTTTTATGTGTAGTATGGGAATGTTTCGAGGAGTGATAAATGTAATATGATAAAAAAAATTTATAAAATAACAGGGATGCATTGTACATCCTGCGCTATGGATATAGATGGCGAACTGGAAGATAACGGAGCGATAGAGGCAAAAACAAGCTACGCAAGAGCAATAACTGAAGTAAAATTTGATCCGGAAAAAATAAAAGAAGAAAGAATTATTTCAATAATTAATAACCTTGGTTATAACGTAGAAACGATCTAGAGTATTTACTTCAGAATTATATGAAGTCTTGCTTGACCTAAATTTGCCTGATATTGAAGTTGTGTTTTCATCTGTACTTGATATGTTTTTTCACCCTTGTCAGAAGAGATTGGGTTTGAAACTAAATATCCCGATGGCCCTCCGCTCATCGTCACCTCGGAACCCCAAACGGGATGTTTGTCGGTCTTATTAAAAAGTCTTACAGATACGGCCTGATTTTCCGTAGGAACATAGACTGAAGCTTCGAAGCGGATTTCTTTTATATTTCCGAAATTTGCTAGATCAACAATTGCCTGAAGACCTCCTACATCTGTCCAGTCATTGCTAGAATTTATACCTGACCCAAAAGATACGAAATAGTCTTTTACAGAAGAGTTTTCTGCGTTATTTTGCGTATAAATAACTGGTGTATCTTCACTCTTAGGGGGTGTTGGGGTAGGAGAGACAGAAAAATTTTGCAATGCTCTGTTTTCTGATTCAGCCTTTTGGTAATTGGAATTTTCTGATTTCAGTTTTAATAAAAGAAAGTTTAAGTAAACAATATATAAAATGAGAAAGATAAATATAAATCCGACTACCAAGAAAGCAAATTTCATTCTTTTTTCATCAGTTTCAAGACGTTGCTGCAGAAGTCTTTCTGTTAAGTCCTTAAGCATATCCTAAGCTTATAAAAGATGTCCCTAAATGTAAAGTTTCTTCTTTAAATTGGATATTGAAAAAGTAACATCATTAATGGAATAATAAAAACTCTGAAGGGAGGTGATAGTTGAAATGAATAAAAATCTTATAATCGTTGCTGCTGTAATACTTGTTTTGGTAATCCTTGGAGGAGGATACTTACTCTTAGGAGGAAAAACAAATCAACCAGTTAACAATGTATCGGATCAAAACACGCAGGAAAACACTCAAGCAGTTACTCCAACAGTAGGGGCAGAAGCAAGTGAGGAAGTAGAAACAACAACAATTGAGTATACCGATGAAGGATTTGACCCCTCCTCTGTAACGATAAAATCTGGAGATAGCGTAACCTGGACAAACAACAGCAGTTCTCAAATGTGGGTTGCTTCCAGTCCACATCCTGTTCATACCGATTATCCTGGTTTTGATGCGCTAAAAGGTATGCAAGAAGGAGAATCATATACGTTTACTTTTACAAAGACTGGGGCATGGAAATATCATAATCATCTCAATCCCAGCATGTTTGGAGAAGTTGTTGTTGAATAAAAAGATTCTCTATGCAATACGTAGATAGAATTCTTAATGGCATAACCATGTATAGGTTAATGCTTTATTGTCTTATATTGCTTTTTTGTATAGCAATAATTTTTAGCATCTTAAAAATTATCCCCTATAACTCTTTAGACATTTTAGCCGAAGGCCTTTATCTCATCAGCTTATGTTTTGTTGCTAATCAAATACTCGCGCGCATTTTTAAAGTAAGGCCAAACTTCGAATCGCAATTTATTACCGGCATTATTCTTGCTTTAATTATCGGTCCGCTACCTCTTCAATCTAATTTATTTTTTCTAACAGTCGCTCCTACTGTAGCCATGGCATCAAAATATTTAATTAATTACCAGAAGCAGCATATTTTTAACCCTGCTGCTTTTGCCGTGGTTATTACGGCAATCTTATTTCTAAACGGAGCAAGTTGGTGGATAGGAAATCTTCCAATGTTTCCGTTTATAGCTCTTGCAGGGCTTTTGATTCTTCGAAAAATAAATAGATTTAACATGGTATTTTCATTTCTTATTACGTACTTTTTGTTTATTGTAGCCGAAAACATTCAAAGTATCCTGATTTATTCATCTTTTCTTACTATTATGAAAAACGTATTTATTTTTTCTCCACTTCTTTTTTTCAGTATTATTATGTTGACGGAGCCAATCACCTCGCCGGCTGACAAAAAACTAAGGATATATTATGGAATTTTTACCGCACTCGTATTTATATTTTTACAAAAACTTATACCGGTATCTTTCACTCTGGAATTATCGCTTCTTATCGCAAATTTAGGTGGAAGGATAATTAGATTTAATACAAAGTACATACTTATTCTTAAAGAAAAAAATAAAATTGCTCCAAGTATATGGAAATTTATTTTTGAACCACAAAAACCTTTTCAATACATCGCTGGACAATTTATAGAATGGAGCCTGCCACATATTAATTCTGACAGTAGAGGAACGAGGAGGTATTTCACGATCTCATCAAGTCCGTCGGAGAAAGATATAATCCTAACAGTAAGAATTCCAGAAGATCCAAGTAGTTTTAAGACGGCGCTAAAAAAGCTACCTATTAGAGAAAGTATTTATGCAACAAGTCTTGAGGGAGATTTTATTCTTCCTGAAAATCAAGACAGAAAACTTATCTTTATAGCCGGTGGAATTGGAATAACACCATTCAGAAGCATAATTAAGTATCTTTTGGATAAAAAAGATAAAAGAGATATTGTTCTTTTTTATGCCTGCTCGGATGCTTCTGAATTTGCGTACGATGAAATTTTTAAACAAGCCGAGAAAGAGCTAAATTTAAAATATATTCCTATTTTATCTCAAAAAGCAGAAATCCCTCAAAGATGGAATGGAAAAGTTGGGCACATTACAAAAGAAATGATTAAAGATGAAGTTCCAGATTATAAGGAAAGATTTTTCTATATATCCGGCCCCCTCAAGATGGTGGACGGATATAAAAAATTACTTTTAGATATGGGGGTCAGCAAAAAAAACATTATTACCGACTACTTCCCAGGATATTAATAATACTGCTATAATTGCCAAAATGAACAAAGATAGATTCAAGTTAATTGCAGCTGTGTCAATTATTCTGGTAAGGGATGATAAGGTTTTTCTCATAAGAAGGCAGAATACCGGCTGGGGAGATGGGCAGTATTGTCTGCCGGGAGGACATCTGGAGGGAAACGAAACAGCAAAAGAGGCAGCGATAAGAGAAGCTAAAGAAGAGACAGGAGTGTCTATAAAACACAGGGATTTAATTTTCTTTAATATCTCACATGTTATAACTACATCTGAAAGAATTCACATCTATTTTTATGCTACAAGATGGAAAGGTGAAGCAATAAACAATGAAAAAGACAAGGGAGACCATGCCGATTGGTTTTCACTAAACAAATTGCCTAAAAATACACTTAAGATTTCCAGAGCAGCATTAAATCTTTATAAAAAATCTATTCCTTATTCTGAGTTTGGCTGGAACAGATAATTTCTCGCGGAGTTAATAAAGCTTCTGCAATTCAAAAATAATCAGCTTATACTGAACTTGTCGAAGTGTGCCGAGTCTCAGAATCGAACTGAGATAGCGTGTTCTTCAGACACGTGCCTTGACCAACTTGGCTAACTCGGCTCGTTTTGCCTGTTAATTATCTCAAAAAACTTTAGTTTTTTGAAGAGGAAGATCCGATCGGAAAGTGAAGGTTAAGCTTTGCTTAACCGAAACGTCAAGATCGAGATCTGACGAGTGGACGCTGAGAGAGTCGAACTCCCGACCTATTCGGTGTAAACGAATCGCTCTAACCAGCTGAGCTAAGCGTCCGAGCCTACAAATTTTAACAAAAATTTAGATATTAAACAAACTCTGCATTGACACCATGATATCTGATTTCCTATAATTTCGCCGATGAGTGCAGAACAAGCAGCCCAACACGATCCAAATGTTTTACAATCCGCAGAAAGGCCTCTTGCTGGAAAAACAGCAATTGTTACGGGAGGAAGTAGGGATATTGGAGCAGCAATAGTTAAAAATTTAGCGCTTAATGGCGCAAATGTTGTCTTTGTATATAAAAGGGACGATGAAAGCGCGAATGAGGTATTAGAATCTGTTGCAAAGACACCAGGTCAAGTCCATGCAATAAAAGCTGACCTTGAGAAGCCTGAGGATAGACAAGCTTCTGTTAATCAGGCAATTGAAATTCTAGGTGGAAAAGTTGATTTTCTAGTTTTAAGTACTTCGGGTAGATCAAGGAAAATAAATCAAGAAGCATCAAATGACCTTATAGATAGGACACTTGATCATATGAACGAGGGGGGAACAGTATTAAGAATGACAAGCGCGATTGCTCATTTTGGCCGTCTGTTTGAGAATGATCCCTCAATTCCCAAAGTTTACCATAAGCCAGCAGAAGCAAAAAACGAAGAAGAAGAATCACTACGGGGAAGAATAGAAGAATTGAAAGCTAGAAAAATACGTCTTATAATGGTTGCCCCACCCGCTGTACCATCTCGGAATCTAGATTTAGTAAATGAACTAACCTCAAGAGCTACTGGAGGAGCTAGCAATGCAGAAGATTTTCATAATCCTATCTCTGATAACTTAGGTCTTCCAAGAATTGTTAGTCAAAATGAAGTAGGTGAAAAAATCGTAGAGCTGTTAAGTAATCCTGATATCGAATCTGGCTATACTGAGCTTTTTAGCGGAGTCTTAGATATACAAACTGAACTTGGGAGAATGTACGGAGTTTCGCAAGTCTACGTAAATACGCTTCAAATGCTGGAAGTCCAAGACGGGCAAAGGCGGGGGATTGGAAGAGAAATTGCATCTTTTAACCAGGTAACAAGACCTGGTGAGCCGGGAATGGTCGATGAGATATGGATTGATGAAGTTGGATCCTATATCGGCTCAGTCGTAGTTAACCCTGAGCATGCTAGCGGACATTTTAGGACAGAAAGCGGTCTGCCGCAAATTTTGCCCGGACATAAACAAATTAGAGCAGCAGCAGAAGCAATAGGAATGATAGAAGGAATTCAGGGAAAGCATGGTGATAAAGTAAGGATTGTCGGGTTTGAAAGTGCAGAGTTTACAAGTGTTATCCCAGCAGACGGGACCAGTCTACATATAATTCCAAGACTTAACGCTGATGGCACTTATGATGTAGAAATTGTAAAACAAGAAGATAGAAAAGTCGCAGCTCATATTAGAGGGTTAAGGATGGTCCCTGCCGCCGAATCAACTGATAGAGTGCTGCTTGAAGACCAAATCATTGAGGGCGCCTGTCAAACAGTAGGTGTTTTAGGCGCGAACAATACCCAAGTCGGCAAAATGCCCCTTTTACTAAGGATTGGGAGAACTGAATTTACAGATGGAGCTATTGGAGCGGGACAAGGAGTATCATATGACACACTCGTTCGTAAAGACGGTAAGCGATACATTAAGGGTTCTGTAAGGGTATATTCAGAAGGAAATAATATTGCATCAATAGATGAAATTGAAGCTGTATTGGTTGGTCGAGAAGTTGCGTCAAGATTATCAAATCCTCCTGCGCATTTACGCTAATTGTTTGGTAGATTTTAGTGCGGATGAGAGGACCCTCCACGCTTAACCATTATAAATTTGGTGCCGAGGACAGGAGTTGAACCTGCACGCCTTTTTAAAGGGCACAAGAACCTCAATCTTGCGTGTATACCAGTTTCACCACCTCGGCGCGATATCTGCGTGCTTACCCCTCCAAATTCGCTCTTTGAGCCACAGTTCAAATGATACTCCGGCGAAAAACTAGAATGGTGGGGTATACCAGTTTCACCACATCCGCGTAGGCTTTATTTTATCATTCACTAAGAGGAATTAAAAGAGTGCTCGTTTTTGGAAAAATTCGAACTCATTTCAGGGAAAATTGTTAATGTGTTAGCTCGGCTCCCTGCTGCGGCCTCGCTACTCCGGCGCGGCGCCCCCACCCGCTGCGCTTCCATTATTTTTTGCGCGCGCGATTTTTTCCCTCACTTCGTTCGAGCGAGGAAATGATTTTCTGGTGTTCTTACCCCGCCCGTTCGCGGACACAAAGAACTCTCCCTATTTTACCATGATTCTAACCTCAGGGCCGGAAAAGTTGGCAATAAAAATACCTCCCTTTATCAAACAAAACGAATTTATAAGGTCTTTAAAAATCCTAACGCCTCTCGAGTTGGCAAGGCTTCATACACCCCAAGCCTGGTGACTGTGAATGCCCCGACTTTGTTCCCCATTTCCATCGCCCTATCCAAATTTTTAGTCTCCAAATACTCAGTTACAAACCCCGCACGAAACGCATCGCCGGCGCCTGTTTCGTCAACTACTTTAACTTTTAACCCCGGAAAGTATTTAACCTTGTCTGACAACAGCACCGCTCCTTTTTCGCCCAAAGTCACGATAACTGTTTTTGCACCTCGATCTCTTAACTTTTTAGCTGCTGTCTCAGCACCGGTTTGATCAGCTACTCTAACACTCGTCATGGCTTTTACTTCCACTTCGTTGCAACTCAAAAAATCAATTAAAGGATAAAGCTTGACGTTCAACGGCCTGGCTGTCGGCGCAGCGTCGCAAAAAATCATAATTTTTCTCTTGCTAAACTCTTTGATCGCGTACTCTACAATTTCCGGCAAAGGTTCGAAAGTAGTGTAAAAACAGTCAATTTTTATTTCTCCTTTGTCCACTTTTGCCAACAAATCTTTAATTGTCTGACGGTTGATCTTAATATTGGCGTCTTCGTTAACAACGATCGTATTTTTGCCTTTTCGATCAACATTGACCATCACAGTACCCGTGGGAATAAAACTGTCGGTATCGACAAAACTAAAGTCGATTTCTTCACGCTTAAAGATGTCTTTTAAACTTTCGCCGAAAAAATCATTGCCGGTTTTACCGATCATCCAAACTTTTTCCCCAAGGCGACTAATACCGATGGCCGTGTTAGTTGCCTTGCCACCAGGCATCAATTTTAGCCCTTCACTAATCACCACATCATCGACTTTGGGTATTTGCGGCACTTTAGTCACCAGGTCAATGTTTACTGAGCCTAAAACAACAATCTGCTTTGGAGACCAGCGTTTCGATTGGAGCGCGGCCTTGATCGCAAGGTAAAGGAGGCCGGTAAAATATTCGTGTTCAATGTACTTACCGTAATCAAGAATTTGAGACAAACACAGTACCGGTTTTTTGTATAAAAGCGCCAAAGTCATCTCGTGACCGACACGCAAGTCGTCAAAAGATGCTTCTACCACCAGACCGTCGGCGTTAATGACTCCCTGACGGATAAATTGATAATGGATCCGTTCACGACTGCCATACTTTTTCAGATTCTCTGGTGTAAAAATCTCTTGGTACTCGCGACTTTTCTCGGCGCTTAAAACTTCCGCACCCGTTGATTCGATAATCTCAATAATGCGGCTATACTCCTTCTGGTATTTTTGCTTGCCCAAATATGGAGCAATAAAAAATATTCTCATTACTTCCATTATATCTTTTATCCTGTGATTTGACGAGAGCAATTGCCGTTGTTTTTCTCTTGGAAAATTTGTATAGTGTAATTGTAGTCAGATGTTCCTTAAATTTTTGCGTTTTTCTTCATTCTTTTTTACGGCGGCTCTCGGCGAATTTGAATTTTCCTTTTGCAGCGCTGTCTGCGGAAGTGGGCGCAGCAAACGCTGCCCCCACTTCCGACTCAATTTCCTTTTTGGTGCCCTGAGAGGGACTCGAACCCCCATGGTCTTACGACCACTAGCTTCTGAGACTAGCCTGTCTACCGGTTCCAGCATCAGGGCGTAAGCGAATTTTAGCAGAGTAGAGGGATATTAACAATTTATCTTCTCCTGAGCGGTGAGGATCTTTTTGCTCTTCTATCTTGAACCAACCAATAGTTTGGCACAGGCGCCCGATAAACGGTAATTGGTTCTGAAGTAGGTTGTAAAACATCAGGTATATGCAATTCAAAAATATCAGGAGGTATAGGGGCAATAGGTGATTCGTCTAAAACAAAAGATGGTCTGGTATCAGGAGTATCAGCCACATCTTTATAGTAATACACAAAAAATCCCTTTTGCAATATATACTTCTATATCTCTTTAGATTGTATCAAGGCTATGCTTCTGGTAAAATTAGGTAGAAACGAATTTAAGAAATTGATTGGTATTTAGTGCTGGGAGATCGTCTAACGGTAGGACGTAAGACTTTGGATCTTACTATCATGGTTCGAATCCATGTCTCCCAGCTCTGAATATGAGTCGTCCGTTTATTTCGTTTTTAATCTAAACTCATCAGCAAGCACGTGTGCCCTTCGCTGATCATCTTTTATGTCCTATAGTTGACATCCCACTCTTTGAGAAGTATAATCCCTTCCTATGATAGACCGATTTCAGGATGGTAAAAGCGAAGCTCTATTAACACAAGGAGTAGTTGGGGTACGCTTGTCAGATATAACTAGCGAAAGATTAACGGATATAATTAAGATTTATGACAAGACAGTCGGAGGAGGAACTTTGCCAGAACCCAGAGAACGATATGCTAGATGGACGCCTGACTTTCTACCTGAATTACTTTCAGATATCGACGGAGGAAGACATGAATTTTATTTTGGATCAATTATAAATAGAGATAGTAAGCTTTTGATCGTTGCTAGAGAACCTATTGATGATGGTGAAAGTATAGTTACTTTTACATTTGATGCTAACATTCTTAACCCATCAGATAAACAACGAGCACAAGCGCAACGATTAAGTAAGGAGTTTAAGAGATGCGTTAATGAATATTTGATAGCAAATGATATTGGCATACTTCTGTCCACCGAATCTCCTGTTGTTGCTGAAACAGAAAGCTCCACAACTCAATTAGGAGATGCCTTGTTAGATACTGCTTACCTAAATAATAGGATTTACAGGGGCCCTGATAGGATTGATTTGGGTGAATTTAACGGTTGGATCGAAGCACTTATGACTTGGTCAAATGAACATCCAGAAAGACACGAAGCAGGAGGGTTAATTTATACTTCTTTTCTCCAAGGAATAGTGGAGGCATCAGACTTAATTCCCGGATCAAAAAATAGAGTTAGTATTCCTCTACAAAAATCTTTTATAGATTACCAAATGTCTAAAATAAATATATTTTTTTCTGCAATCGGTGCAAATGCACATAGTCATCCAGATGGGTTTCCATTTACTCCTCGAGATTTTGTTGGAATACTATTAGGCAATAATGATCCCACCGCTGTAACAGCTGTTATCTTAATAGCACCAAGAGATAAATACATAGCGTTTCGTGGTGAAAGAACACCAGCTATGTCCCGCGGTGAGGCAGAAATTGAAGCAGATCGAAGAACTGCCTATCTTCTAGAAAGGGTTGATTCTTGGCCAGATGCAAAAAGTTCTGAAATTCAAAGATATATTGCTTCTATAGTTGAATACGCGACATTTTTTCATCAAATGTGTCAAGATTGGGATCTACAGGTTTTTAGATGTAATAGAGACGAACAAGTGCTTAGCAGATTGACAAATGAACAGATGGGCACTGAAGCGCAAGAATTACTAAGACAAGCAACTAGAGTCAAAAGCGAAACACCGCTATAATGAGTCTAGAGCTGTACGCTCAGCACAATCAGATTTCTTGAATTGTGCTTAATAGACTCGTATAATGATATCCTAGTTGTTGACATTTAATTGCTGAACATGATTATTGCCGAGACTTTTGCAGGAAAAATGTCTGTAGTTGCTGAAGCCAGTGCCGGCGCAATATTTGGTGCAAATCCTCCGCGAGAATTTAGAAGCGTTAGGGAAGTTTCAAAAGATCGTGAGGAATCATATCGAAGTCCCCAAGCCTATTCCAACCCCCCCCTAGAGGCTTTAGAAACGGAGATTATTGATTTGGCACTATGTTCTTATGATGGGGGAGGGTTAGATAAGCTTCCGTGGACTGATAAAAAATTTAGCCAGGGACTTCACCTGGCTGTAATGGTCTCTTTTGCAGACATGCATAAAGCTCCGCTTCCTAAAGAATATTTTGTGCCTGAATTTTCTGAAGAATTTGTGGATAGAGTTATGGAAGTAGCCGATCAAAAAAGACGGCAAATTACTTTATCTGAACAATTCAGAATTGCACTTGATCTTTCGGGGGGAAACATTCTTGGAGCAGCTGTTATAGCTCACGCAGGATCAAGGGCTATTGCTCGCGGAAGCGATACTAGATTTGGTCAAAGACGATACAAAGAAAAAGATGTTATTAAGTGGCATAATTCTGTTGCAAACTTTGAGAACATTACTGAGGAGTACGATGACCCGCCAGGAGAAAACTACCATTTTTGGGGAACCTTCATAGCAGGATTATTATCTGAAACAGGAGATAGAACAAGAGATAAAATTTTCAATCCTATTTATAGACAAATTTATACTAAAACTG
>JACOXV010000009.1 GCA_016182225.1 Candidatus Levyibacteriota bacterium
CTTTTGATATCTTTAAGTAATATTAATGCGGCAGTGGAAGTCATTGAAAATGTCAGCCCAAGCCTGGTGATTATCGATTCTATTCAGACTATGGAGTCGGAAAATCTTACGGGACTAGCCGGAAGCGTTGGACAGGTTCGTTATGCCACAGGAGAGGTTATTAAAATTGCAAAAAGACTTGGAATCTCCATAATAATTGTCGGACACGTCACGAAAGAAGGAATGGTAGCAGGACCTATGATACTTTCTCATATGGTAGATACACTACTTTTTCTGGAAGGAGAAAAATATACCCGGACCAGAATACTCCGCTCTCTTAAAAATAGGTTTGGACCAATCGATGAAGTAGGAGTATTTACTATGGATGAAAAAGGAATGGTTGAGGCAAAAAACCCCGAGAGCCTTTTTATTGAAGAAAAAAAGGAAGATACGCCTGGAAGTGTTTTAGTAGTTACTCTTGAAGGAACCAGAGCATTTTTGGTAGAAATTCAGGCTTTGGTGGTATTTTCCAAATTACCTATGCCTCGTCGAGTTGCGTCAGGAATTGAGACAAAAAGATTGGAATTACTTCTTGCGGTTTTACAAAAACATGGAAAGATCCCGGTAGATACAATGGATGTCTATGTAAACGTAGCAGGTGGACTCAAGCTTTCTGATCCTGCTGCGGACTTAGGGATTTGTTTGGCCATTTTATCTAGTTTTAGAAATATAGCCATGGGAAGAACTGTGGCTGTTGCCGAGGTAGGCTTGCTTGGAGAATTAAGAAGAGTAGCGGATTTAGAGAAAAGAGTAAAAGAAGCGAAAAAACTTGGTTTTTCAAATATAATAGGAGCAGATAAGTTCAAGACTCTAAGTGAAGCAATTGGAAAACTCTATGGCTAGAATACAAAAAAAGATACTTGAGAAAAAAACCGATAAAGATTTGAAAGTCAAAACTTCAGCTTCCGAACATCATGAAGGAAGGACTCCTGTTGTAGATTTTCCTGCCAAATTTGTTCAGGCTCTTGCAGATGAAGTTGCAAAAACAGTAATAAATAGACTTCCATTGGTTCCGCACCAGGGTAAAAAGAAAAATTTCAAAAAAGCTAAGAAAATCGAAAATGCTGTGTTTTTAGATACCTCGGCGATAATCGACGGAAGAGTGTTTGACATTATAAATATTGGAATGCTTTCTGGGCAATTCGTGATTTTAGAGAGCATTCTTTCCGAGCTAAAACATATTGCAGATTCTCAAGACACAGTAAAAAGAGAGAGGGGAAGAAAAGGACTTGCGCTTCTTGAGAAAATGAAGAAAACAAGAGGAATAAAATCTGTTATTATTCACGATGGATCGGATAATGGCGATTCAAAAGAAGTCGATGAAAAATTAATATCTTCAGCCAGAGCCTATAAAGGAAAAATTATAACCTGTGATTATAATCTAGAGAAAAAAGCAAGCATCTCCGGGGTAATTGCAATCAACATAAATACGCTGGCAACTCTACTTAAAATAAAAGCTGTCCCTGGTGAAGCACTTCATATTCGAGTTCTTCATAAAGGGAAAGACATAACGCAAGGAGTGGGGTATTTAGATGACGGAACAATGTTAGTTGTGGAACACGCGGCACCTGAGATTGGTCGCGAAATCGACGTAATTGTTTCTCGAGTCATCCAAACTACTGCTGGAAGAATCCTTTTCGCAAAGAAGATTTAATGGTTAGCATTGACTTCGCATTTTCGCTCGGGGTCATGTCTACTCCTTGATAGCGCTTAGGTCGCTTACAAAATTTTCTTGAAACTCGGCTTGCCTGCAAAATGCCGTTTCTGCGAAAATTTCGCAAGCTCCCCGCGCTTTACTCACTGGGATTTGATTAGATCAATTAGGTTAATTAGAAATTTTCTTATCCTATAATAAACCTCTCTTGATATAGTTTGTTAAGAAATTTAAAAAAAGTTGATCTATTTTTAGTTATTTCCTTTTTTATTTTATTTTTGCTCAAAATTGGAAGATTGGACTGTAAAAATAGCTCTTTTCCCCTTGACAACGTTAACTGATTTGTGCTCCAATTATCTTATAGAAGTGTTTTTACCTATGCACTGAATACCCAATGCATAGGTGACATATGCCTGAAGACCTGCCCGAATCAGAAGATATAACAAAAAGCTCCTTGGGGGACCTAGTTTCCATAGGTGAAGCTGCTCAGCTTCTGGATATTTCCGTAGACACGCTCAGAAGATGGGATAAGGATGGAAAGATATACTCTGTACGCCCCGATGGTAAAAATAGGTATTTCCCACTCTCTGAGATCGAAAGAATAAAGTATTCATCAAGAATATCTATAGGCGAAGCCTCAAATACTCTGGGAATATCTATACCCACCCTCCGAAGATTAGAGGAAAAAGGAATACTTAAGCCCAGCAGAGACAACAACGGAGAGAGGATTTACGAGAAAGAAGACATTCAAAAGTTTCTTCATTCTGACTACTTCTTGCAGAAAAAATACGTTGAGGAAAAAATTCTAGAGCCTTTTTCTCAAGAGAAGGAAGAGGTAAAAGATGATGAAACACATGTGAAAATTAAAGTATTAGGCGCAGAAGTAGATGATTTTCAAAGCAAAATTTCACTACTTTATCATTTTAGGAAAAAACTCATTTTAAGCATAGCATTATTCGTTATGATATCTTTTATTATAGTATCTATTCTTACTGCATTCTTTATTGTATATCCCAGTCAAACTGCTCGCTTTTTAGGATATAGAGATGAAAACGATCAAGTGTTAATAGCCGATTATCAGGATAATAAAAGGGGAGTCTTAGGAGCTAAAACAGAACGGGAAGGCGCAGTTTATGAATTATTAAGATCTATTTTGAGACCTTTTGGTATGTTCTCTCTGGTGGCTGTTGAAAAGATTAGTCCTGACGCTTATGCAGAAATAGCTCCTTATGATATAAACGATATCTTTTCTTTGGGATCAAACGGTAAAATAAAACCGAAGACCATTCTAAGTCTTATTCCCGAGCAGTTTGAGATTACAGGAAAAGAGTTGATTAAAAATCTAAATGCAGACTATTTAAGAGGCAGAATTCCCGGAGAATCCGAAGGAGATTTAGCTACATATTCAGAAGGTGGATCTCTTATCGCATTACAGCTGGTGGAAAATAACTTTCCTGATGGAGTAATAGATCTTTCAAAGTCTTTAGTTTCCGGCCTTCTCCCTCTCCAAAGAGGTGGTACCAACAAAGATCTCTCCACAGGTTCTCTGGGAGGACTAGTATACAAAGGAGGAGACAGTCTCTTGGTTAGTGAT
>JACOXV010000053.1 GCA_016182225.1 Candidatus Levyibacteriota bacterium
TGTATGATGTAACGAATAAAAATAACAGCAATATAAGACTTTTTGTTCCACCTAAAAATCTTTGCACTGACAACGGCGCAATGATTGCTGCGGCTGCTTTTTTCAATAATCAATCAACAAATTGGGAAAATATTGATGCTAACCCTAGTCTGTATTTTTAGAATTCCACTCTCCGATAACAAAAACTATTTTTCTCCCTGAGTAATCTCTTATTTCCTCAATTTTTGAATAGTTTGGTGAATTTTTAATTCCTTCATATTCTGATGGTGATAAAACCAATAACATTCTATTTTCCTTCAGGTTTTTAATTTTTTTCTCATCTAACACACTTCCGTTATCCCAATAGGTGCTGGCGAAGAAATATTTTCTTAATACTTCAAAGTCGCCTTTTTTTTCAATCTTTTCCGGCAAAGATCTTTTATAATACTGATAAAATATTCTTGGTTTCCAGTAATCTCCTGTTACAACTATCCTTTCGTATTTTTCTTCCAGACTAAAGATTCTCTCATACATTTGTTTGTGCCCATAAGCCCAGGAATAACTGTCTGATATCGGATAAACAAAGTAATAGGACAAAATATAATTGACCAATGAAAGAGGATATAAAAATAAAAAAAGGACAATTATCTTTTTGTGGTTGGTGATTAAATTCTCAATAGCTATCGCGATAATTCCTAAAAGAGGTATAAAAAGCGTTAAAGATCTGAGACCGTGAGGAGCTTCTTTAGATAAAGCTGAGGATATCGGGGCGATAAGCATCCAAAACAAAATAAAAAATTTTTCCTTTTTTCTCTTAGATTTAATAATTAAATAAAACCCGAATAGCAAAAGAGGAATTTCAACTATATAGAGAAGTCCATGGGCGAAGGATCTATGACGAGTGCTTGGATCATCACCAAAAAAGAGAAAACCAAAGGAAAGATTCTGAAAATAACCATGTAGCGTTTCAAAGATATAAGGACTTCTTCTGTTTATCAGAAATGAATAAAATTTATCGCTATTTTTTTCTCTCGCAATTAAATATTCAGAGCTTATAGAGCTATTTGAAAATATACTTACTTCAGCAATTCTCTTCGCGCCCTGAGGACCTAGAATTTGAACAATCATTGGAGCTATCAGGATCAAAGCTAAAAAAAGTCCTGATATGTATTGCTTTAAATTTTTACTGATTCCCTTTCTGTACAAGAAAAGTAACGCAAGAAAAATAAGCGGAACAATAATTCTTTGTGAGTAATAAAAATATAATGATAGAAAAAGTATTGGAAAAGAAATAAAAGCGAAGATTTTATTTTTAAATCCATAAAAGAATAAAGTTATTCCTAAAACTGTGATAAATAAAGCAAGATTTGCCTCAAAAGCAGCTCTTGAGAATTGCAGAGCCCACGGTGAAATTGCTACAAGAAATGAAGTAATTAAGCCAATTCGTTCGCTAAATATTTTTTTAAATAAAAAATAAACTGCAATTATTAAAAATGCTCCGGATAATGCAGAAGGAAGCCTAACTGTAAAATCTGAAAATCCCAAAGCTTTTATAAATAACGCATCCGTATAAATATATCCTGGCAATTTGAAATCTTCAAATGATTTAAACAAAAGCGGATATTTATTTCCGTATTCATCGATTCCTTTTTCTGCAATTGTAAAAGCGTTGTAGCCTATTGCCACCTCATCCCAAGAAAAAGAAACAGGAAATGAATCTAATTTTATAAAGCGAAGCAGAATTCCCAAGAAGAAAATTAATATAAGAAGATAGTTAATTTTTAATTTCATTGCTCAGACAAGGGTAAAATAGCTTTTGATAATTGTCAATACTTTGACAATTGGCTAATCTTTCAATAATATATCCTATACAAATGCAACTTGAGCTACTATTAATAGCATCTATTCTCATAATCGGTTTCCTTACTGTTTTCTATAGTATCCATAAAAAATCTTCTCCCGACACAAAAGACAATCAGGCGCTTTTGGAATGGCTAAAAACAATGCAATTATCTATTGACGAGACAAACAAAACATTAAATCAGGCGATGAGATCATCTTCAATGGAAATGACAAAAACTCTTCAAGAAAACAACCGACAAATTAATGAGAGACTAACAAAAGCTGCGGAGGTAATAAGAGATGTGAGTCGTGAAGTTGGACAAATGAGTGAGATAGGAAGATCTATGCGCGAACTTCAAGATTTTCTTAAAAGCCCGAAGCTTAGGGGGAATATAGGCGAAGAAGTTCTCAAAGATTTAATCGCACAAACTTTTCCCAAAAATAGCTTTAATCTCCAGTATCAATTCAATTCTGGAGAAAAAGTAGACGCTGCTATAAAAACAGATGCAGGAATCTTGCCAATAGATTCTAAATTTCCAATGGAAAATTTTCAAAAAATGGTAAAAGCTGTAAATCAAACAGAAAAAGATTCATTCAAAAAAGAATTTGTAAGAGATGTCAAGCGCCACATTGATTCGATTGCTAAAAAATATATTTTGCCAGAGGAAGGAACTATGGATTTTTGTTTAATGTATATACCTTCAGAGCCTGTTTATTATGAAGTTGCAGATAATCCAGAACTTCTAGACTACGCGAGGAGAAAAAGAGTTTACACAGTTTCACCTACTACACTTTATGCGCATTTACAGGTAATTCTTCTTTCATTCGAAGGAAAGAAAATAGAAACACGAAGCAGAGAAATTTTTGCAATGCTTAGAGCATTAAAAGTAGATTATGAAAAAGTGGATCAAAATCTCGGAGTTCTGGGAAAACATATTAATAATGCTTCCAGTCAATTTTCAAATGTAACTGCTTCTTTTCAAAAAATCGGTAAAAAACTTAACACAACCAAAGAGTTTGAACTTGAAAAAAAAGAGATTGAAGGTTAATATCCTGAAAAATTTTCTTTGAAAATTCTTTCCTCCGGAATACCCATTTCTTTTACAAGAGTAAAAATTTGTTCCTCAAAAGATGGAGATCCAACTATAAAAAATTCACTTTTTAGATAATCTGGGGCATATTTTCTTATTAGTTTTTCACTTATCCCTCCTTTTTCAAATCCGTTCAAAGATTTTCTTGTTAGCATATAAACTACTCGAATATTGGAGTTCTCTTTTTCGATTACTTTTAATTCATCATAGAAGATGACCTCCTCTTTCGTAGAAAAAGAGGAAAAAAGTATAATATTTGGAATTTTCTTATTATCTTTTATTGTTTGTAAAATACTATGGAAAGGAGTGATTCCAATTCCTCCCGCCAGAAAAATTTTTTGATTGTTGCTTTTTTCATTAAAGTCAAAATATCCAACGGGTCCGAAAAAATCTACTTGTTCGCCCTTTTTTAAAGAAAACATCCTTTTCTTAAAAGAGCTTTTGATAATCTTTGTAGTAAAAACTAAATATTCTAAATTTCTGGGAGAAGAGGAAATTGTAAAATATCTGGAACTCCCTCTAACATCGGGTTTATTAATGTTTAAGCTCATTCTTAAATACTGTCCCGGAATAAAATTAAGATCTAATTTTTTTTTGAAGAAATAAAATGAATAGGTATTCTTTGCAAGTTTTTCTTTATGGGAAAATTCTGCAATAAAATGCTTGGGATCATTTTTCACAAACTAGATTATAACAGAGAAAAGAATTTGTGAATCAGATCTGCTAAAATCACCTAACATGCGAGGTGACAAAAAACTCAACAGAGAACAAAGACTTGCGGTAGAACACAAGAAAGGACCACTTTTAATAATCGCGGGTGCTGGGACCGGAAAAACTACCGTAATCACGGAAAGAATTAAGCATCTTATCGTAGAAAAGCAGATTCCCCCTCAGAAAATCCTTGCTTTAACTTTCACAGAAAAGGCTGCTTTCGAAATGCAGGAAAGAGTAGATGTACTTCTTCCCTACGGCTATACAAATCTTTGGATTCATACATTTCATTCTTTCTGTGACCGAATTTTACGTGATGAGGTACATAATATCGGACTTGATCCCAATTATAAATTGATTTCTGAATCTGAATCAATTCTTTTACTTCGTCAAAATATATTTAATATTGGCTTGGATATGTTTAGACCCCGCGGAAACCCGACTAAATTTCTGGATGCATTATTAACTCATTTCTCAAGACTTAAAGACGAAGACATATCGCCCGATGAATATCTTCATTGGGCTCGAACTTCCACCTCCGCTAAAGCTACGGCGGACAAGCAAAACTTAGAAGCCCAGCAATATATCGAACTTGCCAATTCATATTCTGCCTATGAAGAACTAAAGATTAAGAATTCCGTTATGGATTTTTCAGATCTCATCTCTAACGTCCTGCTCTTA
Organism: Candidatus Levyibacteriota bacterium; assembly: GCA_016182225.1. Classification (GTDB taxonomy): domain Bacteria; phylum Patescibacteriota; class Microgenomatia; order Levybacterales; family UBA12049; genus JACOXV01. The sequence goes on from JACOXV010000053.1 coordinate 4,305, forward strand.
TTTCGAACCAAACCAAATATATTAAAAATATATCAAAACCAATTTAATTTTATTTTAGTTGATGAATTTCAAGATACAAACTTCGCACAAAATGAATTGGCAATAGCACTCTGCGGAGATGATAAGAATATTACTGTTGTTGCTGATGATGATCAATCAATTTATAGATTTAGGGGAGCAGCAGTATCTAACGTTTTACAATTCAAGAAAAATTTCCCAGATGCAAAAATCATTACTCTAACAGAAAATTATAGATCAACACAAACAATATTAGACGCAGCATATCGGCTTATTCAAAATAACAATCCCAATAGGCTTGAGGTGGTGGAAAAAATAGATAAAAAACTCAAAAGCCATGTAATTGACCAGAAAAACGGAATAGAACTAATTCATAAAGCACGTTCAGAAGACGAAGCAGAAGAAATTGCAAAAACGATAAACACTTTAATAAATAAATCTATTGAATATAAAGATATCGCAATTCTGGTAAGAGCGAACAATCATGCACAGCAGATTACGACAGCACTTCAGAGACATAGAATTCCATATCAATTCTTGGGTCCTGGATATCTTTTTCAGCAAGAGGAAATAAAGGATTTAATAGCTTACCTCACATTCCTAACAGATCTTTCGGATTCAGTATCGCTGTTTAGAGTTTTATCTATGAATGTATTTAAAGTCCCATACATAGAATTAAATTATTTATTAAATTTTGCGAAAAAGAAAAACCTCACTCTTTTTGAATCTCTAACCGATATGAATCAAGGCTTTTTAAAAGACGGGACAAAGGAAAAATTAAATAATTTTAGAGAAATGGCGGTAAGACATTTGGAAAAAAGTAAAAAAGAGCAAGCAGGTCAAATTCTTTATTATTTCCTCGTTGATTCTGGCCTTTACCAAACTTTAAACGTAACAGAATCTGTAAAAGATGAAAGACGAGTGCAAAATATTGCTAAATTTTTTGATAGAATTAAAAATTTTGAAAGCGAAAGGGCTGATGCAAATATTTTTACATTAGTTGAATGGCTAACTCTTATGATGCAACTAGGAGATAGTCCAACCGCTGCGGATATTGATTTAAGAGACAGAAATGCAGTTAATATTCTCACTGTTCATTCCTCCAAGGGACTGGAGTTTAAAGTAGTTTTTTTGGTAAATCTTGTTTCTGATCGATTTCCGTCTAGGGAACGAGCCGAAAAAATTCCATTGCCTGATGAAATTATTAAAGAAAATCTGCCGAAAGATACGGACTTTCATTTAGAGGAAGAGAGACGTTTATTTTATGTTGGGATGACGAGAGCAAAAGAAAAACTATTCTTTACCGCAGCTGATTACTATAGCAGCGGAAAAAGAATGAAAAAGCTTTCGCCATTTATTTTTGAAGCACTTCCAAATTTAAAAATAGAGGACAAAGAAAATATTTCTCAACAATTATCTCTTACTGAGGTACTTTCTGTTTATGAGCAGGAAGAAGGGGATGAAGAAATAAAACAGCCGCTAAAACTCTCTTATATTACTTACTCAAATCTGCAGATGTTTGACATCTGTCCTCTGCATTATAAAGCCAAAGTTATTTTAAATATCCCAACTCCTATCTCTCATGTTCAAAGTTTTGGAATTTCCCTACATAATACGCTCTATAGATTTTACAAAATGGTTCAGGAAGAAAATATTCCTACACATTCTGAGCTTCAAAAAATTCTTATTGAAGAATGGAAAAGTGATGGATACTTAAATAAAAAAAATGAGGAGGAACGTTTAAATCAAGCAAAAAAATTAATTAAGAACTATTATGAAAATGAGTGTAATCCGCCGAAGAAACCTCTGGCGCTTGAGTATCCTTTTAATTTTAATTTAAAAAATGGCGTAAGTGTTTTTGGAAAAATGGATCGTATCGACTCAAAAGGCAATTCCCTGCCTGCCGGCAGGCAGGGAATTGAAATAATAGATTACAAAACAGGCGAGGATAATCCTAAAGCAAGCAGTGCTCATGAGCTTCAACTGGCAATTTATGCACTTGCTGCAACTCGCGTTAAAGATCAAATTTTAAATAAAACAGCTGACAGCATAAAGTTAACGCTTCATTTTTTAGAGAAAAATACAAAAAAATCGATGAATTTTAAAAAAGAAGATTTGGACAAGCTTGAAAAGGAATTGATAGATAAAATTAAAGAAATTGAGGAAAGTGATTTTAAATGCAGCGGGAATGTCTTATGTATTAATTGCGAATATAAGATGCTTTGCAATACTATAAGCTGATGTGATATAATATCTTTGCTGGGAAGAAGGGTTGCTACTCGTCCATTTGGGCGGGAGGAAAGTCCAGACAGAAGTAAAGACAGGATCGGGAGGCAATTCCCGACTAGCAGCCTTCGATGAGACTCAGGCTGACCTGAGCTTGTCGAACGGTCAATAGCTGGTGGTCTAGATCTTTAGTCACATGCGGATCTAGAAACAGATGAAGAATTAACTACATCTGAGAGCAACAGAGACGAGTGACAGTGAAACGAGGCAATCCCACCTGATGCAACCTTCGAATGATACGTTATTACCATCTTTACGGGAGTATCGAAGATTAAGGGCATCCCGAATAAATCGGGAGAGATGTAACAATTCGCTACAACTCAGATAGATTGCAACCTTTACCCCGCTTAGCGGGGTAAAACAGAATCTGGCTTACTATCTTCCCAGCAATTATAAAACTTCATAAATAACCGCATTGGCATTTTCATATATTTTTTTAACACTCAGGTCTTCAGGATTAAAAGAAAGAACCTCAACATAATCCTCGTACTTAGATAAGTAAATATATCGGGGATTTTCTTTTATCAATATCTTTTTTGCTTCCTCTGGATTTTCCGCTAGCACAAAATCAAGACTGTAGATAATTGGTTTTTTGCTAATTTTTCCTACATAGTCTTTTCTATTTTCCATAGCAGCTGGTTTGTTTTCACTTTTCCAATTACACTTCAAACAATCTTTATCATAAACAAGTACCGTTCCGTCTTTAAGATTACTCAACAATATTAACGCATCTATCTCAGACTGACTAATATAAAGTGGCCTATTTATTCTAAAAAGTAGATACAGAAAAATGCTCAAAACTAAAACAGAAACAAAAGTTAAAACATATTTCCTGTTACTTTTCCTTAATAAAAAAATGAAAAAGATAAAGGCCATCAAAACAACCAAAGCAACTGCTAAATAAATAATTTGCGAAGGAATTCTGTACTTAAGTGCAAATGGAATTTTTGGATAAAATTCTCTAAACACTATACCTTGAGCTGGCACTACATATTCATCTGGAAGCACCACTCTGTTGCCATTCACTTTTACCAATCCTAAATCTTGCAAATATGGATCAATTGTAAAGCTTATCCCAGAGATTTCTACCAGATTATTTTTTAAAATTATTTTTCCTTTCTCAAATTCAAGAATATATTCTTCCCCATTTTTTTCTGAATTAACAAAAACTCCCGTATTTAGCTTTAAAGAGCTTTTGCCATCCATCCTAGAATCTATAATGGAGGGAAGAATAGAAAAGAGATTGTATTGTTTATTTGGTGAAAGATAAAACGGCTCAGTAAAATTTTTATAGTAGGATCTTAGATCAAAAATTTCCGTTTGCTTTAGCTGATTATCATACTTTATACCAATGCGGTATTTAGGATTTTGAAACCAAATCACTCTTTTCTGGCTACCCAACAAATCATCTGCTTCAATTATTTTTGAAGGGGAGAGGTCTGAATATTTTTTGCTATACTCTTTGGAAAACTCTTTCATAGTGGCAAAAGAGATATTTCTCTCTCCTGATAGTTTTTGCGCTAATGACAGTTGGGTGCTAAATTTATCTTGATAAAATTCTTTAGGAAAGTCACCCTCTAGTCCAATTGTTACTTGATCGAAATCATTCTCCGTATAAAGACGGATTAATTTTTCGAAATAATTTTCATTAAGCCCAATAGTAAAGTGGTCTTGACTACTGTAAAGACTTGGCCTGTTTGCTTTATCAGGACTAATATAGCCGTTAAGGGGGTCTCTGGGTGCCCATTGAATTGTTACTACATTAAGCTTATCCTCCAGCCTACTTGCAGGAATCCCAGCATGAAATTTACTGGGAATATAGGGAGTAGACCAGGGTGTTCCCCAAATACTATATCCGTCAGTCTCCAGTTGGTCAGAAACACTTAAATTTGCAATAACATTATATTTTTTAGACATATAATCAAGAGAAAATGAGTCGATCCACCATGCACCAACTGAAACCGGATAGTATCCAAACTCTTTCTTAAAACTCTCAAAAACCTTGTCAATAAGCTTTATCCGATCGCTTTGTGAATATCCTGATAAAAAAATACTATTTGATCTATGCCAAGAATCAGTAAAATTATAATTAACGCCTGAGGCCTTTGCAGAATCAGAGGAAACCTCCATAAAAATTCCTAATTCTTGATTACTATCAAATTCATCTTTAATAAAATCGCTTGCTTCCTTGTTATTAATAACATCAAACGTGAGAAGCCATGTGGCCGGTAAATTTCTCTTCCTAATCTCAGAATATTGAGAGTCAAGACTTTCTTTGGAATTAACTGTATATGGCGCAATTCTTACAGGATTAACGATAGTGATAAATGCCTTTTTCTCCGAAGCATCTGCTACTCCTGTTTTTGAAAAAAATAGAATAACAAGGATTAAGTACAATAGAATTTTTATTTTTCTCATTTTAGCTACTGGCGCTTGAGTATCTACGAAGAGAAAATTGCCAAAAAAGATAGCTCATAATAAGAAATCCAAATCCTACTCCAAATGATAATAGAATTAGAAAGGGAGATAGTGTTCCAAATAAAGCTTTTGCAGGAAAAGTAATCATTATTCCAACAGGCATTGCGAAAGTTATTAATGCCCTTATCGGCTGCGTATAAAGATCAGTGGGAATTCTTCCCATCTGAAGTAAATCTCTATAAAGCCAGAGAGTATTGTCAACCTCAGTAGTTAAAATCCCCATAGCCAATACAAATATATGAAAAGCCAAGGCAATCAAAAGAGCATTAGATACGAGAGAAAAATAAGCTATAATTCCCAAAACTGATACATTTTCAACATGAAAAAGAGAAATAATCACTAAAATAGCTGAAGTAATAAACATTGGAAAATCCAGTATATCTGCTCCCCCAAATAAAAATCTAAAGATTGGAGAAATTGGCCGAATCAAAAAATAATCAAGACTTCCCGTAACTACATAACCTCTGAAACGATAAACTTCTCTTAATAACAGTTGTGAAGCAATGTCAACTAAATTAAACGTTGAAAATATAAAAATCATTTGCCAAAAGGTATATCCCGCAATTTCATCCACTTTTGCAGAGAGAACATAAAAGAAAAAAAGGAAAATTCCAAATCTTAAAAATTTTCCAATTAGAAATAGGCCTGCTCCAAATCTGGACTGCAATCCTACTTGACTCGTATAGATACTATACATATACCAAAGTTTCAAATATTTTTTCATATTATCTTCCTTGGGCAGTATATGCTTTTAATCCTTTCCTCCAAACGACTTGAACGAAAATGAAAAAAATACCGATCCATAGAACCATAAGCAGAAATCCATTTAAAATCTCGGGTAATCCAATCTGACCTAAATAAATTTTTATTGGAAAATAGATAAGGTAAGAAAAGGGGAGTGCTTCAAAAATTTTAAAAACAGTGTTGGGTAAAATATCGAGCGGAAAATAATTTCCCGCAAAGAAACCAAGAATTATTGAAAAAATGAATCTCGGAGCCCATACCTCAGGACTCCAAAATCCTATCATTCCAAGAAGTATATTCACAAAAAAATAAAGGACAATTGCCAGAAAAATTGATATACAGAAAAGAGACAAAAACGTAAAGTCTGTTTGAATAAAAACAGGAGGTCTTAAAATAAAAAATAATATAGTGAGCTCTGCAATAGAAAAAACTATATTCATTGCTTTATCACCTATATCTTTCCAAAACCAATATAAAAAATAGTTTATTGGTTTTATAAGAAAGTTGGATAAATCCCCGCTATTAATCTCATCTCCTATTTCATGCGTCCTGGTAGAAATAACAAAAGCATTTGTTATGGAAGTTAACAATATGTATGTTAGCATCATGTTTTGGGTATATCCGAAAAGTCTTGAACCTTCGGGAATAACAGAATGCCAAAGAAAATATACAGAAAGCAATAACACCACTGTTCTTATCCTCCACATAAGAAAATTAAACCTATACGTTAAAGTTTCTTCCCATGTATTCTTAGCTACCCAAAAATATTTTTTCATTCTCCACCAAAAACTTTTCTAATTACATCTTCTATTTCCGGATCTTCTATGTTGATATCTTCTACTTCATAATCAGAAAGAATTTTTGAAACAGCACTACTTACTTCATCTCTTTTTATAAAAAGCTCGAGCTGGGGGTAAGCATATTTTTCAACTTCTCCGAACTTAGTAAACTTATTAGGTTCTACATTATCTTTAAATGTTATTCTTATGTTTTTGTATGGTGAATATTCATGCACCAAATTGGAAAGAACTCCATCGTAGAGAATTTTTCCGTGATTTATAACTATTACTCTTTTACAAAGTTCCTCTACATCATTCATATAATGACTGGTAAGAAGAATCGTTGATTGATATTTATTATTGTATTCTTTTATAAATTCTCTTAATTTTTGCTGCATTACTACATCAAGCCCAATTGTAGGCTCATCTAAGAATAAGATTTTCGGATTATGAAGAAGCGAGGTGACAATCTCCATTTTCATTCTCTGACCTAAAGATAATTTCTTTACGGGAATCTTAATAATATCTTTTGCATCCAAAAGATCCAGTAGATCTCCTAGGGTTTTGTTATATCGAGAATCCGAAATCTCATATATTTCTTTTTGAAGAATGAAGGTATCGACTGCCGGAAGGTCCCACCATAGCTGATTTTTTTGGCCCATCACTAGGCCGATCTGTTTAAGAAATGCTTTTTTTCTTTCATTTGGATTAAATCCTAAAATCTCTGTTTTTCCTGAGCTTGGATAAAGGACACCAGATAGACATTTTAATGTTGTGGTTTTCCCGGCACCGTTCGGACCAATAAAGCCAACTAATTCCCCCTCTTCTATTTCAAATGAAATATCATCGACAGCCTTAACGGTTTCATATTTTCTGTTGAAAAGTGATTTTAAATTCCCCGATAGTCCAGTTTCTTTTTGGAAAACGCTGTATTCTTTTGAAAGATTTTTAACTGAGATAACCATAAGGTGTTTTGATTATAACAAAAGAGACTCACCGCAATTTCGGGAGTCTCATTTGATTCCAAATAAAATTATCTGACGACTCTTTTTAGTGTTTTTCCAGGAGTGAATCCCGGAGCTTTTCTTGCAGCAATTGTAATTCTCTCGCCTGTTTTAGGATTTCTACCGGATCTTGCTTCTCTGTTTCTTATACTAAACGTGCCAAAGCCGGTAATCACAACTTTATCTCCTCTTTTTAAAGAATCTCTTATGCCTAAAAGAAGAGCATCAACTGCTTCTCTGGACGCTTTATTGGTGAGGTTTGCTTTTTTTGCTACAAGTTCTACTAAATCTTTTTTAGTCAATGTTGAGTCACCTCCATTAGAAATTCTTAACGAACTTCGTGAGTTTTAGAATTTATTATGTCCGCCCAAGATCGCTCTTTGAGCCGCAGTACGAATAGTAGATAAGGCGAAAAGCAAGATCTGGCGGGCTTTTTATTCTGTTAACTACAGTAACAATGTAAACTTAGCTTGTCAAGATAACAAAATCTATCAATTTAAGATTTAGTAGGTAACTTATTTTTAAGACTGATTAGAAACTGCCCTAAATTCTCTTATTGCTGTCACTTTTACTTCTCCCGGAATAGCTAATTTACTAACCACTTCTTCTCGTATTTTATCTGCCACAAGAGTAGTTTGCGCATCATCAAGTTTTCCCGGATTTATTATGACCCGAAGCTCTCTGCCTGCCTCAAACGCATAGGCATCCTCAACTCCCTCATATTTTTTTGCAATTGCTTCCATCTCTCCAAGTCTTTTCCCATATTCCTCAACATCTTCATATCTCGCACCTGGTCTTGCACCTGATATTGCGTCTGCGACATGAACTATTACTGATTCTACAGAAGAAAACGGTTTGTCCTCATGATGCTCGGCCACACAATTTATAATAGTTTCGGGAAAATTGTACTTCTTAAGAAAATCTACTCCCAGCTTAACATGGCTTCCCTCTCCCGGAAGAACCTTTCCGATATCATGAAGGAGACACGCAATTCTTACAACATCGACATTCACACCCACTTCTTCTGCAATATGTGTTCCAATTTTTGCTGTTTCTAAAAGATGAAGAAGTAAATTCTGTCCATACGATGTTCGAAACTTGGCTCTTCCTAAAATTCCTATTACATCCGTAGGAAGATTAAATACACCTACTTCATGAGAGAGCTTCTCTCCTTCAGCAAACATTATTTTTTCTAATTCTTTTTCTGTTTCACGAACAATCTCTTCAATTCTGAAAGGCTGGACTCTGGTATCTTTTATTAATTTTTCTAAGGATCGTCTTGCGACTTCACGTCTAACCTGATCAAAAGAAGAAAGTCTTATAATTCCCTCTTCATCTAAATCTACGTCCACTCCGGTTGCTTGTTCGAATGCACGAATATTTCTTCCTTCTTTTCCAATTATTCTTCCCTTAATTTCTTCATCGGGGATTCTAACAACAGACACCGTGTATTCGGGAATGTATTTAACTGCCCCATGACGCATTGATTCCACTATCATTTCCTGGGCTTTTTTATCAGCAACTCTTTTTATTTCTTCTTCTCTTTCCCGTATACGTTTTGCCAGGACTTCTACTTCTTTTTTCTCAAATTCTGAAAGAAGCTCCCGCCTGGCATCGTCAGAATTCAGTCCTGAAACTTTTTGTAATTTTTCTAAATATTCTTCCTTTTTCTTTTCAAAAGATTTTTTCTCTTTTTCAAGATTTTCTCTCTCTTTATCTATTCTGTCTTGTTTTTCTAATAATTTTTTTTCTAAATCTAGAAGATCGGTAGTTTGATTCATAATATTTGAGGACAACGAAAATAAAAGGCAATAATTATTACCTTTTATTAGATTTTAAAAGAGGCGTATGTTTTATAGTCATAAACCTTATTTTGATCAACTTTATTGTTGTCCTAGGTTGCAGTATACACCTTAAAATACTTAGTAGTCAACCTAATTTTTTTCTTATTTCTTTTATTTTTTTTGAAACATCATCGAAGTTAAAACCTTTTCTTACCAAAGATTGGTAAAGCTTTTTAATATCCTCTTCTGTAGGATTATCAAGTCTTTTTAATTTTTTTTCTATTAATTTATTTATTGATTCGGTATCGGGTGAAATAGAAAATGTTGACAAAGCGTTTTCAATAACTTCTCTTGCTATTCCTTTATTCCTTAGCTCCATCTTTATTACCCGCAGCGCCCTTTGTTTATTTCTTAATCTTTGTTCAATCCACCACTGCGCAAAATCCTTATCGTCTATGAGATTATATTCGCTAAGCTTAATTTTAATTTTCTCGATAATTTCGGGACTTAGCTTTTTTTTCAGGAGATAGTCTGTTATTTCCTTTTCAGATCGAGGCCTAAAACTTAAAAACCTTAAAGAGGAATTAAAATATCTTGCAAATAATTCTTCATCCGCTGGATTCTTCTGCTTCTTCACTTTCTTCAACTCCTACTGCTACGGGTGTACCGTCAGTTTTACTTTTTTTCATAATCTCGGCTACAATTTTCTCTGCAATATCTGGTTTTTCCTTAAGAAACATCTTTGTAGCCTCCCTTCCTTGTCCCAACATCAAATCCCCATATCTAAAAAATGCTCCAGACTTTTGAATTGCCCCCATCTCTAATCCTACATCCACAATCCCACCTTCTTTAGATATTCCTACATCTCCCATAACGTCAAATTCTGCGATTCTAAAAGGGGAAGCTACTTTATTTTTTACAATTTTTACTCTATGACGAGAACCTATCATCTTATCTCCATCCTTAAGTGTTTCAATTTTTCTTGAATCCAGGCGAACTGAGGCATAAAACTTAAGCGCTAATCCTCCGGTTGTTGTTTCGGGATTACCAAACATTACTCCAATTTTTTGTCTCAACTGATTTGTAAATATAACAACAGTCTTGGATTTGGAAATTACTCCGGTTAATTTTCTTAAAGCTTGAGACATAAGCCTTGCCTGAAGACCTATCATTGCATCCCCCATTTCTCCCTCTATCTCTGCTCTTGGAACTAATGCAGCTACAGAATCGATTACCACAACATCAACACCTCCTGAACGAATCAGACTTTCTGCTATTTCCAGGGCCTGCTCACCAGTATCAGGTTGAGAAATAAGAAGCTCATCAAGCTTTACTCCCAGCTTTTCTGCCCAAAGAGGATCCAGGGCATGTTCTGCATCTATAAACGCCGCAACACCTTTATTCTTTTGCGCTTCAGCGATTATTGAAAGACAAATTGTGGTTTTTCCTGAGGCTTCAGGACCATACACTTCAATTATTCTTCCTCTAGGAACACCACCCCCGCCTAATGCGA
>JACOXV010000038.1 GCA_016182225.1 Candidatus Levyibacteriota bacterium
TAGTTTCAAATCCCAATATTACTTCCAAATCCAAGATTTTCCTTACTCCCACCACAGTCACAGATGAACCTCTTGCTGTAACTGCCAAAACCGAAGGATCAAGCTTCAGAGTAGAAGTAGAAAGTCCGACCGATGAAAGCATATCTTTTGACTACTGGATAATTAATTAAAATTCAAAGTAAATGCGCTGAGGTCGCCCCGCCCTTTGTTCTCCCCGAAGATATATTTAGAAGCCAGAGGTTAGTCGCCAGTAGCTATTTCAAAGAAATTGTGTAGAGGTTTGGGGTAATGGTTAAATTTCCAAGATCTGTAAGGATAACAATTCGAGTCGCATCCGGCCAGGGGAAGACATAATTCTCATTGAACGGTCCTGCATAAACTACAGTTTCATTTCCGCCGTCAAATTCTGAGGCAGAAACCTTTTTGTCCTTTACAAAAATTAAATGTTTGGAATCAGGATACCAAGCATATGCTCCTGAAAAATTATTTCCATTTAGCTCGTAATTTCTATCTTCCTTAATATCATATACATAGAATCTATCAACTTCGATATTTCTTTGTTCTCTGGTAGGATTGGTCCCGATAAGGCGAGGTTTTATTATGATGGGAAGCTCAGCAGAGGCTGATGCCTGGTACAAAATTTTTGTGTCATCCGGAGACCAGGCAAGAATTTTAAAATTTTCCCGGACAAAGGGGCGGAGGGACCTGGAAAGAGAATTTATTTGGGCATTTTCTTTAGCTTCTTTTTGTGTTTGCCAGGTCGCCTGGACTGAATTTATAAGAAGAGTCACATTTCTTGGGTTCTGATTAAGTTCTCTCGTAGAGAGCAAATATGAAGCAGGGCTTCCGGTTCTGGCAGAGATTGTAGCAATAATTTCTTTTCCGTCAGGAGACCAGGCGAGATTGGCTTCTGAGAATAAATCCAGAGTGTCATCTGCGATTTGAGTCGTGGCGGATTGGAGAGTCAGGATGGGTCTTGAGCTCATATCAAAGACATAAACTCCATTCGTTCTGGCTGATTGGGAAGAGACAATGAAAGCTATTTTTGTTTGCGAAGGATCGAGTACCGGAGAGCCAACTCCGATATCCGTAATGCTTTCTAGCTTTGGCGCAGAGGGGAAGAGCAGTGCTTCAGCTTTTGATACGACTTCTTCTTGTATTGAAATTTCTTTTTCCCAGGAAAAATAGCCTTCTTTTGATATTCTTACTTTATATTTGCCGGGATCTAAGTTGATAGTGCTGTCTGTTGCAGTGGTTAAATGGTCATTTATAAAAACTTGGGCTCCGTCAGGCACGCTTTTGACCACCAAAAGTCCTGTACCCGAAAGCGCAATTTTACCGGTATCAAACCCGAATCTATATCCTTTGGCGAATAAAATGACGATCGCAGTAGCGATAATGATCGCGGCAAATATAAAGATTGAGATTAACAGGTGCTTATTCATTAGATGAGGCTATTATACAAGCATATTATTGGGACTTGCAAGTTAAAAAAAGGGGCTTTATAATCTTTCCCAAAGGTAAAATTTTATTTGATATACAAAAGTAATATTGTGATATGGTTATTTGGACTTCTTTAAAATTTCCTGAAAGTTTTTTATATATTTAGACTATGTTTTCAAAAAGAATAGGAATAGATTTAGGAACTGCTAATACCCTTGTTTACCTTACGGGTAAAGGAATTGTTATAAATGAGCCTACTGTTGTGGCTGTAACTGCCGAAGAAAATAAAGTGGTTGCGGTGGGTAAGGAAGCCAAAAATATGCTTGGCCGGACTCCCGGAAATATTGTTGCCATGCGGCCTCTTAAAGACGGAGTTATAGCCGATTATACAATTACCGAGGCAATGCTTTCTTATTTTATAGATAAAGCTTGTGGTTCTTCTAGGTTTTTCAAGCCTGAAGTTATGATTTGTATCCCATCCGGGGTGACTCAGGTAGAGAGAAGGGCAGTACTTGATGCAAGCATGGCCGCAGGTGCGAAAATAGCCTATCTCATCGAAGAGCCTCTTGCGGCTGCTATCGGAGCAAAAATTCCAATAGCCCAGCCTGCGGGGCACATGGTTGTGGATATGGGCGGAGGTTCTACCGAATGCGCTGTTATATCTCTGGGCGGAGTTGTTGTGCACGATTCGGTAAGAGTAGGCGGAAATAAGATTGATGAGGCAATTGCCACATATACCAAAAGGAAATTTAATCTTTTAATAGGAGAAAGAACGGCAGAGGAAATTAAAATCAACATGGCAAATGCGCTTGGCCAGGAAAAAGAAGGCGAAAGAGTGGAAATTCGGGGGAGAGATGCTATAACCGGACTTCCAAGAACAATTGAGCTAACGGAACAACAGGTTGCGGAGGCTATATATCCGGTCCTTTTGGATATTATCTCAGGAGTGAAGGGGGTTTTGGAAAAAACACCCCCGGAGTTGGCAAGTGATATTATAGACAAAGGAATTGTTATGACCGGAGGAACATCTCTTCTTAAGAACTTCGATAAACTTATGACGAAGATGACCGGGGTGCCTTGCCATGTAGCTGAGGATGCAATTCTTTGTGTGGCACGGGGAACAGGAGTAGCTTTGGAAAATATAGAGCTATATAAGAGGAGCATTTCCAAATAATAATCGCGTAGAACGTGACTTATCCTATATTATTTATTAGAACTCAATTAAAAAACTGTGAAAAATCAATTAAATCAACTTCTTTCACACATAAATAGATTTATAGTATTAACCCCAAATAAAATTGATAAACCAACCTATTTTAAAACATTAAAGGTGAGTTTTGCCTTAAATATGGCGGATACTATTTTTGCTCAAAATGAGTTAAAAGAGATTTGACTCTTGTTGTAATTTTAATCTTGTAGTAAATATGGAAGAAATAAACAAAAAAGAAC
>JACOXV010000054.1 GCA_016182225.1 Candidatus Levyibacteriota bacterium
TCCCGGAGAGGTGACTTCGTCCACCCATGAAAGAAACTGTCGAAGATCAATGACATAGTTCTTTATAGTAAGATGTGATGCGTTGTAGACGTAGAGATAATTTTTAAAATCTTTTAGTCTCCAGGGGTCAGGGATAAATTGCTGTTTGTTCGCTTCTAATTGCTCAAAAGGCGAGTGTGAAATATGACCCTCAAGCTTGAGAAATGTGAAAAGCTTTCTCAGTGAAGAAAGACTTCGATCTACAGATAAAGCAGAGTAATCACTTAGACTATCTTCTTTGAAATCAACAATATTTTGAGATGAGACATCTGAGGCGGAGAAGGTTCTCCCAAATTTCAGTTCATACCATTTTACAAATTTTCTGACGTCAGCGAGGTAGTTTTTAACTGTAGTACTTGATGCCTTATTCGGTTGGATGAGTAAATATTGTTTGAATTCGTTGAGCAGATTCATTTAAATAAAGTTAGAACTTCTGTGAAAAATCCCATCCAGCCTTGAGATTATACTGATTATACGCATTATCAGCTAAAAAGTTGTTTTCACGCATACTATTAGAATATGAGAGTGTACATTAGCTTGTCAAGAGCCTGGAGTATGCAGATGATATATTAAGTAATATTAGGAGATATTATTTTCAGAGCAAAATGATCTGTGAAAAAAATTTAAATATTATAAAGTCACAATTTTGCTCGGGGTCCTGCCTACTCCTTGGTAGCGCTGAGGTTGCTAATAAAATTTTCTTGAACTCGCTCCGCTGCAAAATTTGCCGTCCTGCGAAAATTTTGTAAGCTCCCCGCGCTCGTTAATTAAAGCAATTTAATCTAGCTGCAAGTAGCTAGTTATGCTATAAATTAATTAGGAATGAAAACTTTTAGCTTTTTGTTGGTATTTTTAACTTTTACCTTTTCACTTTTAACTCTAAACAGGGTTTTTGCTCAAACTGCGGAAAATGATATCGATATAAAAGCAGCTGTTGGAGAATACAATCTGGATGTTTCAGGCTATATCGCTCCTTTTGCCTCGGTAGTTCTTTACTCCAGAAATGTTTATCTTCGCTCAACCGTGGCTAATACAAGAGGAGATTTTTCGATATCGAAAGTTCTTCTCAGGGAAGGAACGACGCAGTTTTGCCTTCAGGCAGTTGACTACCGAAGGCTGGGAGAGTCGTATACTTGTATAAATATTCCGCCTACAAAAGGGCCGGTAGAAAAAAGGGATATATTTCTTCCTCCTACGATTGGTCTTTCCCGAACAATCGTAGCTGCCGGAGAAGATGTATTGGCCTTCGGATACAGCATGCCGGGAGCAGAAGTCGATCTAAAACTAAGCAACGGCCAGGTTTTGTCAGCTTTCGCAGATGAGAGCGGATATTATGAAATAAGAGTGCCGGGACTTTCGGCCGGCACCTATACTTTATTTGCCACAGCCACACTTCAGGGCAAAAATTCTCTTGAGCCGTCGAAAAAACTCACCCTAAAAGCCTTATCTTTATGGGAGAGGATTATAGAATCTTTGAAAAACTTCTTTTATCGAATCTGGCAATTCTTCGCTTCAATCGGCCTTGGAATACTTTGGCTTATTATACCAATCCTTATCCTCATTTTTATACTCCTTTACAAGCTCTGGCCGGACAGGTTCTGGTTTATCCTTTTCTGGAAAAAAAAGAAAGCGGGATGAGGAAGGAGAAATTTCTAATTAACCTAGTGCCTGAGCCATTGACGATCCCGTATCGTTATGTTATTAATAAATTATGAGAAAAACTCCACTTGTGACGAACCATATTTATCATATATTCAATAGGGGAGTTAACAAAAATGACATCTTCTTTTCTCAGAAAGATTATGAAAGATTTTTACTTGCTGCTAGACATTACCGGACTAAAAAAAGTAAGTTTAGCTACGAAAATCCCCACAACTCTAACGATACGGGATCGTCAGAGTTGAAGATTGAGCCGCGCATTGAAATTTTAGCCTTTTGCTTGATGCCAAACCATTTTCATTTCTTAGTAAAACAGCTTAAAGACGATGGAATTACCTCCTATATGCGTCAGTTTATGAACAGCTTTGTACATTACATAAATGTTAAAAATAAAAGAGTAGGGCCTCTATTTCAGGGAAGATTTAAAAATGTTTTGATTGATTCCGATGATCAGCTCCTTCATGTTTCACGCTATATTCATTTAAATCCTTTAGTATCAGGTCTCGTATCAGATCCAAACAAATATTTATGGTCGTCATACCACTCTTATATAGGAAACAGAGAGGACGGTTTGTCAAATCCGGAATTAATTTTAAAAAACTTCAAAACAAAAAAAGATTATGAGAGGTTCCTGTTAGATCAAGCGGATTATGCTAGATCATTAGAGCAATTAAAACATATTTCTGATTTTTGTGCTTAACGATCCCGTATCGTTAGAGTACCGTACTTTCCTATATTCTTTCTTTTCCAATATATTATTCCAAGAATAATGGCAATTATTACCAGTGTTACTACAATCGCTATCTTCCACGGAAAGACCCAAAAGTAAAAGTCGGAACTTAATGGCAGGTTTTTATTTACTCCATAACTCGCAAGAAGGGAAGCTTTATATCGTCCAATCATGAATTTTCCGCCAAGCTTATTTTCAAAATCCCTCGTCGCGCCCGGAAATATATTGGCTTCGTTAAATTTCTCTTTCGCAACTTCTCGCCCGAGCATATTTTTTACTGTTATTGTGCCTGTTGGTTTTATATGTAAATCTCCTAGGTTTGTTATAGTAGTAAATAGTTTGATAGGCCCGTATTCTGAGAATCTTTTTGCTCTAAAATTAATAACCCCTGCATTTTCCTTAATATCTCCCTTTACCCCGACATAGAAGAGTGTGCCTAAATTAGTCTGAACAGCAGCTCCTGAGCCTCCCAGCTCAATTGGGTTTGTAGGTTTATAGACAACCGCAGAATAATGTCCTCCCGGCCTGGCGCTTAAGGGAATTTGAATGTAATAGTTAAGCATTTGTTGCTCTCTAGGCTCAATCGTAAAAGTGCTTGGTATTACTCCTATCCAAGATGCAGCCGAGTATCTGTCCGAAAGGCTATTTTCCGGCAATAAGCTAGGAGTACCCTTGCTGTCCTCAACGATGAAGTCCTGAGTCACTACAGTGAACGAGAGAGGCTCATCTGAATCATTAATAACCTTCATGAACCCCTCGGAGTATCCGCCCGGATCAAGGTTTACTTCGACTGTGGGCGGAACTATAGTATAAGTACGGATTTCCTGCGCAGTCGCGTTTGACGCGGCAAAAAAAGACAAAATCAAGAGCGCTGAGGTCGCTAATAAATCCATAATTCTTAATTCATGATTCATGATTCAATTAAAACGTTGCTGTTGCGACATACGTAACTATGCTTGTATAGGTGCCTGAAGGAACTGTTACGTCAATTGTTGAAGCATACTCTACGCTGGTTAGGCCATTTCCGGTCGTAATTGAATTGCCTATGGGTCCTGTGGTGTCTGAAGCTAGAGTAACCGATGTAGTTCTCGTCGGCCATGCATATTTAGCTCCTGCGCCCCCACCAGTGGCACCTGTTGCCCAGGTGCCACTTGCTATATCAAGTCCGCATGGATGGAGCCCAAACCAAGGAGTTCCGGCAGTCATAACAGTCGGAGTGGTTGAAGAATTTATGGCAAAACCGGTCGCAGCGTTAATGAGTTGTCCTGAGGACGTAGCTGTCAGACTATAGCCGTTTATACCGTTAGTTGTAATTGTTATGAGCTGAGCCGAGATGTTTATTTGCGAGCTGGAAAGTGTGCCCATGTTAACATTTGTTGCTGTAGAAGCAATGCCTGTGTTTGTGACTTCGGTATTTGTGCAGCCCGTTGTATTCCCTGTATTAATTGCTGCCGCATTTGCTATCCCGCCGATGGTAAAAGTAAGGGTAGGATCAACATTTGCCACGACCTGAACAGACGCGATAGTTCCTATTTTCGTCTTACCTGTATCTATGTCAATAGAGCTTGCGTCTTGAGTGGTTAGACTAACTGTCCAGGTGTCGGCCGTTCCCGATGCAGCTGTTTTGCTTGGATTAAGGAGAGTGGGAACCTGAGTAGTGCAGGAAGCTCCTGTATTGGCGCTGCAGCCTATGAGAATAGTAACTGTTGTATCGGCGCTCACAACTGCTGTGCTTGTGGTGCAGGTGATTGTGTTTGAGGAAAGAGTGATTGAAAAAGTACATGCCGCAGTTCCTGCTGAAAAGTTAGCTTTAATATTTCCGGTCGCGAGTCCATTAAATGAAAACATAGTAGCTGAAGGGGAGGCGTAGTTGGGATTTGTCGCAGATCCGGGGAAAACTATTACAATTTTTCCGCCTACGGGTATCGGATTGGGATTTTTAAATGATATCGTGTGCATGGCCGCAATATTAGCGATCGCAACGTCTGTTCCTAGCTGAGCCGCAGTGCCCAGGGCTCCGGTGAAATAAACAGTTGTAAGCGCAGCAGACTGCGTGGCAACGGTAAGTCCTGTGACAATATCTGCATCAGTGCCGGTTCTTCTGATTCTTGCAGAATCTGAGGCAAGGAATCTCGATCCGTTATTGGCAACACTTACCTGAACTACACTTGAGGCAGCATCCGCGGAAAGAGGAGTAGCTGCCGATGGACGAGATGTTGTGATAGTGTCTGATATACTGTAAAGGGCTGCTGCTTCTGCTTTAGACGAATTTAATAAAAAAACAAAAAGCAAAACACCACAAAATAACAGACTGCTAAGAGTCTTCATAAAGATATGTTTTCACTTAAAAATATCATTGTCAATGATTTTAGTAACAAATTTCGCGCTGAGGTCGCCCCGCCAGGGCGGGGCTCCCCACGCTTTAGTCACTCTCTATTTTTCTTTTAACTCTTTTGTAGATTACGGTGAGGATGAAAATAGCGATTAAAAATCCGGCAATTATTTCTATCGGAACTGCTATGAAAGTTGTTTTTTTCTTTAGAATCGGTCCTTGATCCGAAAGAGAAATAGATGCCTCAGCCGTGTAGACTCCGAGGAGAAAATTTTCATTCCAAAGCGCTTTCGGCGAATCAAAAAATTCCCTTAGTCCCTCGTTGTTTGGAATAAATCTTGAAGTCTGCGTAAGAATATTTGTAGGGATAAGGTCCAGCTTACCAATCGGCTGTCCGAAAATATTTTTTATAATTACATTTCCTTCTGTAGTAATGAAATAAGAGTTATCATTTTGCACCTTTACGCTGAAGGGGATTGGGCCACTGGTGACAAAAAAAGGCGCACTGAATTCTGAAATTTTTCCGTTTGGACTTTTCTTTTCTCCCAAAGAAAGAAGCACGTTAGTTGCTATTCCGCCCGCAGCAGCGCTTTGTGTTTTGTCTCTTGGGTCGTTTACTTCTGATGCAAAAAGTATCGAAAAGTAGTAGTCTTTTGGCTCAAAATCTCTCGGAATCAAAGCTTGGAAAGTGAAATTTTTCTTTTGTTTTGGAGAGAGAATAATTTGGCCTCTTTTTACATCTCCTTCTCTGACTTGGAGCTTTGAAAATAGAAATTCATATGAAGGATCATTTTTTGCCGGATAAACTACCTCGCCATTTCCTTTTTCAGATGACCTGAATTGTTTAAAGTTTATTTTTAAAGTTATGGTTTTATCGCTGTAGTTTTGAATCGTTATCGGGACTCTTATATTACTCGGAGGCTTTGCATCCACCTGAATGACTGGAGGAAAGGCTCCCACAGAAAAGTTTTGAGCATTCGCCTTTGGCACAGAGGCAAGAAGTACGAACAGAATTAGCGCTGAGGTCGCTAGCAAAATTTTCTTGAACTCGGCTTGCCTGCAAAATGCCGTCCCTGCGAAAATTTTCCTAGCTCCCCGCGCTAATATATTCATAATTCTTAATTCATGATTCATGATTCTACGTATTAGCTTCGCTAATACGTCGGTGTTGCGACATATGTAATCACATT
This sequence comes from Candidatus Levyibacteriota bacterium, assembly GCA_016182225.1. Taxonomy (GTDB): domain Bacteria; phylum Patescibacteriota; class Microgenomatia; order Levybacterales; family UBA12049; genus JACOXV01. Next base: position 5,951 of record JACOXV010000054.1, read on the forward strand.
TGTATATTGTCCGGCTGCCTGAACTCCCGAGATATTTACTTTATAAGTAATTTGAGACTGTTGGTCTCTTGCTGTGGTTCCGCTCATAACTGTTTGGGCGACTTCACTACCTGAGTTATCTGCAAATTGTTTATAAAAAGTACTTGTTGAAAAACCACTTGCGCAATAATTTGTGGTTACCGCGTCGCATCTGTAGCCAAACCCATAAGTAAGAGTACTTGTCCACGCAGCGGAGGAAGACTCCGTACAGGTTCCGGAGTCGCATGTTGTATCCGGAATCAGAGCACCGGATGCAGGAACAAGAAGCTGATGATTTTCATATGCCGTAACGACATATCCGCTTGCAGATTGATTGTTAACAGTTAGGGTTTGTGTTCTTGTTACAGGATTTGTAGGGGTAAGAACGCCAAAATCTACAAAGTTTGAAGAGATTGAGAAGGAGAAGGGAATTATGGATGAGATATACTGAAAGCCCGCCCGAACTTTATAGTTGGCTCCGGAATAAAGACCGGGGGCGATTTGGCCAACAGTAGTATTTAATTTTCCGCCGGCGCCTGTGGCTTTCCCCGATGCGGTATTCAGATTTCCCATGCGGATTATATAGCTTGAATTTCGCATAGTGGATTGCGCTATCACCGGCGCAGAAGCAAGAAAAAACAACAGAAGCGCTGAGGTCGCTAGCAAAATTTTCTTGAGACTCGCTTCGCTGCAAAATGCCGTCCCTGCGAAAATTTCATTCGCTCCCCGCGCTAATATATTCATAATTCTTAATTCATGATTCATGATTCACTTGTTTTTTTCTTCTCTGAGGGATTCTGTTTCTTCGAGGACATCGTTAAGTTTATCTACATCCTGAGACGAAAGATTTTCCTTCTGATCCTTAAGTAGTGCTTCGACATCTTTTGATATAGTATCTGCGCTGTCTTTGCTTCTTTCTTTTAAAGCTTCGACATTCTCATCTGTTTTGGCGCTTCTTCTATTTTGATTGCCTACAAAATAAGCAAGAGGAGATAGAAGGAGCAGAGAACCGAGTTTGACAAAATTCATAAAAACATCGTTTTTTACAGCTTCAGGAAAGAAATAAATACCCGCGCCGATTGCAAAAACAAAAGTAAGATTTGCCTCAAATACAAATGCTATTCCGAAAAGAATGAAATAGAGAAGGAAAAAAATAGGGGAGTGAAGAGAACCCGTCTGTGCGATCAGAAGAAGAACAACGCTGTTAAGAGCGAAAATTGTAAAAGGAGATTCATTAAGAAAGTTGGGGAGCTTCTTCCTTCTGCTTGAGAGAAGAATATATATAAATACCAAAACTCCGATAAGAGGAATAGAGTATTTCCCAAATTCTGTTTGGTTAAGAATAAAGACAGCCAGGAAAGAGGAAATAAGAATTACGGATTGTGTTATAAATTTCATAAGATTATGGTAACACAAAATGCTCAGGTACCAAAAGTATCAAAGGTACCAGGAGTATCAGAAGCCTGCCGGCCCGCTTCGACTCAGCGAAGCTTGATGAGTCCTATAGTTTGACTTTCGGGTTTATTCTTGGTAGAATTTGGCTACTTTTTGTTAAATCTAGGAAGGCTTGCATACTTTTGAAATTTGGCTTGTTTGTCCTTTCGAAGCTTTAGCGAAGAAGGGCACTTTCACAAGTTGCGGAAAACAAAAGGAGATTTACGTGTACCGGGTTAACCGGCCGACAAAATCGGGCATAGGTGGACCTGACTACATAGCAGCGCTCATCATAATAGCTATATTTGCTTGGTGGTGGGCATTCAATAACTGGGTCAACGACGGTGAAGCCAAAAGACAGTTCTCAGAACTCTCTGGCGGTAAAACCGTCATAATACAACGTGGTGATGGAAGAGGAAATCCTTTTCCTCACAACGTAATCTACGTTTTGTTGGTGGATGGAAAGACCATCTATGGTCGCTGTGATGCAGACATGTTCAAACCAACTGTCTGCAGGCTCACGGAGAAACTAGAGTCTCCATAGAACCCAGCAGGGTCCAAGTCTGACACTGCTGTACTATCAATAGCTTCAAGGAGGGAATTACTCGTGCGTCGTATTAGCGCTCTCATCGACAGCTGGCAGATCGAACGGCCCGTTTTGGCCGGCATCCTGGTGGTCATCGGCATCTTGGTGGGAGTGAACATTCCCCAGGAGAGTGCCGCGGCGGTCAATGAGGCACCCGCCATCGTAAGCTGGCAGGATGATCCTGTGGGAGAGTGCATCACGTTCACGCCTGAAGAGGCGCATGAGCGTTGGGACGGAGACCGCGAGGGCTGGGAACAGCTTAGCGCGAACGTCCTGCACTACGAAGGCCGGAAGATCAAGCTTAGGATCCCTCGGGATACTATGCTCTACGATCCGACTACCTTCAGGACTCTTCTCTACCGTGACCGGTATGAGGGAACGATCTTCAACATGTGGTGTGTCCCGAATCCAGGCACGCCGTTCGTCAAGTTCCCGTCCGACCTCGACCTGAACAGGCCGTTTCACAAGAATTTTGGTGGGCCTGCGGAAGCTTGGAAGCTGGGAACACCAGAGCATCGCTATGTTCGATACGTTGGGCCAAGGCTGATTTTCATCACGCCTCGGCACTTCGTAGTCTACGACGATGACGGCGGCATCTATACTCCCGGAAGGCTCTTCGAGGGCAGCAAGCTCACGCTGGTAATCCAGTAGGGTCCAGATTGGACACTGCTGAGGCTGAAAAGCTACATTCCGCAATCCGCCTTCGTCAGGCAGCTGACTTCGGCGAGACAAGTCCTCCTTCGCTCGGAAGAGCTTCGGACGGACACAGCAAGTGAATAAGTGCAGACAATGGCACCTGAGGAGAGGAGCGTTCTAACGCTTCATTACGACTTCTAGTCGTTTTAAATCTCCAAGGGTGCCTTTCTGCGTTTAAATAGCAATTTTCCCTCTTTTTTGTTAGAATCCTAGCGTTAATTTTTATGCATTTGAAAATGCTCAAATGTTATAGAGATTAACAATTTGATATATTTCTTGCACCTTAATTTTAAATGCGGATTTTAAGTCTTTCGTCTGGGCGAGACCCCTCGTTCACAATTGTAAATTGTAAATTGGTAAATGGAAATTGTGACCGGAGGGTCTCTGCTTGGGCGGAAGCAAAGACAAATCAGTTAGGCCAATTTTGGAGAGGTAATTTCTCGTGAAAAGATTGATTCAGGTCATGTTGACAGCGTTTATGCTGCTCGTGATCTTGCCCGGAATCGCCCTCGCCAATACCTATCACTGGGACAACGGCTTTGGCGGATACGTCGACGACAACTGCGGCACATCAAACGAGCGGTTCCAGCTCGTTCTGTATCGCGACATCAATGGCGGCGGCGCAAAGGTCAAGATCTGCCAAGCAGAACCCAACTTCTGCAACGCGCCACTTACCAGTGGCTCCGACGTATACAATTGCGGAGTATTTACCTACCTCCCGTTGAATGATCAAGCTTCCTCTGTGTGGGCTAAGAGCCTTCCCAGTGGTTACTGCCTGATCATGGCAACGATGAAGATGTATAACGGAACCATCTTCAGTCTCGACTACGAGGGGCAGTTCGCTAACCTGACGAACTATGGGTTCAATGACGTCCTCTCCTCAGCAAAGCGAACCACTTCGGGCGACAGCCTGTGTAGTGGTCCTGCCGCTCCTGCCCCGTAGATCTAGTTGAGCTTTGGAGGCCGCCCCCTCCTTTGCGCACAGCGTGGGACAAACCTCAGACCGGTGAATCATCAAGCCAGCGGTCCAGGCGAGCAGTTATTTGAGATGACACAGTTTCAGGAGGAGACATTGGGAAAACAGAAGTCACATAGCTCAAAAGGAGCTAGGCGCTCAAAGGAGGCTAAGCGGAAATTTGATCGTCAGATCAAACAGATGGAAAGGCGCGAGCTCAAGAGAGCCAAGCGCAATCCGGCCCAGATGGATTCTGGAATTCGCGCTCGCGACGAGGGAGCGCATCAGGTTTTCGATGGGCCCAGGGATCCTGTCCGAACACCGATTTCCAAACCGCCTCAAGGCAGTCCGGGATAAAACTATCCGCATGATACGAAGGTACAAAATACACCCTCGGGTTCGCCATTTTGGCGACCTATCCTTACCATTGAGAAGTGGTTTTGGATTCCAGGTTTCTGGAGAGGGTGTTTTTACTTTTAATAGTGAGCGCTTTGGTTGCTTGCAAAATTTTCTTGAAACTCGCTTCGCTGCAAAATGCCGTTTCTGCGAAAATTTTGCAAGCTCCCCGCGCATTTGCTGATTTTGATTCGATTAGGTTAATTAGAAATTCTCTTATGTTATACTGAGCCTAATAAAATGAAACCAAGTAAGTTTGATCATAAGACAATTGAGGCTAAATGGCGCGATAGATGGGAAAAAGAAAAGATTTACCAGCCTGACCTCGAAAATGCAAAAAAACCTTTTTATAACCTCATGATGTTTCCATATCCTTCAGCCGAAGGCCTTCACGTGGGAAATGTTTATGCTTTTACAGGTGCGGATGTTTACGGTAGGTTCAAGAGAATGGAAGGAAACGATGTTTTTGAGCCTATTGGCCTTGATGGGTTTGGTATCCACTCTGAAAATTATGCCTTAAAAATCGGAAAACATCCTATGGATCAGGCAAAAATCTCAGAAAAAAATTTCTATAGACAGCTTCATATGATAGGAAATAGCTTCGATTGGTCGAAAACCTTGGAAACTTATGATCCTGACTATTACAAATGGACCCAGTGGATTTTTGTAAAGCTATTTAAGGCTGGATTGGCAGAAAAAAGAAAAGCTCCTGTAAATTGGTGCTCGAGTTGCAAAACTGTTTTGGCAGATGAACAAGTCATTTCAGGAGAGTGCGAAAGGTGCGGATCAAAAGTGGAAACAAAAGAACTCGAACAGTGGTTTTTTAAAATTACTGATTATGCGGAAAGACTTTTGCAGGACCTTAAAAAAATTGACTGGAGCGAAAAAGTAGTCGTTGCCCAGAGAAATTGGATTGGCAAATCAGAGGGATTAGTGCTAAATTTTGATACTGACATGGGTAGTCCTGTAGAAGTATTCACTACTAGACCCGATACTTTTCACGGAGTTACTTTCATAGCTATCTCACCACATCATCCACTGCTTAATTCTGTGAAAAGTTTATCAAAGGATGCCCTAGAGTACGTTGAAAAGTCAAAAGTCATCCGTTCGACAAGCTCAGGACAAGAAAATCAAAAATCAAAAATGGAAGAAAAAAAAGTTACGGGAGTGTTTTCTGGACACTATGCAATTCATCCAATAACAAAGAAAAAACTTCCAATTTGGATTGCTGATTATGTCCTTATGGATTATGGAACGGGAATTGTGATGGGGGTGCCGGCGCATGACTTACGAGACTTTGCTTTTGCTAAGAAATACAGACTTCCAATAAGGGAAGTAATTCAAAGTTCAAAGTTCAAAGTCCAAAGTTTAGAAGAAGCTTATGAAGGCGCCGGAAAATTAATAAATTCCGGCGAGTGGAATGGTTGGGAAATGCCATCGGAATTAGAGAAAGTTTTTGATTGGCTTGAGGAGAAAGGTTTTGGAAAAAGAAAAACAAATTATCATTTAAGAGACTGGCTTATATCCCGTCAGCGATATTGGGGAGTACCGATACCAATGGTGTATTGTAAAAAAGACGGTTGGCAGAGTGTTCCTGAATCCGATTTGCCAGTTCTCCTGCCGTATTTTAAAGATTTTAAACCTCTCGGAACGGGAGTTGCTCCTCTGGCTCAGGACGAAGAGTTTGTTAAAACCAAATGTCCGAAATGCGGAGGACAAGCTGATAGAGAAACAGATGTTTGTGATACATTTCTTGATAGTTCGTGGTATTTTTTAAGATACCCCTCGGTAGGGTTTGATACATTTATTTTTGATGAAAAGATTACAAGAAAATGGTTGCCTGTAACTTCCTATATAGGGGGAGCAGAACACTCAGTTTTGCATCTTTTGTATTCTCGATTTATCACTAAAGTCCTATTCGATCTTAAATTTCTAGACTTTTATGAACCTTTTCCGAAATTTAGAGCGCACGGACTTCTTATAAAAGACGGTGGGAAAATGAGCAAGAGTAAGGGAAATGTTGTAAACCCTGATGAATACATAGAAAAATTCGGAGCTGACACCCTAAGATGTTATTTGATGTTTTTAGGACCATTCTCCGAGGGCGGGGACTTTAGAGACAGTGGTATAGAAGGAATGCACAGGTTTTTAAAAAGAGTATGGGTATTGGTTGATAATCAGCTGGATTTGAAGAGTGATAAAGAATTTGATCCCGTTAGAAGTAGCCTCGCCAAGGTTCCTAAAGGAACTCGTGTCTCTGACACGAGCGAGACTTCTAACGGGATTGAAGCTAAAGAATTGAACAGGGAAATGAATAGAGCAGTGAAGGAAATCACATCAGATCTTGAAAACCTGCGCTATAACACGGCTATTGCTCATATCATGGAGTACGTCAACGAAATGTCAAAATTCATCCGTTCGACAAGCTCAGGACAAGAAAGGCAAAAGTCAAAATTGCATCATAAATATATTAAAACATTGCTTTTGCTTCTTGCTCCATTTGCTCCATTTCTAGCTGAAGAGCTGTGGGAAATGCTTCAAGTATCAAAAGTACCAAAAGTATCAAAGGGAAAACGTTTAGCCCCCCCTGACACATCTGGTACTCTTGGTACCCTTGATACCCTTGATACTTCTTCCGTCCATCTCCATCCTTGGCCAAGTTTTGACGATAATGAACTCATTGAAGAGAACTTTGTTATAGTTGTTCAAGTAAATGGAAAGCTTCGCGGAAGCATAACAATTGATCGTAAACAATTGACAAGTGACAAAGCCGTCGAGGAGAAAGCAAAAGTAAATCCAAAGATATCAAAGTATATCGAAGGAAAACAAATAAAAAGGGTAATTTATGTAAAAGGCAAGATACTAAATTTTGTTATTTAAAACATGGAGCCAAGAGATTGGATTCTGGGTCTAATCAAGGAAAATCTTTTAGTTTTTCTCCTCCTGATAGTAGCAGGCGGACTGTTTTTCTTCGGTACGGTTGAGTTCTTGACGCAAAAAGATAAAGATGAGTCTGTGGTTTTTGAAGAAAGCGAAGCTACGGAGTCGCCAAAGTTGCTGGTTGATATAGAGGGTGCAGTAACAAAACCCGGCCTTTACAAACTTCCTTCTGATTCGAGAATTCAGGATGTATTAATCGCATGTGGGGGTTTTTCGGGAGAAGCAGACAGGGATTTTATTGAAAAAAATATTAATTTAGCATCCAAAGTAACGGATGGAATGAAAATTTATATTCCCAGAGTCGGTGAGTCTTTATCTTCCGGAGTAAATACCGCTATTAGCCCAGGTTCTTCTTTAGTTGGAGTAAATTCAGCAGGCCAGGCAGAGCTCGAGGCTCTTCCGGGAATCGGACCGGTTACTGCAGGAAAAATAATAGCGGGACGGCCCTACTCATCAATCGATGATTTGGTAGCTAAAAAGGCCGTAAGCCAATCCGTATTTGAAAAGATAAAAGATCAAATATCTCCTAATTAATGAAAAAAAGCTTTGCCTTCTTTTTTATTTTCCTTACTTTTTTGGCGATTTTAAGGTTATTTTTGTTTTTTTCGGAAAAAGTTAGCTATAGGGATTCTCAGGAGATCTCTCTTCAAACAAGAATTTTGTCTGATCCTAAAATCCAAGGTTCAACGCAAAGAATCACAGTTCATCTTAGGGGAGGAAAGAATGCATTTGTTTATCTCCCTTTGTATCCGGAGATTAGGTATGGGGATTTGGTCAGAATAGAGGGTAGACTCAAAATCAAAAAGATAGAGGATGGAGAGATAATTTTTATCAATTTTCCTAAAGCCGAGAAGGTAGAGGATAGAAATTGGGCCATAAAAACATTAGCGGATAGCCGTGAAAAAATAATCACTTCATTTCAGAGAGTGCTGCCAATTCCTTCTTCGAGTCTGCTTCTGGGCATAGTTTTTGGT
>JACOXV010000055.1 GCA_016182225.1 Candidatus Levyibacteriota bacterium
TTCAGGCATAGGCTCGAGAGTATATTGATAATATTCAATATATCATCTAATTATCTACAAAATAACAAAATAGAACATATATTGTCAAGTAGGAATTTCTTCGAAATTCCTACGCAGATCCCGCAACAAACGCTCTTTGAGCCGTGTATGAATAATACTGAAAAGGCGAAAAGTAAGTTGCGTGGGATCAAGAGGGGAAAAAGGGTTTTTTGCCTTTTAAATCTTCCAAAACTTGAAAAATTTAAAAGGCAAGGCTATCGGAAAAGTTTTATGTCCCAAGGGACAAAAAAACTCGATCACGAGTCTTGCCCCAAGCTTTTGCTAGTAGTACGAACGTTTTTGAGATTCGAATTCGAGTATCTCCTGAGCACCGTAGGCGTAGAAGACCGCGCCAATGACTCGCGCGAACACGTACGAAGTGTACGAAGCGGCGAGCAAGAAGAGGCCATTGCCCCATACCAATCCAGCTCGCAAGAGCAAAAAATCATGCTCCATGATAAGAAGCAGAGCCCACACTGCGAGGAGATTCAAGACAATGAATAGCTGGGCAAACCTGAAATCGGCCAGCGCTCGTGCCATGTCTCTAGGGATGCCGACGACCGCGTAGCGGATATATCCATTGAGATCCATTTCATGGTCCCTTTCTCCGGCTAGTGCCCAATTCTATTGCGTCTGCGTACCTTTTCTGCAGCCTCCTCTCCCAATTCCTCCTCAACCAGTCTTAGGGCGTCATGGAATTCTTCCCCAATTGCCTGGTCGAACAGGGACAGAAGGAGATTGATCGGTGCGATGATTCGATTGAACGGTGCTGGATACTGGTAAGCGTCTCGAACTCCAGGAGTGCCTCCTGAAACTGCTGATATGCGCGCACTAGTGACTCCTTTCGGTCTCAAGCGGCCGTTCTGTTGCTGTCTGCATTTCCTCTTGATAAGGACCTGCTGCCTTCACCATCAAGAGACCTGCTATGAGGACGATCAGTCCGATTAGTAGGGAGATGATCTCATCCGCTTTGAAGGGGGTGAATATCTCGCCGATTCGGCCGATGAGCAAGAGGAGTACGAAGACTCCAAATGCAGCGGCTACGACTCGCGGACCTTCCCGCATAAACCTCTTTTTCATGACTCCACCTCATCCATTGATTAGGTCCCAAATTAGTAGGCCTACGCAGACAACTGCCGAAACCGCCGCCGCGTGTCCCAGGTCCATCCCGATTGAAGGGGCGAAGACGAGTCCCATGTAAGGAACACCAAGCCAGAGGGGTGTCCATACAAGGATGGTGCTAACTACATCCGCCCTGAATTGGTTTGGCGTCATGGCTTTTGGCCCGACGAACTTGATGTTGACAAACATGCCAACACCGAGACATATGCCTAAGAATCCCCAAATTACAAGGGCATCCTCGAGCGAACTTTCACGGTCGAGATATCTTCCTGTCGTTTGTACTGCCAGAGAGAGGAGGACAAGAAAAAGCGCCTTGACGGCTTCTCTTCTCGCAGACTCTCTCTCTTCTGAGTGTCGCCTGATGACTCTGAAAAGGAAAATCCAGAGGCTCAGGGACAAGATTCCTAAGGAAACCCAAAGCGTAACTTGATCCACGGGCTTCTCCAGTGTATTTTCCGATAGCCTGTTAAAGTGCAACAATTGTGCAATTGCGATTAGCCTCCCCGCGGAGTCTTTCGCAATTGAAAAACAGGCAAGGACCAGGCCCTTCGCAAAACATCGGGAGTATAGCATTTTTGCCTCAAAGAGGCAAAAATGATGTATTAAATGTATCAGGGGTACCAGAAGTAGCACGGAAGATTCAGATGATACTTCTCTTACTTTCACTTCAGCTCTACTGTAGCTTCCTCCTCATCTTACCATTCACCTTTTCAGTACTATTCGTACACGGTTCATGGAGCGATGTTAGGCGGACTTCACAGTTTCGTTATTTTAACTCTACTGTAGCGCCTGCGGTGCTAAGCTTTGCCTTAGCTTCTTCAGCGGTTTTCTTATTAACTGCAGTCATTACTTCTTTTGGAGCTGCGTCAACCAAGTCTTTTGCTTCTTTAAGTCCAAGTGTTGGAACTAATTCGCGAAGAGCTTTAATGACCGCAATTTTGTTTGCTCCGGATGATGCGATGACTACGTTGAAGACTGTTTGTTCCTCAGCCGCGTCAGACGCGGCTTCGTTATCGCTCGCTCCTTGTGAAACCACGTTTGACGTGGCCATAGCTTGTGCTGAAACTCCGAACTTTTCTTCCAAAGCTTTAACCAACTCGGAAAGTTCCAGAACTGACATTTCTTCAACTGCCTTTAAAATATCGTCTTTAGATAATTTTGCCATCTTTAATCACCTCCGATTTGACGATGGATGATAGAAAGTGGATGGTAGATTTTCCATCTTCTACCGTCAATTAGATTTTGTTTTTTCCACTGCTTTTAAGGTCATTACGAATTTAGTAATATTTGCATTAAGAACTATGACTAGTCCTGAAATTGGGGAGTTGAGCATTCCTAAAAACTGTCCCAGCAGGACTTCTCTTGTTGGAAGTTGAGAAAGCTGTATAATTCCTGCTGAGTCAAGAGCCTGACCGTCTACTATGCCAATTTTAACTTTAGGAAGTCCCAATTCTTTTATAACTTTTGCTAATTTTTTGAGAGCCTCTATAGAATCGCCTTTTATAAATAGGGTGGCGGTAGGATTTTCGAGAGATTCGTCAAGTTTTGAGTTTTGACTTTTGAATTTTGAATTCTCAAGCGCAAGCTTGAGCAAGGTGTTTTTGGTAATCGTAAAGGAGGAATTGACGCTTTTAAGCTCTTTTTTAAGTCCCTCGAGTTGTCTATGCGTAAGACCTTTGTAATCTGTAAGGACTATGCCCGAAGCTTCATTAAGATTAGCTAAGATTTCCTCAACTATCTCTTCTTTTCTGCCTCTTCCCGTATGTTTTTTTGCTTGTTTAATTATTGCCATATAATTTAGCCTTTAGCCACTAGCATTTAGCAATTAGTTCATAGTTCAAAAAAAGACACCCTTTCGAGTGCCCAAACTAGTTGCTAACAGCTAATTGCTAGTTGCTGATTTAGTGCCTCGGCAGGACTTAAGTTCCAACTGCTAACAACTAACTTCTAACAGCTAATTGCTAAAGACTAGAACGGCCTACTGTCTTAGGTAAAGAACATATTACCAAAAGAAGATTAATAATGCAATAAGGAGTAAGAAATAAGTAACCGGTCTCGTTATAACGCTGTATAGTATACTAGTATATTATACAGTAAAATTACTACAAGATAAATTCGGGAATTATACCATAAATATCCTGTAGTGTGGCTGTTTTTGATAAAATATGATAGAATATAGGCCAGTTTTCCCAAGTGGGGAAAAGCACCCTCCTACGTTCTGCGAGACAGAACTTCGGTGGGTTGGCACATTTACCCTCCTACGCGTAAAGCTACGGAAGGGCAAGTTAGGCTTTTAAGAAGTATTTGACAAAGCAGGTTTCCTGCCAGTCGAAGCTTCAGCGAAGTCTGGCACATTTACAGACAAGGCACACAAAGGGAGGTCTTAAGGTGAACATTCCGGATATCGGACAACATCTCACGGACGAAGAGCTGAAGGGGAAAAATCTTCTTCCCGAAGAAGAGGAGGAAATCCTCCGGCACCTCGAGCGCTGCGTGCAATGCACAATCCGCAAGGATGCGTTGGTGGAGGACGATCCACTCAAGCGTGCTTATTGGGGCGAATAGTCCCAAACAAACCAAAAGCGCTTATTTCGGCAAGTCCGGACAGAGGTTTTAGTCCTCACTAAGCGCTCAACAATTCGGCAGAAGCCGAAGAAAGGAAGTTAGAAATGTTTGGTGGTGGCGGTCAGGTTGACCCCGGATCTCGTGAAGAGGTGATCGACAGCGACTATCGCTTGAAGGACGGCGAACATGCCTCGGACGTTGCGATTCGTTGGTCGGTTCGCCCTTACACATTTCCCGAAGAGTCCATGCCGGGCGAGCCCAAGCTGAATGTGCAGAATCATGCCCGTGAGTGTGAATTCTGCCATTACAAGCAGGACATTGCTTGGAGTCTTCCTCCGATTACGATGCGGGAGATTGTTCGAGGCATCTCGGACTTTCCTCTCAACTAAGCTGAGGCGAGTTGACAGATATGGGCGCTGACCTGGGGTTAAATACCTCGACGATGCGGCAAACGCATCAAGCGCCCAACCCTTCGGTTGTTCTCAGGGTAAAAGCCCTTTAAATAAATCATATAGCTTAAATTAGCCAAACGTGGAGGTATTTTTGCGCTTCTTTTGTTTTCTTTTTTTGTTGTGTGGTCAGTGTGCCTTGTCTTATGTTTTTTTTAGTCTCCACGGACTGCGGAGATTTCGCGGGTCCAAAGCGTCATATCTACATCATCTACAATCCCGTCATCGTTTATATCTGAGGTCGTTGGATATCCCAGAGCTTCATCACAAGCAGCTTTATTTTTAGAGTAAATAGAACAGTTTTTTATTATGTTGTAGTCAGCGATAGTAAGATTATTATCTCCATTGACGTCTCCGTTAATTAAGTTGAATTGAGATATTTTATTCTCTTCGCCTTTTTGTATATTGGTTATTCCAAGAGATTTTTGAAGGAAACTATTGGTTCTTACAAAGATGCCAAACTTTCCGGAACCATTTATAGAATTTGTCTGTAAAACTCCAATATATATTCCATTGTTGTATTGAAGTTTTGTTTTTTCGGAGGAAACGAACTCGTTATTAGAAGAATAGATGCTTATAATAAATTCCCGCTCTTTTAAGTTGGGTTCTTTTATGAACTTAGCACTAACTACAGAATTTATTTGGTCACCGGTAGAACCTATTCCCTCAAGTCCAACTGCGAAGTTTAGCCTTGTAGCACCAGGAATCGGCGTGGCAGTAGGTAATGGTTTAGATTCAGCAACAGGTGTTGCTGTTGGTTCTGTTTTCGTTTCTTGTGGAGGGTCATCCCGCACGATGGGGGTAGCCTCGGGAACAGGAGTTGCTGTAGGTTGAGGCTGCTCTTGCTGGGGTGGTTGTTCTTGTGCCGGAGCAGATGCTTTGAAAGGAGAGAACCTACCCTGTAAATGGGTTTGGTTGGCGGCACTTGCATAAGCACTTCTAATTTCTGCGCCGTTTGTTAGCTCCCAGTTGCCGAAATTGAAATAAATGATTGCTGAAACGTCTGGATATTTATTATAGATCTCAGTATACCCGTTTGTTATCCAATCGCTTCTTTTTGGATTTGGATATCTGGCGTCTATTCCTGTCTCAGCAACGATTATTTTTTTCTTGGAAATATCCCGGAGCCCTTTTATAAGAGGATCATATAAATCCGCCATGGATTTATCCTTATCAAGTGCTGCATAGGAATCAAAACCTACATAATCGACATAGTCATTTCCGGGAAACCATTTGGTAGGAATCCCAGAACCCCATGGTGCCCAGAGGAATTTAACATTAGTTGCTTTTTGTTCTTTTTTTACAACATCATATACATGTTGCCATGCTTTTACGTAATTTTCGGGAGTGTTGCCGACGTTATAATAGTTTTTTCCATTGCCGCCGTCAGCTTTCCAGGCCGACCATGGGAACCAATGGCCGTTCATTTCATGGGCGTAGCGAAGGATTACCGGTTTGCCATATGCTTTAGCATCTTTAGCCCATGCCCTTAAATATGGATCAAAAGAGCCATTTGCAATTGATGCATTGCTGTATTTCTTGGCAGCTGCCGGAGGATTATTTGGGTTTGCACCTGAGGGTAAATGTATGGCTGAACCTACCGGTTGCATGAAGATAACTGGAGTAATATTTCTTTCGGTAAGACCATTAAGTAAAGTTTGACTTGGAAAGGCAGTACTCGAGCCGTCCGATGTAGTCTCACCCGGATTTCCTAAATTATTCCAGATAGAAAATGTTGCGGGATATTGCCCGATACTTCTTCCGAATGCGTCAATTTCTGCAAGGGTTGTTGCTTCTCTTCCTTCCTGAGGAGCAACCCCTCCATATAGAGACATTCCCATAATAAGAGGGGATCTTGCTTCAGCTGGTGCAGGTTCTTGGTTGTTATTTTCCGGCTTTTTGGTGGGGGTGGGGGTTGGTACTTTTTGCGCCTCTGGGTCAGTAACTGTATATGTAGAATATCCCTTAACCAAGGGTGAACCTGCGGATTGTTTTTGTACACCCACCTTTAATTCTTTTGGTCCCGAATTTGCGCTGTTTGGCGCCTTAACTTTAAATTTTGTGGACTTTGTCTTGCTCTGAGCAATTTGCAGAGTATTATCATCAAACCCCGCTGTCCAGCTGTCATTTGGAAGAGACTCTACGGATAAAACGAAAGTTATAAGGTCACAACCGTCCCCGTTATCGTTATTGGTTATTTGCGTAGTATATATAACTTGGTCGCCTGGTTTGCCGCTGCCATTAGCAGGATCAATAGGTGTTATCACAATACTTGGCTGATTTTTGTCGCACGTTTTTTGTTGGGGAACGGGTGTCGCTGTTGCCTGAGCAGGTTTTTGTACACACTTATTGCTTTCGCATTTTTCATTATTTCCGCAGTGACTGTCGTTTTTGCACTTAACACATCTTCCGTTATCTCCGCAAAGATTCGAGCCGCAAGCTTGAGCCTGAGGCGGGATGCAATTTTGCCTTACTGTTTTTTGAATACAATTTTCACTGCCGGTATTATGTGTAATCGTTTGGCTTCCGGATGAAACATCACAAACTGCACCTATAGCAGCGTTAGGATTATCCGCTTTGCATTCGCTCCAGCTTCCTCCGCTGGTGCACGGAACCTTGTCTACGCATATATTTGCTTCACAATACTGATTTGCGGTGCAATGGCGGAGATCATCAAATTTACACCGAACGCATTTTCCTTGGTAGCAAACATTGGATCCGCACGCATCCTGTGTGGTTGGGTCACATTTCCTTGTTTCTGTCTTTGGCGTGCAATTCTTACTCCCCGTAGTACGTCTAATGGTTTGGGTCCCGCTATTATCACCACATGGTTCACCTATAGCGCCATTTGGACTTGCCGGTTTACAGTAATCGCTCCAAGATCCCCCGGTGGTACAGGCTGCAGCGAAAGAGGTTTGGCGGGAAATTAAAAACCCAAAAAGTACTATCGAAAAAACAAAAACCGGAATAATAATTTTCTTCACAGAAAATAAATCCACCGTTTCAAGCATAGAAAAACGAAAAAGAAAAGTCAATTTTATGTCGTTATATCTGGAGGCGTATTCCCGGGGACAGAAGACTATTTTTAACGTAGTGTTTACTCAAACTTTCAAAACGCAGCAATGTAATTCTATCAACCACTAATATACTAGTATATTAGTGCCAATCTCCGGATGCGAATTTTGCTCTTGATTTCATATTCCTTTTTGAATCAAATGCCAGCTTTAAAGGTTTAAGCATCTCATCTATTTTTTGAAAAAGCTCTTTTGTTTCTTGCCTTTTTATTAGTCTGTCAATTATTATATGAAAATTTGAATCTTTCGAGCTTAGTTGATTTTGATAGCTTCTTACTGTTTCGTAACTAACATGAAGAGCGTTTTGGATTACAGATGAAGAATAATCTCTTTTGAGCATCATAAAAAGCACCAATCTTTTAGTAAGCATAATTTTTTCCTCTTTTGTTAAAAATCCATTCAGAAACTTCTCAATTTCATCCGTTTTATCTAAAGAGGAAATTAAAAGGAGAAGATGATAATTTATTTCTTCGAACTTTTTTGGCTCAAGTCTAAATCTAGAGGCTCTCGGCATATCACCACAAGTATACTAGTATATCTGTGGAGGGTCAAGTATCAGAATGTTTTCTTTTCGCACGAGAAGGAATATTGTTTAGGAATTTAAAATTTAAACAGCCAGTTTGATTCCCGGAGACATAGTGGATTTAAGAGTCACGTTTTTAATATTTTCTCTTTTTATTGAATCAAATACTGCTTTTATATTCTCCGAAAGCTTGTCTTCACCAAATGAGAGTTTACCAACTACCAAATGAACAATAGGTGTTTTGGCCTCGGTTTTATAATTTATCTGGCCTCCTTGGAATTTTTTTGCTACCTCTTCGGGGTTGTCTGTGATAGTTCCTGCTTTCGGATTTGGCATAAGTCCTTTAGGTCCCAAAACCTTAGCAACTTTGGCAAGATGGGACATCATTGAAGGGCTAGCCAATAAAATATCAAAGCCTATCTTTCCTTTTTCAACTTCTGCGATTAAGACATCATCAGCAATTGCTACTTTTATTGTTTTTCCGTTGCCGTGGGGAAGTTTCATCTGTCCTGAAATTCCGCTGGTCAAAGTATTTATGTGAAGCTCTATTGTTTCGTCAAAATCTGCCAAGTGGACTTTTTTTAGAAGGTCAAGTGCATCGGAGAGGGGATAAGTTTTATTTTTATCTACTTCCATCACTGCGGATTTGTATTTAGCAGATCTTTCCCGGGTTTTGTCAAATTTCGATTTTTTGGCTTTCGCCACAGCTGCTGGCTTCTGGCTGCTGGCTTCTGGCTCGGGTTGGGGAGGTTGGAGAGTTTCGGCCACGGCTTGATCTGCTGTTTCGCGAGACTTTTCTCCAGAGGCGGATTTCGCTCTGCTCAGCTTTTCAGCACGTTTAGTCTGATCTTTTTTCTTCTCTTGTTCTTCCAGGGCCTCATCGCCCAATGTTTTTACTCTTATTTTTCCCATTATTCTACTTTTACCCCCATTGACCTTGCCGTTCCTTTTACAATGTTTACTGCCGCCGAAAGCGTATCTGCATTAAGATCCTCCATTTTGTTTTTTGCAATCTCCTCTGCCTGTGACAGGGAAATTTTTCCTCCCTCTTCCTTTCCCGGTTTTTGTGAGCCTGCTCGTCCTGTTGCTTTTTTAATCATTTCTGAAACCGGGGGCTTTTTCGTAACAAAGGAAAAAGTTCGATCTTCATAGACCGTTATCACTGCAGGAATTATGTTCCCTTTTTGATCGGCTGTCCTTTCGTTAAATGCCTGAACAAATTCCATAATAGGAAGGCCGTGAGGTCCAAGAGCTGTGCCTACGGGTGGAGCAGGAGTAGCAGCACCGGCTGGAATATTGATCTTTATTATAGTTTTAATTTTCTTTGCCATTTTACTTAGTATTCAGCCATCAGCCTTCAGCAATCAGTTTTAAACTAGTTGCTAATAGCCAGTGGCTAGTTGCTGGATTATAGCTTATTGACTTGTAAAAAATCTAGTTCAACTGGTGTTTCTCGACCAAATATGCTTACCAAAACTTTTAATTTCCCTTTTGCTTCGTCGATGTTATCAATTGTTCCCAAGAAATCGGCAAACGGCCCATCAATTATTTTTACTGCTTCTCCAACAGAGAAGGAAGCTTTATAAAGAGGTTCCTCTGTATTCATGAACTTTTGAATGGCTTCGACTTCTTTTTCGGAAATTGGAGTTGGTTTATTTCCGGCTCCGATAAATGCCGTAACTCCCTGAGTAGTTCGGACAAGAAGCCAGGATTCATCATCCAAAATCATTTTTACCAGAACATAGCCTGGGAAAATTTTCTCTTTAACAGATTCTTTTTTACCTTGGGATACTTTAATTGTATTTCTGGTGGGAACAATTATATCAAAAATTCTATCTTCAAAACCTAAGGATTGGACTCTTTGCCTAAGTGATTTTGATACTTTATTCTCGTGCCCCGAATAGGTATGAACTATATACCACTTACCCTTATCAGAAGCTGCTGACGTCTGGCTGCTGACGTCTGGCTGTGCTTGTTCCTTAACTTCCTCAGGTTGATTTTGATTTGTTTGGTTTTTAATATCGTCCATATTATTTTACTAAAATAAATTCAAATAGTTTTGTTAACACTATGTCTGCTCCTCCCAGGAAAAGTCCTACGACTGCACTTATTATGATAACTACAGAAGTAAGTCTTATGATCTCGGCTTTACTTGGCCATTTTACCTTCTTTAATTCGTCAAGCGCTTCTTTGACAAAAGTTATCGGAGATGTAGCCATATAAATAAATCAAAACTCAAAAATTAAAAGTCAAAAATACAATTCAAAATTCAAAACTTTTTAATTTTAACTTGAACTTTTGAGATTTGGCTTTTGCCTTTTGAGTTGCCAATCGATTTTATCAAATATCAGTTGACATGTAAAGAGAAATGTATATACAATTCAACTACTGGAATTTGATTTATGAAGAAAATTCGTAAGGCAGTAATCCCCGCAGCCGGTTTTGGCACGCGCTTTCTCCCGCAAACGAAGGCAATGCCCAAAGAAATGCTTCCCATAGTAGACAAACCAATAATTCAATATATAGTTGAGGAATTAGTTGATGCTGGAATTTCCGATATAATTTTGGTGACCGGCTATCATAAAAGAACTATCGAAGATCATTTCGATGCTACCAATAAAGATTTACTGGAAAATCTAAAAGCTGGAGGAGAAAAGAAAAGACCCCTTCTGGAGCAGATAGAAAATATTTCCAGAATGGCAAATTTTGTATATGTTCGTCAAAAAGGTCCTTATGGAAATGGAACCCCGCTTTATAACGTCCGCCATCTGATAGGGGATGAGCCATTTATCTATACCTGGAGTGATGATTTTATTGTTGCCGATCCTTCCAGATTTAAGCAAATGATTGAGATTTACAATAAATATGGATGTTCGGTTCTGGGCGGGGTTAGAGCAGGAAGAGATGAAGATTACAACAGGTACGGATATGCGGGAGGAGATGAGGCAGAGCCAGGGATAATGAATGTCTCGACACTTATTGAAAAACCGGGAAAAGAAAACGCCCCTTCTGATTTAGCTACGGTTTCGGGATTTATTTTTACTCCGGACATTTTCGGATACCTTAATCAAACTCTCGAAAATTTGGAAGAGGGAAAAGAATTTTATTATAACGATGCCCTAAAGCTAATGCTTGAGGACGGTAAAAAAATTATCGCTATGGAGATTAAGGGAGGGAAGTTTTACGATACGGGTAATAAAATGGAATATATGAAGACTGTTGTTGAATTTGCGCTCAAACATCCGGAAATTAAAGATAGATTTAGAGAGTTCCTCAAGGATATCAATTTAAATTAATGACTGCCAAATCGCATTTAGTACTTTTGGGATTTTTTCTGTTTTTTTCTTTTTTGGTTGTGTCGGTTTTGGTATTTTTTAATCTATTTTATGGAGTTGATAGCACAGTAACTGTTTATTTACAAAAATATATTCCCCGGAGTTTTGATCTGGTTTTCTCCGTATTTAGCATCATTGGAACTTTAGAAATTGCGACATTGTTTTTACTGATTCTTCTATTCTTTTTTAAAAAATTAAACAAGATATTTATTCTATTTGGTTATGGAGTTATCGCATCTATTGAGATAGCCCAGAAGACATTAATATTTCAAAAAGGACCCCCGCTGGAGCTTTTAAGGACCAATCTTTTCTTACCTTTTCCGACAGGAGAGATAACTCATGATTTTTTTGCATATCCATCGGGACACAGTAGCAGAACAGCATTCATATCTGCTATTTTGATTTTTTTAATAATCTCTGGCGATATTAGCAGCCGTTTAAAGAAGTTGCTTATCGGAGGAATTATTTTTTTCGATTTGGTTATGTTTGTAAGCCGAATCTATTTGGCAGAACATTGGTTTTCTGACGTAATTGGGGGAATAATGCTCGGATTTTCTCTGGGGATTTTATCTCTCTTCCTAAAACCTCTTAAATTTTCAAAATAATATTTAGGTTTTTTCTTCCGGTATTTCTTTCAAGTCATCTTTGGTGTTTTCTGCATTATTTATCGCTTGGTTTTTGATATCTGAGATTTTAGCGGCGAGTTTTTTTTTATTTTTGTCATCAAAAAGAAAGAAGTAGTTTGGTAAGAATTATTAGGATTTCTTGGAAGAATCCTGTTGTCTCCTGGAATTTTCGGATTGAACCCGGGGCTAACACTTGTTGCGTCTGGCGTAGAGCTTATTCTTGCCGCAAGGGCAGTGTTTATGGTAGGACAAAATGTATTTTTAATACCTTGTTGGATTTTATTTTTCAAGGAGAGTTTGGTTGGTAGCTCTATAGGATTAGCAAGAGAAATTTGTTCAGCAGACACAGAAGAGATTATACTGATCAGAAGAATTTTTTCAAGCAGAAAGATGAAGCTAAATTTTTGAAAGGGGCGCCGAGGGAGAGAAAGGTAAACAGCTAGGAAAGCTGAAGAGTTTGAGTGAGGAGGGGACTCATTCTCTTTTTTACCAATCTCTCCCTGGCGCAGGGAAATTCGCTAGTTGGAGGCGGCGGCCTGTACGAATGAAGCAGGAACTGCTTCCTTCATCAGGTTAATAACTGTTCTGCGAACAGCACGACTTCCAGGTACCTCGACTTGTACCAATCCCGATGCGGGATCGTTGACGAGGATTCGGGCACTCCTGGGTTCAGTCGGATGCAGCTCACTGAGCAGATCGGGAAGCCGAAGGGCGGCACGAGCACAGTTGCCCCAGGCGTTCAGAACGCACGTGTGAGGAGTGTTATGTCCACACAAGTGGTACGGTGGTGGCGGGCTCCCCGCAGAATTCTGACTCGTCATCGTCAGGGCATCAGCTTCGAGCTGCGGCGATGGGCGAAGTCAGAGCCTTAGCCATCAGGCTATGGATGGTCGAAAAGATCCCCTTGTGAGTGGGAACTTCGACCTTCGCATGGCTGACGCCATCGGTTTCCAAGACGCGAGGAGCAAAAGGTGCGTCGGGATGGACCTCCGGAATGCGTCGACGCAGGCTGAGTGCGACTTCGGTACAGCGGTGACCTCGCGTGATGACCACGCTATAGTACTGATTCCGCCTCAGGATGTCGTAGGGCTTGCCTGTTCTATGTCGCGACATGATCCGTGGTCTCCTGCTTCCACTAGTTGTGAGCGCTGGCCTCCGGTTGGACAGTGTTTGATTCTCCTCCGCGTACGGCAGAACTCTGTCGCCGTCTTTCGCGTATCTGCCTGCAGCATGGCGCGTTAGACTCCTTTTTTCCTCCGGGAAAAGGATTTCAGGCGTTCATGCGCGTATCAGGTTGCGACTGCCTGCTGCCAGGATTGGACGAAGGGCTTGAGCAGCGAGAACGCAAGGCTCTCGTCAGTCCACCCCGGGATTCGAACCAAAGTTGCCTCTGGGTCGATGCCGCAGCTGGCGCGGTAGCTGGGATTAGTCCACTCGCCCTCGGGTTCATGGATCGCAAGGCCCAGCTTCTTGCCGTCTTCGTCTGTGAGGAGCGTCTCGACGCGGTCGAGCGGGACAAACGAAGGAATGATGACGATCACGTCCCCGTTGTGAGTCCTGTGTGCGACCACGAGATGAGCGGTAGCAGTGCCGTTTTGCACGCTAAGCCTCCGAAAAGACTCCAGAACGAAATGCCTGGGGGCTGAGCGCGCATGACTTAGGTTACCATGACTACCTCCAATATTAAAGAGCGAACTATCAATTGTAGTGGATATCCTGTCAAAACAACAGAGTCCCCGCAAAGAGTAGGGTCAGGTTTTGACAAGAACCACTATAAAGATTATATTCTCAAGCTAAACCGAAGTCAAATCGAAAATTATAGGCTTTTTGATGAATATTATTCCAGTGGAGAATATTCGGAGACTATGGTCGGATTAAACATATTGATTAAAGACTGAGGGGCAGAATTTATCATACATCTAATTCCGCCTTTAGCTAATGAGGGGATTGTGGAAATTGGCACATCAGTCACGGTTAAATTTTCTACACCTACGATATCAGAAATTGTTTTTTCAAGTTCTTGCAAATCCGCACTTCCGCTTAGTAAAACCACGCCATTTCCTAATTGGACGAAGTTAAATGCCAGAGGCGGAAGGCCTGTGTCGTTTATTTCTATTGCCTCTGCACCTATAAATTCCGCAGCGCTTCTTATTTTCTTTGAACATCCCGCTTCCTGTCTAGCATAACTCCTGGCATATAAAAGGTAGGCATTTCCATCCTTGCCTGTTAATAAATTAACGTGTCCATCTATATGTCCTTCCACAAAATTTCCAAGAGAGGGGTTGGGTCTTGGCAAGGAAACAACTCTGTATCCTCGTTCTCTGAGCAGTTTTAAGTCCCGCGCTGTTTTTGGATTTTTCCATAAATCTTCAGAGACTGCCATAGAATGTCCCGCCAATATAACTTTTCCTCCTTCACCGAGTGGAGATAAATATACATTTCCCGATTCAGTTATTCCGGGAGAAGGATCCGGATCAATGAAAAAAAGTTCTCCATTTACATTTGTAAATAAATCTCTTAAAAATAATCTTTCTGGTTGACTACTAGCAGCGTGTTCTTGATTTAGCCTAATACTTCTGAAGCCTGGAACATCTGGAGCAGTAGATTGTTTAAACTGCATACTGCCATCCAAAGGATTCCTTTTTCCAAATATCACATCTGTTTGGACTAGACTAATTCTTTTTGGATCCCA
>JACOXV010000056.1 GCA_016182225.1 Candidatus Levyibacteriota bacterium
TTCTCTTGACCAACCTTTAATTTGAATTTCCCGCTTTCTTGCATCTGATTTGTCTGGAAATGATTTGGAGGTATAAACCAGTTCAAATGGACCTTGCTCCATAGCAAACCTTGAACTCTTCCCTGAATTATGTTTAATAATTCTTTTATTTGGATTTGTGGTTATACCGGTGTAGTATCTGCCAGTTTTTGCTTTGGCGATGTAGACGTACCATGAGTTATTATTAGCCCTTCGACTCATTTTATTCGCTCAGGGTTCTTCGACTCGAGTTTACTCTGAGCGAGCACAACTATATTGTGCGAGTCGAAGAGTGAGCCGTGCAGGATTCGAACCTGCGACCAAGAGCTTAAAAGGCTCCTGCTCTACCGCTGAGCTAACGGCCCGATTTATTGTTTGTAAATTATATCAATACGCACGGTGCTTGACAAGGATAGCGGGTGGACACTATATTCAAGCTAAACATATTAATGATCCGTCGTCTCCGCCAGCTGGCGAGATTTGGCGAGACAGGAAGGAGGTGAAAAAAATGAAAGAAATTAGAGAAACATTAATAACTTCTATTAATGAAAACCTTCAGGCGATTGTCTCATTTGTTCCAAGATTCGTTGCGGGACTCATTATACTTTTAATCGGAATCATCATCGCATCGATTATAAAACAATTAATAGTTAGTATATTTAAATCACTAAAAATTGAGGCGTACTTACAGAAATACGGTGTTCCTACAATGAAAGAAGGCTATGCGTGGGGAAATATTTTGGCTGAAATTGCCAGATGGTCAGTAATAATTATTTTTCTTATTCCCACGGCAGACGTTTGGGGAATGCCAAGGATCGGAAGTCTGCTTAACGAATTGCTGTTATATCTTCCAAATGTATTTATAGCAGCTATCATAGCGCTTGTAGGATTTGTAATCGCGAGACTAGCACACGATGTGGTACTCGCATCCGTAAAGGGAATTACGAAAGAATCAGCAGAAGCAGTAGCCAGCGTAACGCAATGGGCTATTAATATTTTCGTGATACTTGCTGTTCTTAACCAGCTCGGAGTCGCATCAGATCTCATCAGAATTCTATTTACAGGAGTTGTAGCGATGGTAGCGTTGGCCGGCGGAATAGCATTCGGGTTGGGCGGACAAAGAAACGCCGAAGACATCCTTAACGGTATTCGAAAAAGACTGAAATAACCCGTCTTGACTCGCGTCTGACGAGGCTGATTGTTTAGAATGAGGTTTTCTTGTATAATTAACAATCAAACAAGCCGCGTTCGTTCCCGTCCCGATATATCGGGATCGGGATCTCGACGGAAAATACCGTCGGGGCTAGTAGCTGAAGATGATGTTTTGTCACGTATATTTTACAAAGCGAGAGCAGCGGAAAATACTACATTGGTAGCACTGACAATTTAGAAAAACGACTTATAAGACATGATAAAGGTTATTCTAGATATACTAAGAATAAAGGACCTTTCAAGATAGCTTATAAAAAAGAGTTTCAAACAAGGTCAGAAGCCAAAAAGAGAGAATATTATCTGAAGTCATTAAAAAGCAAAGTGGCTATTGAAAAACTGATTAAAAATGCCCCCATCGTCTAGTGGCCTAGGACGACTGGTTTTCAGCCAGTAAATCGTCGGTTCGAATCCGACTGGGGGTACACTTCGGCAGGCTCAGTGCAAGCTAATATCATTGAGCCTGTTTTATTATGTGGTATGTATACATGCTTCTTTGTGACAAGAATTCTTATTACATAGGGATAACAAATGATTTGAAAAATAGATTCAATCAGCATAAGAATGGATTAACAAAATCCACAAAAGAATTTTCGTCCATTGAATTAATATATTGCGAAAAATACTTATCAAAAAATAATGCTGCTAGGAGAGAAAAGCAACTTAAGGGTTGGAGTAAATCAAAGAAGCATATGTTAATTGAAGGAAAACTTGGAATAAATAGTTGTACTGAGTTTGCTGAAGAATTACTGAGGGGATGAGAAGTTTACTCTGAGCGAAGCCGAAGAGGCTCCCCTACGCGGTACTTTATTATTTTTAATTTAGGTTGACATTTTCCTCAAACTTTATATAATCCTGCAATTATGGCACATATAGAAACTATTCCTGGTCAAGGACCTAGGCCAGAGTTTTACTACAGTGATGCAAAGACAAAAGAAACTAACTATCCTGCAGGGGCTTACTGCGATTTAGAAACAAGAAGGGTATATCTGGAAGGTCAAAAAGAAAGAGAAGATTTTCATGCGAGAATAGCTGAATTAAATAACCAGAATAGGTTTTCAGAAATTTTACTCGATGAAATAATAGAAGAGGTTAGAGTGAATGGTGAGGTTGATTTAGGAAAATTAGAATCAGTAATAAGGAGACACGAAAGAGGATTAAATACTTCGCTTTGGATAGCAGCTTTAGGAAGTAATGATAAAAGCCCTGGAGAATTACTCGATATTTGGAGCGATGTTGAGAGATTTAGAGATCAATTAGGAGAAAAAACGCCCGGTCACACAGAAATTGAAGCAGAAATTTTTGATAATCCAGAAGCATCCTAGTTTCTGCTTTATCCTGTAGTTTTGATTTGATACTAATTTTTTGGTAAAATTTCCAATCTTTAATAACTGATTGATTAGATTAATGCTTTTAACTATAATTCCTCCTTATGCCGGAATTATTTATTCCTCATGGAGAATATTTTAGACTGTATTCCAGAACAACCGATCTTGCTTGTCAAATTCGAGAAGAACAACGACTTGGATTAGAGCCGATAGGTAATGGAGGAGAATGCGTTGTGGTTGCAGAAATTGCTAACCCTGAAAAGGTATTTGCTGTTGCTGTCAGAGGCTTATCACCTGCAGATGCAAAACTTCAATATTATCTACAAAAAATGATGAATACTCTTTTTCCACACAACTTTCCTGCGTTTCATGCGTCCTTTTCAGGAATACCGGCCCGCGATTGGCCAGAGGGGCCACTAGCTGGAACAATTAGAGAAAGGGTTTACGAGGGGGATATTACGGGAATAACTTATTTCTTTTCAGACGTCGAAAGAGAATGTAAAGCAATGGGAATTCCAATACATCTATTGGACAATTACTCTTTTAATTTTATAAACGGGGAGGATGGCGGCCAGTATTACGTGGACAACTTAGGTTTATTGGCTGGTTCACTTCGTGAGCTTTCTCCGGACAATCCGAATTGGCGTCTGCCCAGAATTATGAGGTTTATGGAACGAAAAAACTACTCTGAACAAGACATGCTAACAGTTGCCTCAAGTTATGGTAGAGCTGTAGTTTTAACAAATCAATAAATAAAATCCTATTGTAATAGAATTGGCATTTTGTATACTTCATAATAGTGAGCAAATATCAAAAAGTCTTCATCGTTATCTTTATTGTATTTAATTTCTTTTTATCATCCTGGTATGTTTTACATAAAGACATTTTTTTCTTTACTGATGTTGCCAGAGACTTCCTTATCTATGAGGAAATTGATGAAAAAAAAATTATCTTCATAGGTCCCCGTTCCAGCACATCCGGAATTTTCCACGGTCCGCTATGGCCCTATCTTAACTATCCGGCATATCTGTTGGGCCAGGGAAATCCTTTGGTTGTTGGATGGTACTGGATATTTTTAACGGTAGTGTCTGTTGTTTCAAGTTTTTATATTGCGAAAAAATTATTTGATGAAAATACAGCTTATTTATTTGCGTTAATTCTTTCTTTGTTTCTGGTATTTCACACAAAATCATTTTTTAATCCTTACGGTGCACTTTTTTTCATGCCGGCATTTTTTTATTGTTTTGTCCGGTATATTGAAACTCTAAAAGGAAAATACTTAGTATTTTTAATTTTAACCGGTGGGATTCTTGTCCAATTCCAAATGGCCATAGGAATTCCTATGCTTTTTTTGGCTTTACTATATACAACTTATCTAATTATTCGAAAAAGAAAGTTCTTTCATTTTCTTTTTTACTCTCTAATTTTAATTCCTCTTTCCACATTTATACTTTTTGATATTAGACACCAATTCTTGATGTTTAATTCCTTCCTTAAATACATTGGGCCGGGAAACAGAGACCCGTATTATAAAACATATCTGGATTTGGTTTTGGAAAGAATCGGTTTTATTTGGGGAGCAGGTCTTCAGATTTTTAGACAAGACGTAGAAAGATTTCATACATTACTTCTTTTTGTAGTTATGTCAGTACTTATTTACTTTCAAGTTAAAGATAATAAATATAAGGCTTCGTATTTATCATTTATTTATTTTTATGCAGGATTTTTTATCTTAAGTATTATAAATAAAAGCGGGGGGCTTTTACTTCACTATTTTCTTCCTCTTGCTCCGCTAACGCTACTTATTTTTTCTTCATTTATTACCTCGCGCTTTAAAAAAATGTTTGCAGTTTTGTTTGTAATCGTTTATCTAATAAATATTCACTCTTTTAGATTTTACGTAGAGGAAGCAAATGTATTTATCGGAAAGCATGAAGATTCATGGAAATTTTTGAAGAGTATGACTGATAGAATTTATGAAGATGGGGAAGAGGAGTTTGGATATTTTGTTTATTCTCCGGATTCCTATGGTTACCAGACAAAATATGCAATGCATTATGCCGAGAAGACTCATCCGCAAAATGAAAAAAGAAATCAAAAAGATAGAATTACTTATTTAGTATTGGCACCAGATCCGAAAGATAATCCCTTTATAAATTCTCCCTGGTGGATAGAAAATAAATTTCATATCACCAAGAAACCAATTAAAGAAATTAAATTTGAAAATGGGTTTAAAATACAAAAATATAAATTTAGCGATGAGGAAATAAATATCGCACCGGAGAAAGACATTGATCCCGGAATCCACTTCAGATAGATATTTACACCGTGTAGTATAATTCAATATGATGAAAATAAGACTTGTAATTCTCATCACATTATTAATAGCCTTAGGAGCAGTTTTATCCTCAGATAGAGTAGTTTCAAACAAAGATGAAGATGGGAACAGAGAAGTTGTGAAGAAAACCGAAGAAAAATCTACACAAAAAACAGTAAGTCCAACACCAACTACAGTGCAACAAAATACCTATTCCGGCTCTGATTTTATTTATCCTGGTTCACTTGTTACATCATCCGGTGGTAATACTTTTGTAATGACGAGTAGCGACGGCTCAGATAAGATTACTATTTGGTATACAGATAGACTGGGAAATTATTCGGCAAAATCTTTTGTAAGAACAAAAAGTAACGGAAATGTATTAAATAAGTTATCGGCATCAAGTGGAGGACAGAAAATACAAGTAGAAATAACTCAAAGTGCCAGCTCCAATACTACAAATATAAAAGTAGAGATCAAGTAGATTTCCAGATAAATAAACAACCCTCCGGATCTGCCTGCCGCCCGCCTGCCGGACGGTCAGGGCAGGCATGTTTACCCTGAGTCAAATCGCAGGGTTTCTCCTTTGGGTTGTTAATATTTAGACGAGGTTAATCTCGTCTCTTAGTTTTATGAGTTTCGGCAAGACTCCGAATAATTAGAGTTATTCTCGCCTGTCGCACCGCCACGTGCAGATCCTAGCTCATTGTCACCAAAGTATGGTGGTTGGCCAGGCGTGCCGTGCAAGCTCGGGTCACTGAAAGCTGCAAATGCACCGTGTCCAGCATTGCAAACATTCGAAACAGCCGGAGGAGGACTATATCCAGGCCCTGCTGCAAAAACTCCTGCTGCTGAACTCAAGAAAAGTCCCGCTGCTGCTCCTGCAAATGCTATTTTTTTAATATTCATCTTCTTCACCACCCTTCGCTCTTGTAGGTTTTTAATCTATCGATCAGAGAGTCAATCGATCAATTCCTGCCAATGTTTTAAGTATTTTCCAAAGCTTCGGAGTGGCAAGCCTCCCTACGTTTCCATTAAAAAACCGCTCGGAAGAGCGGTTAACATGATTTAGTCGAGCGAAAACGAAACAAATCATAGAACAATAATATATAAATACTTAGCTTATCTGTCAAGCAGAAATTACCAAAGGTGATAAGGTCCGACCTTAACATGAGCCTGATCAAGGACGGACCTTGTCGCTAAAACATTTGCTATAATGTCGATAAAGTTGTATATTTCCGCCATCAAAAAGTATTTTAAATGGCTGGTTATTTTTATTGCTATAAATGTTGGTTTATATATATTTATTCTTTTGTTTCATAATAAAGTAGAATTCCACCTTAAAAATTATCTATATAATGCTCACCACTTTAAAGCCGACGCAAGAATTAAGGGCGATGATTTCAATCTTATCAATGCACAAGGACAGTATGATGCACAATGGTATCTAAAAATAGCTAGTAATGGATACCCTAAGGTACTGAAGAAAGAAATTAACGGAATTAACAGAAAGACTATGAAAAGTCTCTCCTTTGCTTTTTTTCCTCTTTATCCTGCTGTTTTAAGAATCGCGAATTCAACAATCAACGATATTCAAATTACAGCATTTATTTTTTCAAACATAATGTTAGTAATTAATTTTGCAAGTCTTATGTATGTGATTAAAAAGTTAATTTCTGAAGACATCGCTATTAAAACTGCGTTTCTCTTATTTCTTTTTCCATTCAGTATTTTTTACCGTAGCTATTTTACAGAATCTTTATTTCTTTTCATTCTTATCTGGTACTCGTATCTTCTAATCAAAAATAGGATGCTCTCATCAAGTTTTCTGCTGGGGTTACTTAACATAACACGTGGATCCGGAGTACTTCTCTATATTCCACATTTTTTCTTTTTGTGGAAAGAATACAGGAAGAAAAATTTATCTTTAACAAAAATGGCGTCTTCAACCATTCTTTCTCTTTTACCATTAGGGCTGTGGAGTTTCTATAATTATTTTAAAACAGGTGATTTATTGTTCTTTATGAAAGTGCGATCAGAGTGGATTGAGAATCCAAATATGTTTTCAAATTTTTTGGATAACATGAGAAGAATCGCATCGCCTGGATATCAAGATTTCCATTATTTTTATTCTTCACAGGTAGATATTGCTGTAATTTTCGCTGTACTTATTCTTCTTTTTGCATCCTTCAAAATTCTTAACATAAAACTTTGGTTAATAGTTCTTTGCTTATTCCTGTCTCCACTTTTATTTAATGGTACAATATCTTTTTCCAGGATGCAGATTGTTTCTTTTCCACTTTTTATTTATTTATCAACCGCTATTAAAGGAAAATATTATTTTTTGGTTGCTTCTCTTTTTGCAGTAGAACTATTTATTATATCTCTGTATTTTGTGAACTGGTACTGGATTGGCTAAAACTCCAGTACTATGTAGTACTATACTTTTATCACAAAATTTGCTTGAACGGAAATTGCGTGATTTATAATTTTCTGACAAACACAGAGGAATTTTCGTCTGAATAAATTTCTTTCCATTTATTTTGTTTTTTAAGCTCGATTAGTCTCTCATAAATTGGCTTGTATCGAGACGTAAGTACAGCATTATATTTTGAACTATCTATATCATTAATATTTTGCTCGATTGGATAGTAGTACTCAAAAGCACTATATCCTGCTTCATTTCTCCAAAGATGCATCCTCCCGTCAATAGTTGGCTTAATTTCAGGATAATTCCATATCAACCATCCTCCATAATCATAAATGGTTAAAAGTTTACTATTGTTTAGTTTATTTGCGATTATTTTCTCCGCGGCTCCGAGCGAACAACCAATTGTTTCTTTACAATAATTTTCCCAGTTCATTTTTTGTAAGTCATTAAACGGAAACTTCCACCAGACTGCAAAAGCAAAAAAAGAAACAATTAAAACTGCTGTTAGAAAAAGAGTTTGTTTTTCATCATTTGGTTTAAAGAAATTCGCCACTGGTTTAAATAGAAAAACCGAGGAATAATACATTGGCCAAGCATACCTTTTTATCCAAAAAGTAAAGATGAAGAGCACAAGAGAAGGAAAATAAAAAGGCGCTTTGTCAAAATTTTTTTTACCAGCGCCAAGTAGTGCGACTCCAAGAACCAACACAATTCCTGTAAAAAGAAGATGCCACCATACAGTTGAAAAGTCAGCAGGCGATAGCCATTCTGCTACGCTTTTTTGCATTGGGTCACCGAGATGTTTAATCGTTTCTAAATAAACTCCAACGCCAAAAGGATTTATTATCGCCGCAAACGTCGAACCAATGAATGCTAAAAATAGAAATTTATTTTCAACAAAAAAATCTTTGAATCTAGTTTTGTAGTTTAGGTAAATTTCTTTCGCGCTGTAAACAAATGTCCATATAGAAAACAACGCAAGGCCTAAGATAAATTCTCCATGAAAATTAGACCATAGTGCAAAAAGCGGAATCAATAAAAGAAGCCTCCTTCTATTGGTTTGTTCAAACTCAGAAAGGAGATAAAACATCAAAGTCATAAAAAGCAAACTCAATAATTGTCCACGAAAGGAAACACTGTTAACCGGAAGTACAAAATAAAAAAGTAACGGAAAAATAATACTTTTTTCAAATAAAGATAATTTAGCCGCTCTTCCTAAAAAGAAAAATGTCAAAGTAATAACTATTGCGCCTAGAATTGACAATCCTATAAGCCCGAAGTTATTAAAAGCCTGATATGTTAAAAGGTCTGTTGCCCAAGATGAGTTGTTCCATTCATAATCAGGCATAAGCTCCGAAAAAGTGTTGTCACGTAGAACTTCTCCGTTTTCAAAAAAATATTCACCGTACTTTAAATGCCATCCAAGATCAGGATCAAGAGGAGAAAATAGGGAAGCGAGAAAAATCGATAAAAAAAGAAGAAAAGATATGAGAAAAGAAAATACCCTTTTTCTTTTGATCATATCTTTTATTATAACACTGTAAAGTATCGCTATTTTCTAACAAAAACAGCTGATGCTCTATCTTCGTAAACAAATTTCCATTTTCTTTCTTTCGTTAGTTTCTTAAGTCTTTTGAACATAGGTTTTTGTTTGAGTACCAATACAGTATTGTAGCGAGATTTATCGATACTTTCCCAATCCTGCACATATGTATAATAGTCGCCAAAAGCGCTATATCCATCTTTATCTCTCCAAACATGCATGCGTCCATCAATAGAGGGTTTTATCTCGGGGAAATTCCATATCATCCATCCTCCCCAACTGTATGGAGTAGAAATATTGTTTGTTAAATTGTTCTTTGAAATAAAATCCATCGCACCATAGGAACATAGATTTGAAGGATTTAGACAGTATTTACTCCAATTCATTGAAAGATAATATTCCGGAGAATGTTTAAACTGAACTGCAACTAATACAAATGCAAAAGATAGAAATAATATAACAGTATTTTGAATGGACTTTGATGTGGGCTTAAGATACTCAGAAATTCCCAAGAGAATTGGGGCAGAAATATAATACATAGACCAGGAATATCTTCTTTCGTAAAAAGATAACCCCAAAAATATAACAATTAAAATAACAAAAGGAAGAGTTTTTTTTATTTTTCCTGTCACAAATAAAACAAATACACTTCCAAGGAACAGGTTAGTAAAAAGAATTAATTTCCACCATTGCTGAGAAAGATCTTCAAAAGCAGCCCATTCCGATACGTATTTAAGCCATGGATTTCCGAAATGATTAAGGGATTCGAGATAAATTCCGTATCCGAAAGGATTGATGAGAGTGGCTATTAGGAGTCCGACAGTAATTAGCAACTCGAATTTAACAGCAGACAGTATTTTTTTGAAGCTAAAATTATTCCAAATCTCTATTATTTTTTTTATTCCCAAATATCCCATGAGAAGAATAATTCCTAATATAAAGCCTCCATGGAAATTTGCCCACGCTAAAAAAAGAGGAATTACAAATAAAAGACGCTTAGGATTTTTTTCGTAAAGAGATAATATGTAAAACAGTACTGCAGTGAAAAAATAAGACACAAGCTGAGATCTGAAAGACACCGCATTCACATTACTCACCAAAAGCAAAACAATAGGAAAAATGATAGCTTTATTCCAAAGAGTGAGTTTGAAAGCTTTGGATAAAACAAAAAAGGTAAGTGTTACAATACCTGCGCCAAGAATTGTTATTCCAATGAAACCAAAGTTATTATAAATATAATATATTAAAACATCAGATGCCCACGAGTGATTAGCCCAGGCATAGTCAGGCATCATGGTAGAAAAAAAGTTTTCCCTTAAGATTTGGCCGGTTTTGAAAAAATATTCACCGTACTTTAAATGCCAGCCCAAATCCGGATCCGTCGGAAGGTATGCAGAAAAAATAAAAATAGCAGAATAAATAAGAATGTTTACTATCCCAATAAATAATGATTCATTATGTTTCATAAATTTTGAAGCGTATTATATCACTAATTCCTCCTTGACAAGTATTTAAAACATTTGTTAATATTTCCACACGTTAACAATCTGCCCCGATTAAGGGGCTTTTTTAATATATGGATATCAAAAATATTAACCACTTATATATAAAGTCATTTAAGGTTGCTCAAAACAGGACATCCTCTGTTTTCTCAAATCTAACTAAAGGAAATTTTAAACTTCCGCAAAATATTAAAAAAAATCACCTCATTTATGTCGGATTAGGGATTTTGGTAATTCTTTCATTTCTTGCCGGAAAATCTTTTGCTCCAAGTACTATTATCGGCGGGACATCTGACGAAAGAACGGAAGCGCCAAAACCAATCGCAACCCAAGGGCTAAATAAAAAATTTAATTTTCCATTAAGAGATGCAGACGGAAAAGAAGTTGCAAAAATCACCTTTTTAGTGGAGTCTGCAAATTTACAGGATGCCTTTATCTATCAGGGAAAATTAGCAAGATCTGTAAAGGGAAGGACCTTTTTAATCTTTAATCTTAAAATTACAAATCCCTACACAAAGACTATTGAAATAAATGCCAAAGATTATATAAGGGTAAAATTAAATAATTCAAACGAGCAGTTGGCTCCTGAAATTCACAATGATCCCGTAGAAATTCAGGCAGATTCAACTAAATATACAAGAATAGGACTTCCTATTAATGATACAGATAAAAATATAGTAATCTTGATTGGTGAATTGCAGGGAGAAAAAGAAACAATAAAACTTTCTCTTGAGAGGTAGTTTTACTAAATTCTTACAGTTCTCTGACAGGTTTTTGTTTGAAAAGAAAGTCCAATCGCCATAATATTGGTAAACAAAAAAAAGTCATGGAAGAATACAACAATAATGTTCTCACAGAAATAAAAAATGCCCTACAAAACATAGAGTATGGTAGCGTGGAAATAATTGTTCAGGACGGAGCCGTAACTCAGATATCCACCAGAGTAATCCGGAAAACTAACTTCAAGCAATCAACCGACACAAATAAAAACACAGTCACAAAAAAAAGAAATGGAATAAGTGTGAGTTTTAAGTATTGACAAATATTAGTTTGTAGTATAGTGTTAGTCTAAGATACACTAAATAGCTGACCGCAAACGGAGGCTTTTTCATCTAGAAATCTAGGTGAGAAGGCCTCCGTTTTGTTTTAAGCAAGGTCGCGTTTGACGCGACGCAAGTTTAAAAAAGGCGGGATAAAGAAGTGCATCTGTTGAAACAAACAGAAAACTTTAAAAGAGAGGGGGGGATTAAATTAATGACAGATTACAAAAAAAGATTAGGAACAGCAATCGCAACCGTAGCTATTTTAGCTAATGCATACATGCCATTAGCTGCTTATGCAGGTACAACCATAAACATAAATGGAAACGGATCGGGATCCAATAACGATGCAGACGTTAATCTTGAGCGGAATACATCAGTTAATCAAGATAACAAAGCATACGTCAATAATAACGTAGACGTTAATGCCGACACAGGCGACAACGATGCCAATAACAACACCGGAGACGGTGATGTTTCTATCGACACTGGAAATGCGGAAAGTAACGTAAGTGTTAACAATACACTTAACGCAAATTCAGCCGATGTTAATTGTTGCAATAACGGAAATACAGACGTAAAGATCTCGGGAAACGGCGCAAACTCAGATAACACTGTTAATCTTGATCTGAACATGGACATAAATGTTGATCAGGATAATAAAG
The DNA here is from genome assembly GCA_016182225.1 of Candidatus Levyibacteriota bacterium. Lineage (GTDB taxonomy): Bacteria > Patescibacteriota > Microgenomatia > Levybacterales > UBA12049 > JACOXV01. The sequence continues at coordinate 12,054 of JACOXV010000056.1, forward strand.
CGCACGTTAATAACTGGGTTGACGTTAATGTTGATACAGGAGATAACGACACCAACGGTAATACCGGAGACGGCGGAGTATCCATAACAACTGGCAAAGCCAAATCAGGTGTGTCTCTATCAACTGCAGCCAATTTCAATCACGCAGTGGTTGGAGGAAGCAACGGAGGAGGATCAACATTGAGTCTTTGGATACTTGACAACGGATCCAACACCGACAACGACATCGATGCAGACCTGGATAGCGATCTTGATATCGACCAGAATAATGACGCAGACGTCAATAATGACGTGGACGTTAATGCCGACACAGGCGACAACGATGCCAATAACAACACCGGAGACGGTGATGTAACAATTGACACCGGAGATGCAGAGTCAAATGTTAACGTAGACAATATGGTTAACTTCAATCATGCAGCCGCAGACTGCGGATGCCTTTTTGGTGATTTAACCGTAAAAGTTAACGAAAACGGATCAAACTCTGATAACACCGTAAACGTTGATTTGAATTCTGATTTAAATGTTGATCAGGATAACGATGCTAACGTTAACAATGATGTTAATGTCGATGATGCTGAAACCGGAGATAACGACGCCAATGGTAATACATCCGGCGGAGATGGTGATCCATCTATAGATACCGGTGATGCAGAGTCAAATGTTGATGTTTCCACATCAGGAAATGTTAACAGCTACGGCGCAGGCATAGATTTCGATCTTCCAGACTTTGACTTTGATTTCGATTTCGACTTTGATTTCGATTTCTCTGACTTCTTAGACTGGTGGGCAAGTCTATAGCGCTAAATCTTTAGGCGATGGGTGTTCTTGGACGCACTTCACCAAGACACCCTACGCCAAGAGAATATTAAATAGCAAATAGTAAATATTAAAAATAAACTTAGAAAATGAATAAACTTAGAAAATGAATAAACTTAGAAAATTATTAGCAATTCTATTAGCACTTCAGCTGATACTGGGAGGTGTCGCACCTGTGTTAGCAGAGGAAACATCTCCTCTTCCTGAAGGAGAGGAAGAGACGCAGGATATAGAAGCCCCTCATGAACCAGACAGGCAAACTCATGGTTCAGGAAGAAACGATCCGGAAGATCCCGGAACTCCACTTGGTTCAGGAAGAAATGAAGGGGAAATTCCAGCTTCTAGTGAAACGCCTGTAGATGAAACAATGTCAAATACAAATGCTGCTCCGGCTGACAGTTCTGTTTCATCCAACGGAGGATTAGGAGATACATATATAAATACAGGGAACGGCTCAAGCACCGGAAATCTGCTCACAAATGCCAATACTAATTTATCAACCGGTGCCGATTGCTGCGGAGGCGGAGGAGTTTCGGTAGTAAACGATGGCAATGGGAGTAATTCAAGCAATAACGGTTCTGCAACCGTAGCAAATAACAATACAACAGACCAGAATAACAGCGCAAATATAAATAATGGATTAACCGGAGCTTCTGTAACAGGTCAAAACTCCGCATCCGATAACGTTGGCGATTCATACATTGACACCGGCAATGCCAATACAACAGGAACAATTATTACTGCAGCTAACACCAATGTGGATGGCGTTGCAGTTTCTGAATTTAATATAGTAGAATTTAATATAGTAGACGATCACACCGGAGACTTTATTCTGGATTTCGGAGCCAACTGTATTTCAGGATGCGACGGATTCACTAATCTTGCACAAAACTCAAATAACGGCGCATGGTCCAACAACGATGCGAATTTGGACACAACAACAAATAATACTACCAACCAAACAAACAATGGGACAGTGAATAACGACCTAACGTTGACTGCCAATTCAGGAAACAACAATACTAACGGGAATACAGGAGGAGACAGTTATATTACAACGGGCACAGCTGATGTTGCCGGAAATGTTTTAACTTTTCTTAATAATAATTTAGCAGGCAATGTAATTTTTACATAATTCTGCCGCAGTCAGCTCTTAATGCATTTGCTTGCGCAACCTGCGGAGGAAATACTACTGTGGCAAATAGCGGAAACGGATCAAACTCTGATAACAATGCTTCCTCAAATCAAATAGTAAACAATACCTATAATCAGATGAACACTGCTGATATAAATAATAATTTAGTTCTTGATGCAACAACAGGAGGAAATTCAGCTTCGGGAAATACAGACGGAGATGCCTATATCAAAACAGGTGATGTAAATGTATTAGCTCAAGTACTAAACATCGCAAATACCAATCTGATAGGAGGAGACATGTGGCTTGTAATAATCAATCGTGCCGGGCAGTGGATCGGACAAATCGTTGGTGCTCCTGCGGGATCACTCTTTGCGGGATCTGAAGGAACAGAATTTAGTGTAGACGAGAACGGAGAAATAACAGTAGCTAATACCGGTAACGGAGCGAATTCCAACAACGATGCATCAGCAGATTCAACAACCAACAATACAATTAATCAAACAAATAATGCCACAGTAAATAACAATCTGAATTTATCCGCAAATACAGGTAAAAATTCAGCAAGTAACAATACAGGAGGAGATAGCTACATAACCACAGGCGATGCAGAGGTTATTGCGAATTTAGTAAACTTTGTAAACAACAATATAGTTGGCGGAAAACTTTTAGTAACTTTTGTTAATGTTTTTGGAAACTGGACGGGAGACTTTCTAACACCGGGAACCCAAAAAGAATCAGTACAGGTTAATGCAGGAATTGGAGGAACAGAAGAGAATAGCGACAGCAATGATAATCTATCGGGGGAAAACAATAACTCTTCAAACAACGGAGGAGGATCACAACAGTCTGAAATTATCACAGCAGCAGGAACGTTTAGTGAGTCTAGCGATAATGGAAATAACAATCAAAACTTAAATAATTTATCTTTTCCCGCAGGAGTTACGGTTGCAGGATTTAATAACATCTCAAATGCCTTTAATGATCTAACTAAAGGCGTTGATACAAAAAATAGAGTAAAAATTAATCTTGCATGGCTTGTTATGGCATCACCTCTTTTGGCGGGTGCATTTTTAACCAGAAAATATTTAAAAAGAAGAAATAGCAGGCTGCCTTCTACCTAAGTATAAAGAATTTATCTGCCTTTTCTGCCCACATAATATGAAAAAAATATTATTTGGAATATTAGCAGTGGCATTAACTTTAAATCCGTACTATGTAATGGCGGAAGAAGTTATTGTGTCGGGAAACGGAAGCGATTCCAATAGCAGCGTTAACGTAAATCTAAGCCAAGACACTACAGTAACACAAGGTAATACAGCAAACGTTAACAATAATGTCGATATTAATGCAGACACGGGTAATAATACTGCAAACAATAACACAAGTGGAGACACTTCAATAACCACTGGAGATATTAATATAGATTCTAACATTGAAAACAGCGGGGTCAATCAGTCATCAGTTGATGTTGGATGTTGCCCTGGTAACGTAGGTCTTGAAATTTCAGGAAATGGAACAAATTCTGATAACACGATTGCTTACTCCCAAAATAACAGTACCAACATAAACGTAAATAATAACGCCAATATCACAAATAATGTCAATGGAAAAGCCAACACAGGATATAATGAAGCCAGTAATAACACCGGTGGGGATGTAAGCATAACAACAGGAAGCATTACTGTTTCGGATACAATAAAAAACAATAGTATTAATGTTTATGATATTGATGCTACGTCCGGAAATGGACAGGATGTTTCAATTTCGATCAAAGATAATGGATCAGCTTCTACAAACTCGATAGTATTTTCTGATAATTCAGATGTAAAAATTGATGTAAATAACAGCGCAAATATAGTTAATAATTCCAAATGGGATCTAAATACCGGTAAAAATAAAGCAAATGGCAATGTGGGTGGGGATGTAAGAATTGCAACAGGAGACATAATTTTCTCATCAACAATTGAGAATGGTCCAATCAACGTAGGCATTATAGATATTGACTGCTGTGAAGAAGGAGAAGGACCTCCGCCTGACGGAAATCCTCCACCTCCACCTCCACCTCCTCCGTCAAATGGTGGTAATGGTAATGGCGGTGGCGGAAACGGAGGAGTAGGTGGCGCTGCAGCAGGACCCTCTGCAGGAGGACCAATACTTCCTATTACTGGCGCACCCTCTCTAATGTTCTTGGCTCTGATAAATGTAGTAATGTTCTTTATGGGTTGGTACCTGCGGCTACGGTCCGGAAGATCTCCGAATCTATTCTTCCTTAAGTAATCCTGGTATAATTGAGCCTCGTGAGAAAGAAAATAGTCAAAAAGTCCACTGAAAAACCTATTTCCCATAACCTGGGGAATCTTTTGTTAGTTTTATCTATATTAATGTTTTTCACTATTTTCTATCCTGTGATATCGACTTATTTATTTCCGCCTGAGATTAAAAATGTCGCAGAGCTGAAAGGGGACTTTATAACTATTCCTAAGATAAAAGCCCAGGCTCCACTTATCTTCAATGTAGATCCATGGACCGAGAGTGTTTATAAAAAAATTCTGAAGAAAGGCGTAGCTCATGCCAAAGGTACGGCACTTCCCGGGGAAGAGGGGAGAAGCTTTATATTTGCCCATTCTTCCGGTAACCCACTTGAACAAATAAATTACAACACTGTCTTTCTAAAGCTGGGAGACCTCGAAATTGGTGATGAAATTTTAATAAATAGAAATGGACAGATATACCGGTATACCGTTACTCAAAAAAAAATAGTTTACCCAAACGAAATAAGTTACCTCAAAGTTGATGGGGAAGGCTTAATAGTCCAAACCTGCTGGCCCATAGGAACATCATTTAAAAGACTTCTCGTATTCGCCGCCCCAGAGTAGCCAAGGACGGACCTTGGTTACGCACGTGTTAAGGTCCGTCCTTAATCGATAGTTAAACCCTCTAATATTTCGCTTGAATCAACTAATGAATCTTCAACAAAACTCTTATAGGATGAAACTTTATATTCCTTATCTTTAAGACTGAAATAATCTAAAATTTCTTTCGGTTTTATCCAGCTAGGATGTTTGCTGCTAGTATAGTATATATAGCTTGAAAATTCTTTAAAGTTTATATCTGAGTTAATTTCAAAAGGATTAAGATGAATATATCTTGTTAAATGCAGAAGATACTCATCCCTGTCTATATTCACTGCTTTATATCTTCCCTGGAAAAGTGTTCCAACTCTTTGATATTTTTTATTAAAGTACATAACATAGCTTGTCATTAACCTTCTCATAAATTTTATGATCCCGTCTTTTGAGTTTTGCTTGATTAAAAAATGAAAATGGTTTGGCATGAGTGCAAAACATAATAATTCAACTTCTTCAGATAGATTTGATTTAATAAATCTTCTTATCCTGATTTTGTCCGGATATTTTTGTAAAATTTCATCAACGGGGGACAAGTAAAGCATTATGCAGTGGAGAAAAATTCGACAATCGCTTTCATCCTTAAATATTTCCCTTTTCTCAACGCCTCTATTGTATATGTGATAATAACCACCTTCAACGTAAGTTTTGATAATGTTCTTAGAAGGCATATCTAAATTCTTAAAAATTTTAATCTGATTGTCAAGGTCCGTCCTTGGCGCGTGCCTGATCAAGGACGGACCTTGGTCATATCCATGTAAAAGCCCCACGTTTCCGCAGGGCTTTTATCATAACACCAAACAAAACTTATGGCGTAATGTTTAAGGTGTTTGACGGAGTAGTGACATTTACGTCCACATTTGATGTGGCATTTCCCGTAAGAACATCCACTGTACCGTTAGTATTATTATTGGCTTTATTTTTGCCAGTCTTAGCTCTGGATTTAAGTTTTTTTACTTTCACACTGCCGCCATTTGTTTGAGTGCCTTTTTTCAATTTTGTATTAGTGACATTAGCAGTGTTGGTGGTATTTGCAGCATTACCAATTACATTAACTGTATCGTTTGTTGTATTACAAGCACACGATACATTGGCAGTATTTCCCCCACCAGTAATATTTACGTCTACATTTGATGTGGCATTTCCCGTATCAATTGTCACGTTTCCACCGGTATTATTACTGGCTTCGTTGTTACCCGTTTTTGCTTTACGAACCACTACCGTTTCCTGATATATCAATCGTAGTATCAGCATAAGACAACGGCGCGAAAGATGTTGCCAAAAGCGAAAACGTTACTAGCGCTGTGCTTATTTTTGTTCTGTATCTTACCATATTTTTATTCACCCCCCTTCGCCCTCTGAAATTTTAATGAAAGAGGGTTCAAACCTGATTGTTTAATATAAATATTAATTTTTTTAGTCATATGGGCTTCGGAGGGGCAAGCCCCCCTCTGTTTTAAAGCTCACAATTCGTCTCTACCTCTGCGTCGCAAGTATC
>JACOXV010000034.1 GCA_016182225.1 Candidatus Levyibacteriota bacterium
AGGCGGTTTGCTTATTAAGTTAAAACTATATTTTATCCACTAAAAAGCACACCGCCTAAAAAGGTGGCATGTCTTCTAGCTGATAAAAATGCAATTTTCATGTAGAGAATATTGTAGCAAAAAAATAACTTCGAGTCAAGGCAAAAAACATTTTTTATTTTCATACCAATTTAATACCTTTTTCCCTCTTTTTTTAGTAATTGGCCAACTACAATCAAAACAATTGGAAGGGGGTGAATATGGATTCCGAGGAACAAAAGGCGGAAAAGTAAAAAGAACTATAACTGAGTATGAGGAGGATGAAAACGAACTGTAACCTCGTAAACCGTTAATACCCTAAAACCTGCTTGCGGTTATTGCGGGTAGTGTTATCAGGCTTGGTTTTCAAATGAGAGGCAATATATTTCCTGGTGCTTTTACGAAGATATCCTCTTTGCATAAAAATTCTTCCTCCGTTGGTATATTTTTTAGCTTTATTTATCAATCCTCTCACGCCCAAATTATACCACTGATGCTTAAGAAGAGATTAACAATCTTTGATTTCTGTATTTCTCACAGCAATTGATGTTTCGATAAACTCCCTATAGGTATCTTCCGTTATTCTAAAAGACAGTTCCAAAACTTTTCTTGTTAACTTTTTATCTGAATCGGTTTTCAAATACATTTTATTCAACGCAACTAATAATTCTACCAACCCATCGATAGTTCTAAAGTCATAATCAGTTGCAACTGAAAAAAAGATATTAAGGCTATCAAGTACTTCTCTTTCCGATCTTTTGTAATACTGCGCCATTAATTTTGCCAGTCCTTCCATATCAATCTTTTTTATAGAATCCTTGATAAGTTTTGACAGCTCCGGATGATCATTTAAAATGTGGTAGTCCACCCCGCACTCGATATTATTATGAGCAGATATTCTCGCTCGCTCAGGGGTAACTCTATAAGCTTTTTGCGTTAAGGTAATAAGTTCTACGGTGCTACTTGCATAAGCATATCCGGGAGTAGAATTTTTATATCTTAGATGACTTAAATAATCAACGGTGTTGTGGTAATTTATTCCTTTCAGTAAAGAGGCGAAATCAGGATAAGATTTTTTAACATATGAGGAAAAATTCAAAATATCTTTCTTCTTGTGAAGATGGTCCCAGGTTATTATGGAAGTTCCGGCAAGATCGGGAATAATGCTCCCGATCACTTTTAATGCGTCGAGGTTTTTATCTACCTTTTTTGCGTAATAAACGTGGGTATGAAAAAACATTCAACCAAATTATACCACCTGGAAAAACCAAGGAAAAGATAAATCAATTTTGCATTTTAGACTGCCCTCGCAGTATAATCTCTCACATGTCAGGAAGAGTTGAAAGACCAATAAGCGAGGGAGGCGAAATAAGAAGAGAACCCATAACCTCTGTGAGAACCATGGAAGAAGCCGCCCTTTTATTAAAAGCAGCGGAAGGTTTTGAAGGAGTAGAAGTAGAGATTTTGAAGGCAGAGGGAGTTTATTGGCATGACGGAAGAGAAGGCGGCCTTTCAGGACATATTGGAAAAGAATTGGCAATCGTCAGGCTTACCTATCCGCGAGACCCCAACGACCCGTTTTGGGAAAGAGTTAGGCAGTTAAGAGAATCATCTGAAAACCAACCTCCCCCGCTAGTGATCTAAATAGGGCAATTTCACTAATTTTAAATTGACTTTTATAGACTAGGGTGGTATATTTTCCCCTTATGTCAATACCCGAAGCAGAATATTATTTATTCCAATCCGATAACCCCTTACAGGCCTATGACATGATGAATCTAAGACACTTTAATAGAGTAAGGAGTATGGTCGAGCTTCTCCAGGCCTCACCTGAAGAAGTATTCGAAGTGGGATCTGATTACTTTACTGCAGGCGTTGCTTTTTTTGCAAATAGATCCCTAAATCCTCACTTTGAAGAAGTTGGTACAGATGCGTGGCTTACAGTAAATCAAAAGAGAGTAGACGTAATCTTTTCTCCAGCTCCAACCACAGCTGCAATATCTTTTGGCGTTCCTTTTGAAATGACAGTAGGATTATCTGATCAGGAACCTTTAGTTTTAATAGCCGGACATACAGAAGATCATTCAAGGGACGTGGGTCTGGTTTTTATTCCTCCCGAAATCATAATTGATGCAAAAAATAACCCAATTGATGCCTTAGCCAGAATGATCTACATTTGTTCACAGCTATACGATATGAACCATGAAAGACATAGAATTGACGTAGATCAAATTGAACCAAGAGCGTATGCGATTGAGGCACAGTTCTTATTAGATACACTCAAAGCATATCCCGGAATACTACTTAATCCTTCTTCGGGGCAGGTTCTAGCGGAACATCCATTCGGATTACAAGGCCTTTCCCCACAGTCTCGCTACTGGGAAAATCCCGAATCCTAAAAATCCCCGGGGCCAAAATAAAGCAATTATTTATTTGGGGTGAGAATAATGTTCTTTGTTTTATAGCTAAACTCTATTTTAAAATTATTGAAAAATCCTTGTTGACCTAATATTCCGTAACCATTTTCAGATATATCATTCGAAAAAACTACAGGAGTATTGTTTATAAAATCATTTTCAATACCTATATCTAGACTTGTAAAATATCCAATGCCCCTTCCGTTTATGCCACTAAAATCAACGAGATTCTTAAGTTTTGATAAATCAAGTTTAAGAATTTTCGCAATATC
>JACOXV010000010.1 GCA_016182225.1 Candidatus Levyibacteriota bacterium
AAGTAATGAAGTAGATTCTGTCAAGGATTTGGTTTGGAGTTCGATTATTAAGATTAAAATGGTTTCTTAAAAACTGAAAACCGCAAAATCGGCACAATTCTCTAGATTAAAATCAATTTTTGTGATATACTCATTTAGCTTCCAGGTTCGGCCCGCCTAAGCTCCCTTGCTTTAAGGAGCGCTTTAGCGGCGGACAAGGGAGTTTTTTTAAGTTTGAATTTCGTTTAAACTAATAACTAGTATCTAATATCTATTAACTAAATTATGGCGGACGCAACATCTAACAGACATTTTGACTTAGAAAAGATACGCAATATCGGGATTATTGCGCATATTGACGCGGGGAAAACCACTACTACAGAACGTATCCTTTATTACACAGGAAAAACGCATAAGATCGGAGATATTGACGAAGGAACTACAGTCATGGACTGGATGAAAGAAGAGCGCGAGCGCGGAATCACAATTGTTAGTGCCGCTACTACCGCATTCTGGACTCCAACCGAAGGACTTCAAAAAGGAACAGAGCATCGCATAAATATCATTGATACTCCCGGCCACGTTGACTTCACCGCAGAGGTCGAACGCTCGCTTAGAGTTTTGGACGGCGGTATAACAGTATTGGATGCGGAAGAAGGAGTCCAGTCTCAGTCGGAAACTGTTTGGAGACAAGCAGACAAATACAAGGTTCCTCGCATTTGTTTCATTAACAAAATGGACAAGCTTGGCGCAGATTTTTTAGCAACTATAAAATCTATTGAAGATAGGCTTGGTGCAAATCCTGCAATCATGGTTTTACCAATTGGCGCAGAGCAAACATATGTTGGAAACGTTGACCTACTCAGCCGCAAGGCTTACAGATGGGGATCAGATGAGCTGGGAGCAAAATATGATGTGTCAGATAACATTCCGGAGGATTTGAAAACTCAGGTTGAGGAGTATAGACATAAATTGATTGAAAAAATTTCAGAGACCGATGATAGTTTGCTAGAAAAATATTTGAATGGAGAAGAGCCAACTATCGAAGAATTGCAGGCAGCACTTCGGCGTGCAGTTATCGGTTACAAATTAGTTCCAATTTATGCGGGATCTTCTCTTCGCAATAAAGGAGTCCAGCCACTTCTTGATGCAGTTGTTGAATATTTACCCTCTCCCGTAGATTTAAAAGAAGTAAAAGGATTAAATCCAAAAACAGGAGAGGAAGAGACCCGAAATCTCGTCGTTGAAGAATCACTTGCAGGGCTTGCATTCAAAATTCAGAACGATCCCCACGTTGGAAAACTCACATATTTTAGGGTTTATTCGGGAAAACTTGAATCAGGTTCATACGTTTACAACTCAACAAAAGATATTAAAGAGCGAATTGGACGTTTGCTTTTAATGCATTCAAATCAAAGAGAAGAAATTAAAGAAGCTTATGCAGGAGAAATTGTCGCAATCGTGGGCTTGAAAGACACCGGAACAGGAGATACTCTCGCAGACGAAACAAAGCCAATAGTTTTGGAAAAAATCACGTTCCCCGAACCTGTTATTTCGTTGGCAATTGAGCCAAAAACCAAATCAGATCAGGAAAAATTGGGCATGGCTCTAAAAAGACTCATGGATGAGGACCCAACATTTCATGTTAAGACAAATCACGAAACAGGACAGACCATTATCTCAGGAGTTGGAGAGTTGCAATTGGAAGTAAAAGTCAACACTATGAAATCAGATTTTGGAGTGGAAGCAAATGTGGGAGCGCCGCAAGTAGCATATAAAGAAACCATTAAAGAAGAAGCCATAGGAGAAGGAAAATATATAAGACAATCCGGAGGACGAGGTCAATATGGTCATTGTTTCCTTCGCGTTAAGCCAAAACCCCGGGGTGAAGGAAATGAATTTATTGATTCCATAAAAGGAGGAGCAATTCCTGCAGAGTTTATAAGAGCTATTGAAAAAGGAGTAAAAGAGTCTGAAGAAAACGGAATTTATCTGGGATATCCGGTGGTGGATATGGCTGTTGAGGTATATGATGGATCTTTCCACGAAGTAGATTCTTCAGAAATTGCTTTTAAGATTGCAGCTTCAAAAGCGCTTCAAATCGCAGCCAAGAACGCAAAACTGACACTTCTTGAGCCTATTATGAAAGTGGAAGTTACAACTCCGTCGGAATTTTTGGGAGATGTTATAGGAGATTTGTCTTCGAAGCGTGCACAAATTTCAGGGACAGAAGAGCATGGAAAAGCAACAATTATCAATGCTATGGTTCCATTGTCTGAATTGTCTGGTTATGCAACAACTCTTAGATCAATGACACAGGGAAGAGCAAGTTACTACATGGAGCCAAGCCACTATGAAGAAGTTCCTCAAAATATCCAGCAGCAAATGGCAGCCTCCTCCACCTTCACAGGAAGAGTTGAATAAAAACCTTCAAACTTGACAGGAATTTGGCAAACTGCTACACCTAAATTATAGCGTTTTTAAATGGAACCTGAAAATCATATTCAACCAGTTCAACCAGATCTTAATCCAGGCTCTATTCATTCCAGCAATTCCAGCAAAAACAGAAAACAATTGTCTATAGTTTTTATCCTCATCGTTGCGATAGTCGTGGTAGTTGTTATTTCAATATTTATAGTTCCGAGTAGTAAAAAAGAGGAAAAGAACGAAGTCAATTCAAAAAAAGAAGTTTCAACTGTAGCTCCAAAAACAGAATACGATAACCCCTTTGATAAAGACTCTCAATATGTAAATCCTTTTTCGTCGTATAAAAATCCGTTTGATAATTTGAAATGAAAAAACTTTTATTCATATTTTTTGTTTTGTTTGCATTTATGTTTGGCGTGTTCTCGACTAAAGGTTTTGCCCAAGAGGAAAGTCCTGATGATGTGGCCAAAAAATATAATGTAACATTCCCCATAAAAGACCTTGGAAATTGCGCCGGTTTTTCGCAGTGCCGTGAATTTTGTGAAGACCCGGTTAATTCAACTACTTGTATAGACTTTGCCAAGAAGAAAGGATTTTACAAAGAAGAAGACACGAAAAAAAGTGATTTACTGGCTAAAGCAAAATCACAGCTTGGATGTACCAGCGAGTCAACCTGTAGGGAAATCTGCAGTAAAGAAGAAAACTTTGAGAAGTGCAGCAGTTTTGCCAGACAAAATAATCTATCAGGAGGACATACGGAAGATCTGGCAAAAGGCGAGATAATTCAAAAAGCAAAAACTATACTTGGATGTAATTCCGAATCAACCTGCCGGGATATTTGCAGTAAAGAAGAAAACAGGGAAAAGTGTTCTAATTTCGCAAAACAGACTGGACTAAGGGGCGGGGAAAGAAGAAGCGGTCCGGGCGGATGTACATCTGAAGAAACTTGTAAAGCATTTTGTTCTGACCCGAATAATTACCAAATTTGCTCGGGCTATGCTTCTTCTCAAGGAGGTAATTTCTCAGGACCGGGAGGATGTAATTCCCCGGATTCTTGTAGGCAGTATTGCGAGAAAAATCCAAATAGCTGCGGAGATTTCAGAGGAGGAAGAGAAGGGCCC
>JACOXV010000039.1 GCA_016182225.1 Candidatus Levyibacteriota bacterium
GAAAATTGCATTTTTATCAGCTAGAAGACATGCCACCTTTTTAGGCGGTGTGCTTTTTAGTGGATAAAATATAGTTTTAACTTAATAAGCAAACCGCCTTAAGGGCGGTTTTTTTGTGGTTCGACAAGCTCACCATGAATGGGAAAGTAGGTGAATAAAATGATAGAAAGAGAAAATTTTACAGAAGACCCAAAGTTTATGTTTGCGGTAAGGATGGCCGGAATGCAGGATATAAAATATGCGCCGGTAATTTCCGAATGGACTCAAAAAGCGGGAACAATGCTTCCGAAGTCTCCCGAGGAAATTATTGAGCTATTTTTGCAAAACCGATCTGCTGTTGTGGTAAATGCAATGGAAGATGTCGTAAGTCACGCTGCCGCAGCCTTTATTTATACAGATGGATCAGTAGAGTTTGGAGCCTTGGTCACGGGAGGTGATTTTCAAGGAAAAGGAGCGGCCACTATGGCCACAGAATTTTTACTTGGTGTTTTGGGAGATCGATATCCGAACAAAACTATTTTTGCCCTTGCAAATCCAATGAGTGCTAAATTATTTCAAAAAATAGGAGCAGGGGTAATGGATTATTCATTGGTAACAGATGAAGTGTGGAAAAATTGCGCCAATTGTCCAAACAACCCAAGCGGTAATCCGGATGTTTTTATAGGATGCTGTGATACGCCTTATGATTTAACAGATATAGCCCTAAATTCTCATCACAGCTAAGCCAGAAGAGTCGCAGGTAGTTTATTTCTAAAAATAAATTGCTCTATGCGGCTTTCTGGTTTTTTTTGTGCCTGAAGCCCGCCCATTCTTACTTTAAGTCTTACCTACTATTCGTAGCGCGACTTAAAGAGCGATTTAGGCAGGCGAAGGGAGGTGATAAATATGTCAGAAATAGGAAAATTTTATAATCTGGACGCAGTTAGACAGATGTATGGGGATATAGTTCCTGTATATCAAAACGCTTTTGCCGGTGAGCCTTGGTTTGAGGTAAGTAAGTGTGAAGACAAAGCCGATGTTAAAAGATGTGTTGGCGGATTTTCTTCAATGCCGATTGGTTTAACGTGTGAGGAATGCGGAAATTGTCTGATAAGAACCGCATATGAAAGAGAAGAATTGATTGCGGGATTTGAGCGTTTTGCCGAAAAATTTCCGTTGGCTTGGTATTTGGAAAGAAACGATGCAGGAGTTACGCTAGCATCTGTTGTTTGGTTCGCAAGTGCCGAGGATATTGCATCGGAAAAATATCAATATATTCCGGGGATGAGGAAGTGGATGGAAGATTTGCTTGGAAAGACGCCTGTTATGTGGCTAGACGAGATTTTTGCGGATAGGTCCAAAAAACCTTCGGGGAATTTGTCAAATTTCAGAAATATGTGTATGGGTTTTGCAGATGAGTTTGGAAGTCAAACAATGGCTTTTAGGACAATAAACCCGAGACTTGTTGCTGCAGCGAAGCGAGATTTCGAAGGCACTTCGGTTTATCCACGAAATGATCTGGTTCCGGACAGAAGAGATTTTGTCTTGATCAATTTAGAACAATAAAAACAAGTTACTCGAAGTTTTTTATTATTTGCGAATAAACTTCAACAGCTTTTTTAAGTTCTATTTTGGGAAGTTGCTCATTGGGTCCGTGTGCATATTTAATATCTCCGGGCCCGATGACAACGCCTTTTTGGAAAAATGAGAGTTCGGTTGAGTATTTAACAGTTTTTTTTTCTTTGATGAAAGAAAGCTCTTTAGGTACATCAGTATGAACGCTGTTTAGTTTCAATGTTTCCTCGACCGAGATGTTTGCGGTAGAAAATGCTTTTATCTGGGAAGTGTAATCGTTTTTGTCATCAGGTGAGACCCTAAAGCTAAAAGTTGCTTGTGCCAATCCCGGTATTACATTGTCGGCAACTCCTCCGTCTATCAGAACAAGGCTCATAAGTGTATTTGGATGAATTTTTAAAGACTTTACTTTTTCAATTGTTTCCAAAAGCTTATCTATTGCATTTATCCCTTCATCGGGTTTGCTGCTGTGAGCTGCTTTTCCTTTTGCCGTGATTTTTATCACCAATATTCCAAAATGTTCATTAACTATTTGAAGAGAAGATGGTTCACCGACAATTACAAATGGAATAGGAAAGTTTGACTGGATAATTTTTTTTGCTCCATCAAAATCAGTTTCTTCCCCGACTGTAAAAATTAATCCAAAATTTTTATATCCTTGTTTTTTGCAAGAAATCGCTGCGGATACCATACAAGCTACTGATCCTTTTGTGTCACAGGCTCCTCTTCCGTAAATATTCTCGTCATCTTCGCTATATTCAATTATTCCAGGAACTGTATCTAAGTGGGCTTGAAGATAAACCCTTGGATTGTTTCCTATATTTGCAACAATATTAAACCTTTCATTTCCCACTTCATATTTCGAAGTCTTAAATCCCTCTTTATTTAATAAATCAAGCATAAAATTACAAACTTCAGACTCGCTTCCTGTCGGGGAAGGAATGGATATTAATTTTTTTAATAAATCTTCTGTATTTGTCATAAGGGGAATTATAGCAGAGATATATTGATTCTAGCATAAGGATCGGGAAGCATTGCTCCGTTATGTACCTCAACCTCAGGCGGAGGAAAGCCTAGAATTTCCCATGCTGATTCTATTCCTTCGTGTGTCGCAGGAAGATCAACTCCGTTTACTTTGAGCGCAAGTAAGCCTTGTTCTCCAAGATTTTCCCAGATAAAAAGTGCTCTTTCAAACCATCTGCCAACGTCTCCTGGCCGGCTTACCAAAGAAGATGCATTACTAATCGACTGAACAGTATTTGATAAAAGTTCAATTGCTTTTACTTGATAATCTGGCGGTATGTAGAAGGGATTACTTTTTCTTAAATAAAGATGTGTTGGATCTTCTTGTCCCATTTTTTGCAAAAGCATTCCCATATCAGAAATAAGACCCAATCTTATAACATCTGCTACTGCATAAGCCGGAATCTCTCCTCTCTCAAAATATTTATCAAAAAGTTTCTCAGGATAATAAACAAATACTGATACTGATCCAGGATCTTCTTTTTTTGGCTCTTCAGGTCTTCGAACCAGAAATCCGCCTATTATCGGTATTTTTTCAGTCTTAGGCATAGTTTTATGGCCTGTAATTATACCACCTTACGGCCTCATTTTTTGTTCAGATATCGGGTCGCGCACTGTTTGTAATTTATTTTGGGGCTTGACAGCCTAGAGTTTCCCATGATATAAAAGTTTTACTTTAAGACAAAAGTGAATAAGGTGATGCACCTGGTGCGTCTTTTTTTGTCGATTGAGAAAACTTTCTAGCACAGATGCCTAAAGCCGATAAGAATGAGATTAAGAACCATATCCGAGAGGATTGGGGAAGAAAGTTTCCTGTTCTGCCCACACTAGACCTTCTTTCCGTTCAAAAGGAATCCTATAAGTGGTTTGAGGAAGTAGGAATTGGAGAAGTTATCCAAGAAGTATCTCCTATAGATGACTTTACAGGTAAAAATTGGACTCTTACATTTAAAGAATACAGACTCGGAAAGCCTACCAATCAACCCCCCCTTTGTCTTCTTAAGGGACTTACCTTCGATACTCCTCTGTATGTTAAAGCAACCCTCCTTAATAAAAAAACAAACGCAGAAATAGAACAAGAAGTTTTCCTGGGAGATATTCCCAAAATGACAGAGCGTGGAACATTTATTATTAATGGAATTGAAAGAGCAATAGTTAATCAGCTCGTACGCTCTCCCGGCGTATTTTTTACGGCAACTTCGGATGTAGTAACAGGACAGACTCTTTATACGGCAGAAATAAGACCGGTTCACGGATCATGGCTTGAATTTTCTACCACCAGATACGGTACTATCACAGTCAAGATTGACAGAAGAAGAAAGTTCCTCGCTACAACTTTCCTTCGTGCGATTGGTATTTCAGACAACGATCAGATAAGAGAAAAATTTGCCGGACTTACAGAAGAAAAAACTAATTTCATAGACAATACTCTTCAAAAAGATGAGACAGCGGGCTCCTCTGAAGCACTAATTGAGATATTTAAAAAAATGCATCCCGGAGAGCCGGTAGTTTTGGAAAAAGTAAAAGAAAATTTCTTTGGAATGTTTTTTAACAACAGGCGCTATGATTTAGGTGAAGTCGGACGATATAAAATAAATAAAAAACTTAAAGATTCTCCCGGATTTGTTCCATCAGAGGCAAGAATTCTAACCGTTGAGGATATAATCGGCACGATCGCATTTCTTGTTGGGCTCGCGGGGGGGAAAGATGGAGTAGATGATATTGATTCTTTGGCAAACAGACGAGTCCGAAGAGTTGGAGAATTGGTAGCCTCAACTGCTTTCCGGGTAGGAGTTTTAAGGCTTGAGCGATCGATAAAAGAAAGAATGAGTCTTATTCAGCCGGATGTTCCCGTAACAATTGCCGGACTTATTAATGCCAGACCAATTATGGCATCTATTAACGAGTTTTTTAGAACTTCTCAGCTCTCCACTATCCTCGATCAAACCAACCCGCTTTCAGAAATAGACAACCTTAATCGTCTTACGGTTATGGGAACAGGCGGAATTTCGCGTGAGCGCGCAGCTTTCTCAATTCGAGACATCAACAGCTCACAATACGGAAGAATTGACCCTATCAGATCTCCTGAAGGACCAAACATCGGACTTGTAACCTACATGGCTCTTTACTGCCGAGTAAATGCTTATGGGTTTCTGGAGGCTCCTTATAGAAAAGTAGAACATGTAAAAAGCGGACGAAAAACAATTACAAAAGCCACAAATGAAATAGTTTATATGGCAGCTGATGACGAAAGAGAGCACTACATTACTCATGCAGGAGTCATAAATGACAAACAGGAAATTGAATCTGACAGAGTCCCGGTTAGATATAAAGGCGAGTTTTTAGAAGTAGATCGCGAGAAAGCAGAATATATAGACGTTGTACCCCGCCAAGTTGTAGGAACAGCAGCCAGTCTTATTCCATTTGTTTCACATGATGAAGCTAACCGCGCCCTCATGGGCACTCACATGCAGTCTCAGGCAGTTCCCCTGGTAATACCTGAAAGCCCAATTGTCGGAACAGGAATGGAGAAAGTCGTCTCATCTGTCATGGGAAGAGTTATAACTGCGTCCCAGGATGGAGAAGTTCTTTATGCTGACGGAGAAAAAGTTATTTTTAAAGGGAAAGATAAAACAGAAGAGGCACATAAGGTAGAATCTTTCCAAAGAACTTCTCAAGCTACAGCATACACGCAAAAAGTAATGGTTAAGACCGGTCAAAAAGTTAAAAAAGGAGATCTTTTGATTGATGGACCATCTTCCCAGAATGGAGAGTTGGCTCTAGGACAAAATCTTTTAATTGCATATGCCTCATACGATGGCCTTGGCTATGAGGATGCTATCGTAATTTCCGACAGACTGGTGCGAGAAGACGTGCTTTCATCTATACATATTGAAAAATATGAGTCAGCAGTAGTAGAGACGAAATTAGGACCTGAAGAAACCACAAGAGATATTCCAAACGTCGCGGAAGAAGACTTGGCAAATCTTGATGAAGACGGAATAGTTGTGGCCTCAAGCGAAGTAGGACCCGGCGATATTTTAGTTGGAAAAATTGCTCCAAAAGGTGAGACAGAGTTAACTGCTGAAGAAAGATTGCTTCGCGCAATATTCGGAGAGCAGGCAAGAGAAGTTAGGGATACTTCCCTTCGCATGCCCAACGGAGAGCGCGGAACAGTCATTTCTGTTCAGATTCTTGATCGCAAAAAAGGAGACGAGCTGGAGCCTGGTACTATAAGGAAAATAATCGTTGAAGTAGCCCAATTCCGTCATGTAGTGGTAGGAGATAAATTGGCAGGAAGACACGGAAATAAAGGAGTAATTTCAAAAATTGTCCCGCAAGTAGACATGCCGTATTTGGAAGACGGAACACCGGTAGATATTGTAATTTCACCTATTTCCGTACTCGCGCGTATGAATTTGGGACAGATTTTAGAGGCTCATTTGGGATGGGCAGCTCTTAAAAAAGGCATAAAAGTAGGAGTTCCTGTTTTTGAAGAAGTTCCTGAAACAAAGATCGTAAATTCACTTAAAGAAGAAAAACTTCCCGAGAATGGAAAAGCTGTTCTTTTTGATTCCAGAACAGGTCTTCCTTATGAAAATGCTGTTGTGGTAGGAGTCGAATATATTATGAAGCTTATCCATATGGTAGAGGATAAAACTCATGCGCGCTCAACAGGACCTTATTCTTTAGTTACACAGCAGCCTCTTGGAGGGAAAGCACAAATGGGGGGTCAAAGACTTGGAGAAATGGAGGTCTGGGCGCTTGAAGCACATCGGGCACGTTATACTCTTCAGGAAATGCTTACAATTAAGTCCGATGATGTTGTGGGAAGAGCAAAAGCATTTGAGGCAATCGTAAAGGGAACCTCAATTCCAACACCAAAAGTTCCGGAATCATTTAAAGTTTTGATTAAAGAACTTCAAGCGCTGGGTCTTAACGTGGTACCCATGGGAGCAACTATTGTAGCAGAGGAAACGTTGGCGGAGCCGACAGCAGAAACCATCCAAAAAACAGAAGAAGAAGGCAAAAAACTTCAAGAGGCATTAGGGGGAGAAGAAATTCTTCAAACGTCTGAGGTTACGAAGTCCGGCTCACCTTTTGAGCTAAAGGAGGGAGTAAGTGAATAACCTAATAAAAGATAAAAAAATGAAGGATATAAATATTTTGGATTTTAAATCTCTTAAAATTCTGTTGGCCAGCAAAGAAGATATTATGGGCTGGAGCTATGGTGAGGTTACAAAGCCTGAAACAATTAACTATAGAACCTTAAGACCAGAAAAAGACGGCTTGTTTGATGAGAGAATTTTCGGACCCACCAAAGACTGGGAATGTTACTGCGGAAAATACAAAAGAATTAGATATAGAGGAATAGTCTGCGATAAGTGCGGAGTTGAAGTTACTCTTTCCCGCGTAAGACGCGAGAGAATGGGACACATTGGTTTGGCGTCTCCCGTAGCACACGTTTGGTTCTTCAAAGGATCATCTTCTCCCTTATCTTTGATTCTGGATATGTCTCAGAAAGATTTGGAAGCTGTTATTTATTATGCCTCATATCTGGTTACAGAAATTGATGATGAGAAAAAGAAAAAAGCTTTTGAGGAGTTCACAAAAACTATTGAGTCCAGAAAAGAAGTTTTGAAAAAAGAAGTCGAAAAAGAGGAAAAAAACATCAACAAGCAAATTGAAGATAAGAAAAAAGACACGAAGTCCGTAAAAGGTGAGCAAAAAGCAATAGTAGAACAGGAGTTAGAGCTTTTAAAGCGCCAAAGAACTGCAAGAGTTGAAGAAAGAATCGCAGCAGAAGAAAAGAAAATCGATGAAATTGCAGATGCACTTAATTCTTTGGTAAAAAGCCTAAAACAGGGATCTGTTCTTTCCGAAGATGAGTACTTCAAGATTTTGGAATATGATATTCCTGTTTTCTTCACTCTTAAAACCGGTGCAGAGGGTCTTATGGAGCTTATTCAGAAAATGAATTTAGACTCTCTTATTGTAGGTCTTCGAGAAGAAGTAGAAAAAGCAAAAGGTCAAAAATATCTAAAATTAGTAAAAAGATTAAGACTTCTTGAGATTATTAGAAAAGCAGGAATAAGCCCGGTTGACATGGTTTATACTGTTCTTCCCGTAATTCCGCCGGATCTTCGGCCTATGGTTCAGCTCTCCGGAGGACGTTTTGCCACATCGGATTTAAACGATCTTTATAGAAGAGTAATTAACAGGAACAATCGCCTAAAGCATCTTATTGCCTTGGGTGCACCTGAAATAATTCTTAGAAATGAGAAAAGAATGCTTCAGGAAGCAGTAGATTCGCTTATTGATGCATCCCAAAGAGGAACTCAAGTAGTTTCAGCACCTCTTCGCTCACTTTCCGACATGCTTAGAGGAAAGCAAGGAAGATTTAGACAAAATCTTTTGGGAAAAAGAGTAGATTATTCAGGAAGATCTGTAATAGTTGTGGGACCGGAACTCTCATTATCTCAATGCGGACTTCCTAAAGAAATGGCGCTTGAGATGTTTAAGCCCTTTGTTTTACGCGAAGTTATAGTCAGAGGCTATGCCCCCAACATCAAATCTGCAAAAAGATTTATTGAGAAACGTCCGCCTGAAGTTTTTGATATTTTAGAAGAAATTACAAAAAACCATCCGGTACTTCTTAATCGTGCTCCAACACTTCACAAGCTGGGAATTCAGGCATTTTACCCGGTTCTTATTGAAGGATCTGCTATTACTCTTCATCCCTGTGTTTGTAAAGGATACAACGCTGACTTTGATGGAGACCAGATGGCAGTACATATTCCTCTCTCGGAGAATGCCCAAAGAGAAGCAATTGAGCTTATGATGCCTAGAAATAATTTATTAAAGCCTGCAGACGGAAGCCCAATTACTCTTCCTGATAAAGAAATGGCGATCGGAATTTTCTATCTTACCAGTATGAATGAAGCCCATAGAGTACCGGAAGAAGAACAGACGTATTTTGGAGAAATAAATGAAGCACTTCTTTCCTATACTTTTGGAAAAGCAAAATTAAGACAGCCAATAAAAGTAAAATTAGGAAAAGAAATAATTGAGACAACCGTCGGAAGACTCATGTTTAACGAACAGCTTCCGGAAAGCTTTCATTTTATCAACGAAGCCGTAAAAGCAACCGGAATTAAAAAAATTGTTACACAAGCTACCAAACATCTTTCAGCGGAAGAAGTTGCAAATCTTATCGACAGGATAAAAGCTTTAGGATTCTGGGGTTCTACTGTTTCGGGAATTTCGGTATCGGTATTTGATATGGAAATGGCAAACGAAAAACAGTCTCTTATTGATGCAGCAGAAAAGAAAGTTGGTGAAATTGAAGCTGAATATCAACAGGGACTTATAACTTACGAAGAAAGAAAAAGACTTGCCAATGATGTTTGGCTTGAAACCACAGATAAAATCGCGGATCTTACGTGGAATATTATAAAAGGCGATAACATGATAAGAGTCATTATTGATTCTGAAGGAGCTAGAGCCGGAAAAGAACAACTAAAACAGCTCTCAGCTATGAGAGGGTTGATCTTGGATCCTCTTGGGAAAATCGTCGAGCTTCCTATTAAATCTAACTTCCGGGAGGGTTTATCTATTTTTGAATATGTTGCGAGCGCCCGAGGTTCTAGGAAAGGTTTGACAGATTCAGCCCTAAAGACCGCAAACGCAGGATATTTAACCAGAAGACTTGTCGATGTAAGCCACGACATGATCATTAAAGAAGAAGATTGCGGAACAAAAGAAGGAATAAAGATACAAGCAGAAGACAGACTAAGAACAGCGTCCTTTGCAGATAGAATTTTGGGAAGGATTGTCGCGGAAAAGGTCGTCTCTCCAAAAACAAAGAAAGAAATATTGAAAGAAGGAGAAGAAATAGATGAAGAAAATGTGGGCGGAATAGTTGATGCAGGAGTATCTGAAATAACAGTAAGATCTCCTTTAACATGCATACTTCCGTATGGAGTCTGTGCAAACTGTTATGGATGGGACTTTTCTACCAGAGAGAAAGTAGCATCAGGTGTTCCTGTAGGAGTTATGGCAGCTCAGTCAATTGGAGAACCGGGAACTCAGCTTACCATGAGAGTTAAACATTTTGGAGGAGTTGTGATGTCTGACGTAACACAGGGTCTTCCGCGTGTTGAAGAACTTTTCGAAATGAGAACACCAAAAATCCTTTCTCCTATCGCTGAGATTTCAGGAAAAGTAAGTATTGAGACTACAAATGACGGGTACATTATAAAGCTTACCGGAAAAAGAAAACCGGCCGAGGAAAGAGAATATTTTGTGCCTTTGGCTATGACGCTTTTGGTCCATGATGGAGATGAAGTGGAAATAGGAACCACCTTTGCTCAGGGATATGTGGATCCAAAAGAACTCTTAAGAATAAGAGGGCTAGTGGATGCACAGAGATATGTTATTACCGAAGCCCAAAAGGTATATGAGTCCCAGGGAATTATTATTAACGATAAGCATTTTGAGGTCATTTTATCTAAGATGTCAGATAAGGTAGTTGTCGAAACAGTAGGAGATACGACACTTATTCCCGGAGACTTTATAACAAAGACCAGATTTGAGGAAATGAATGGGGAAATTCTTACTCAGGGCGGAGAGCCATCAACTGCAAGACAAACAATTTTGGGTATTACCAAATCCTCTTTATTCTCAGATTCGTGGCTTTCTGCATCATCCTTCCAGGAAACAACAAAGGTCCTCACAGAGGCATCTCTTGAAGGGCAGGAAGATAAATTAGTCGGCCTTAAAGAAAATGTAATAATTGGTCGTCTTATCCCTGTAGAGGGTCTTCCTGTTGGAGAAGAAAGCATAGAAACAGACGTAGTGGTTGAAGAGACTAAGCTTGAAGAAACACCCGCCCAGAGTGTATAATACAAAGCCAGCAACTAGATACTAGTAACTAGTGATTAGTATCTAGTATCTAATATTATGCCTACATTATCGCAATTAGCTAAAAAAGGAAGAAAAAGAAAAATCGGGAAAACAAGAGTTACAGGACTCAGGCGTCTTTATAATGCAAAAGACAGAATTTATTCAACTGCTATGGCGCCTCAAAAAAGAGGAGTAGTAACGCTTGTTAAAACTATGACTCCGAGAAAGCCTAACTCTGCTCTTCGAAAAGTAGCAAGAGTAAAGCTTTCCAATAGAGCCGAAGTGACAGCCTATATCCAGGGAGAAGGCCATGGTCTAGCAGAACACGGTATAGTATTAGTTCGTGGAGGAAGAGTAAAGGATCTTGCAGGTGTTAAATATCATATTGTTCGAGGAAAATATGATTTAGCAGGAGTCCAGGGAAGAAAAACTTCAAGAAGCAAATACGGAGCAAAGAGAGGAGGAGGCATGGGACCTAAAGTTGCAGCAGGGGCCACGACAGCAGCGCCGGCACCCGAAGCGCCAGTTGAAGCACCGCCTGCCGCCTAAAATATGCGAGGAAAAAAAGTAAAAAAAAGAATACCAGAGGGAGACAAAATTTACGGTAATGTAATGGCCGCCAAATTTATAAACCGCATGATGAGAGACGGCAAAAAAACCATAGCAGAGGGTATTTTTTATGACGCTATGAATCTTCTTTCCCAAAAAGGGGAAAATGGAATTGAGGTTTTTGAGAGAGCTCTTCAAAATGTCGGTCCGAAGCAGGAAATTAAAGCCAGAAGAGTAGGCGGGGCTTCCTATCAAATTCCTATGGAGGTTAGAGGAGACAGAAGATCATCCTTGGCTATTCGATGGATCATAGCAGCAGCCAGAAAAAGAGCAAATTCCGAATATCACACGTTTGCCGAAAAATTGGCAGCAGAACTTCTCTCAGCAGTTAATAATGAAGGAGAAGCTGTAAGAAAAAGAGATACAGTACAAAAAATGGCCGATGCCAACAAGGCATTTTCCCACTTTAGATTCTAGCGTCAATGAAAACTTTTTATGCTCCGGATAGAAAAACCTGGCGTGATTGGCTTTCGAAAAATCATGACAAGGAAAAAGAAATTTGGCTAATTTACTATCGTAAATCCTCTGGAAAACCCAGTATTTCTTATAACGATGCAGTGGAAGAAGCTTTGTGTTTTGGCTGGATTGATTCAATCGAAAAAGGTTTGGACGCTGAAAGATTTGCCGGCCGCTTTACTCCACGAAAACCCAAAAGCAACTGGTCGTCATCAAACCGCGCCCGCGCCAAGCATTTAATCGAACAAGACCTTATGACTACCTCCGGCCTCAAAGTTTTACCCCAAGATTTATAAAACTAATAATGATTAGAGGAATGAGGAATATTACTCTAATACTTCAATACTTTAAAGTATTGAAGTGGATTAAATATGAGATCTTTTGAGTTTTCTTCTGAATAGTTCTTTTCCCTTTTGACTCTTTTTTTCAAAAGCTATGCTTCCCAATGCTTTGGGTGGAGAAATTTGAAGCAATAACTCCTCGATCTTATCTATCGTCTCTTCTCTCTTTTGGTGTTCTAGAAAATTATCAACCACCTTTTTATAGCCATTATTTGTACCATATTTTAGTTCTAAAGACACTTTCATTATGGTAGGATGCGAGACTTTAAGTGTCTCATCAATCATTTGGTATGTATAGCCTTTTGTAAGAAGAATTGCTATTGCCAATCTTTTAACCAGCATTATTCGCTCAAC